>JBELAR010000001.1:0-55980 GCA_049508555.1 Steroidobacteraceae bacterium
CGATGGTCGTATCTGATTGCCGATGAACGCTGGTTTCGAACCTGCACATCGTCACCCGGGCACGCCACCAGAGCGCCTGCCGATCTAGCGGTGCAGCATGGAGATTGACGGCTCACTGCCCGAGCTTCGAGCCGTTGAAAGAGCTTTGCGCGATACTACGGAAACTCTCGCTTGCGAGCTCATCAGTGCGTCAGCGACGGCGCCAAACTGGAATGCCTTCCAGTGGCAGATCGCGCTCGCCGTCGCGGTGATGCATGGCGTAACCCCACTGCTGTCGAGCACACTGCGTTGGCGCGGCCCTGCAGCGTGGCAGCAATTTCTGAGCGCTCAGAGGGCCCACACACTCGTGCGCCAGCGGCGCATTGTCCAAGTGCTGGCGAACATCGACGCGGCGGCGCACATTGAGCAAGTGGCCATACTGCCGCTCAAAGGGGTCGCGCTCCACGAACTTGGCATCTACCAGGCCGGCGAGCGACCCATGGCCGACATTGATCTGCTGGTGCGGCCGCGAGACGCCGCCGCGGCGACGCGACTGCTCGCGATGCTGGGTTATCTCGAGACCGGCAACACGGGGCGGGAGCGAATCTTTGAAGCTATCGGTTCTGTCGCTCCCGCCGATTGGGCCGAACATGGTGACAACCCAGTGAAGATCGAACTGCATGAAAGGATCGCCGAGCCGTTGCCGATCGCGACCGCTGATATCACCGCTCGATTGCTGCCACGGCCCGCGCTTCCGGGCGTCAATCCATATCCGTCCGTGGCGGCGCTGATGCTGCATTTGCTGCTACACGCGGCCGGGAACATCCGAACGCGCGCGGTGCGCCTGCTGCAACTGCACGACATCTCCCGACTCGCAAGTCGTTTGAGTCGCGAAGACTGGGAGCGTGTTCTGCTGCCACAGGGCGAACCAGCTTCCTGGTGGGCTTATCCTCCCCTGCTACTGACCGCCCGCTACCAGCTCTCGAGCATACCAACGCCAATACTGGTGCTCGCCCGAGCCCAGTGTCCATGGCCGTTGCGCCGCGTCTGCGAGCGATACAGGCTTGTGGACGTATCGCTGTCGAACATGTGGACCCAAGCTTTTCCCGGCATCGAATGGTCCAATTCCGTACCCGAAGCGCTCCGTTACATATATCGCCGCCTGTTTCCCAATCACGTCCAACAGGCGCAGCGCCAACTCTCCGCTAGGCAGGACTGGGCCGCGCACAGCCCCTGGATGCGGCAATCGCAGACCCGGCGTATGGTGCAGTGGGTCCTATCCGGACATGCGCGAGTGCCCACCGTAGCGGCCATTCGCGCCGCCACTGCGCAAGCGGTGATTCCCATGACCGCCGCCCACAGCAGCGGGATCGACGGGTGATCAGCTCACCAAAGTTCGGTAGAGGCGCTGGAACTGGGCCGCGGTGTAATCGGCATCCTCGCTCGTGCCGCGTCGATAGGCCTCGCGGGCCACTTGCAGGCGTAAGTCCTCATCCTCTAGCAGTGCGCTTATGGTCGCAGCAAGCGCGGCCGAGTTACCGATGGCAACCGCGCGTGACGCAGTTGGCGCCCACTCCGCGATGTGTCCCACCGCCGTACCCACCGTGGGCACGCCGACAATGGCGGCTTCTAAAAACACCACCGGCCCGGCTTCATGGCGTGAAGCGATGATGTGGAGATGGGCCGCCTCCATGATCGGTCGTAGTGCCGGCTGTGGCAGAAACCCGTGGAAACGGATCTTATCAGCGAGTCCGAGCTCTTCCGCCAGTGATTGGATTGCGCCGTGCAGCGTATCCTCACCCACGACGTCAAGCCGAAATTTCAAACCTGAGGAGGCCAGCGCTGCCAGCGCATGCAACATCGTCGGCTGGTCTTTGACACGATTGAGGCTGGCCACATGAATCAGTCTGGCGGCCTCGCCCGCGCGGCGCGCCACCGGTTCGCGCGGCGGCCATGCGGTCAGATCAACGCCCAGCGGCACGCGCTGCGCGCTGTGTCCGAGTGCCGTGAGCGCACGCAGCATTGGTGCGCTCGCGGCGGTAACGGCGGATGCCGAGCGCAACACCAAGGCTTCCCGCAAGCGGCCCTTCCAGCTCATCCGGCCGCCATATTGAATGTCAGGCAACGCCAGAAGTTCGCCGCCGGCGATATGGACCACGCTGGGTGCACCGATCAGGCGTGCGGCCAATACCGCCACGCACCCGCAGTTGGCGGACCAGATGGCTTGCACCACGTCGAATCGCTTGGCGGAGTTGATCCGCAGAATTGCGGCTACCGCGCGCGCGCGCGTGAATTGGGCGCCGATATTGTGGATTGCGGCGCCGCACAGCGACCAGTCCGCCGGCAGGGCCTCCTGTGCGAGCGCAAACACATGCACCTCGTGATGCTGTGCCAATCGTTGAATCAGCGCCAGTATCACCGGAATGACACGGTGCTCACCGGAGCGGTCCACACCGCCGGGCACTACCAGTGCGATTTTCATCGTTGCTCCAACATACCAGAGATCCTTGAGCTGTTGTGGTCACCGCGTCATGACGGATGACAACTCATCACGCTCGCTGCGCGAGACCCGCGATGCGTTCGACAGCGTCGCCGCCGACTACGATGGCCCGCGTGGTAATAACTCGCAGATCCAGCACTTGCGTGAGGAAATGTGGCGCTGGCTGGATGCCGCATTCACCTCCCCCAGTCGATTGCTGGATCTGGGTTGCGGCACCGGACTGGATGCCATCCGCATGGCGCATCGTGGACATCGCATCACGGCAACCGATTGGTCGGTCCAGATGGTTGCTCGAACCCACGATCGTGCGCTGCGCGAAGGGGTGGCGAATCGAGTGCAAGCGCTGAACATCGGTGCGCACGAGCTCCAAAGACTCGACGGAACAGGTGAGTATGACGGGGCGTATTCGAACCTCGGTCCGCTCAATTGTGTGCCGGAGCAAAATGAGGTGTCGCGCGAGTGTGCACGGCTCCTCAGGCCCGGGGGAGTGCTGATCTTCTCGGTGATCGGCCGCATATGTCCGTGGGAAGTGGCGTATTACTTGGGCCGGAGGCGTTGGGCCAGGGCCGTGGTGCGTTATGCCCGCGACGTCGTGCCAGTGAGCATGAATAAGCGCACCATCTGGACTCGTTATTACACACCGCGCCAATTCTATCGTCCCTACGAGCGCAATTTCCGACTCGCGCATTATCGCGGCCTTTGCCTATTCGCACCGCCCCCCTATCTGACGTCGGTTCGTGAACGGCATCCCTATTGGTATGAGCGGCTGTGGCGTATCGACCGGCGAGCGTCAGGTTGGCCATTGCTCCGATCGATGGGCGATCACTTTCTGATCGTCATGAGGAAGCGCTGAGCGCCACTTGGCCAAAATCTAGAATGAATACTATCCATACGGGCAAAGACTACGTCGAAGCAATCACTGCATTGCACTCGGACCGCCGGGCGCGCTCGGCATTTCAGGAACTCGTTCTAAGGGTTGCCTCTCCGGGCGCCGCCCTCTTCGACTTCGGAGCTGGGCCGGGTATCGACGCACGATTCTTTGCCGAGCGCGGCTTTACCGTCGACGCATACGATGTCGACCCTGGGATGTCCGAGTATTTTGCCGCCCATTGTCAGGACCTCATCCAAGCCGGGTCAATCGCGCTCGAAACCGGGAGCTATCGCGATTTCCTGGCCAATAATGCTGTAGCCGGTGGGCGACGGGTGGACCTGGTTATCTCGAACATGGCGCCCCTCAATCTCATCGAGCGATTACAGGAACTGTTCGCGAAATTTCATGCTCTCACGGCGCCGGACGGCAAAGTCCTGGCAAGCGTTCTCAGTCCGTACTTCATCGGTGACCTGCGATACGCCTGGTGGTGGCGCAATGCCGCTCGGCTGTGGCGTGCTGGTCATTTCTCCGTACCAGGCGCACAAGGACCTATTGTGCGGCGACGCGTGGCCGATTTCGCCGCACAAAGCACGCCTTACTTCACGCTCGAGCGGGTGTTTCGCGGACTGCCGCCGTCAAGCAGGCGGCACGCCCATGGCATCGATGCGACTCGAAACGGCCGAAATGCGTGGCTGCACGTCCTCACCTGCCGGTTCATGATCCTGTTGTTTCAAAAGCGCAAGGTGCCGCAATAAATGGGTGCGTCCGCCATGAGCCGGTGGTTACCAACAGCCTTGAAGCAGAAACTTCGAGCATTGCCGCAGTGGTCGGCGATCGCGTTGCGCGAGCCGCAGGCAGCCGTTGAAGTACGCATGTTCGCCGCCGGCGGCAATTTCGATGTGACACGTAACAGCGTTGTCGCAGCACTCAGGCCGTTGACCCTCGCGGTGGGTCTCGGCGAGCAGATCATCTCGACTATGAAAGAGGGCTCGGAGCCTGCGCTCCACTTTGTAGATCTGGAATCGCGGCACACGCTGGGAGTGCTGCATCTGCGCCAGATCCGGGATCCGAGCCTGGCGGCATCCCAAATCGGTTTGTTCGAAATTCGGCACGGAGCGCAGTATTGCGTTCGCTGGCCATATCGGCCTTGGAACCGCTGGTTGCAGAATCGCGCGATGCGGAAACATTCCGATCCGAACAATTTTTCGATGCCGCCTGCCGCGGTTCAACAGCTGATGATTTTCTATATTCGTCCGCGGCCGGTCGTTCTGGTTTCAGTGGACGATGGTCACCACAGCAACATCTTTCCGATGGATCTGATAGGTCACATTGCACCGGATTATTTCACGTTGGCACTTCGCAGCACGAGCCAGTCGATTGCGACGATGAAGACCGCGCGCCGAGTCGCGCTCTCGAGTATAGCCGCCCAGGATCGCGCTATTGCGTATCAGCTTGGTGCCCACCACAAGAACGTACAAGTCGAGTGGGATCGTCTCCCTTTCAGGATCCAGCGATCCAATAACTATGCTCTGCCTTGCCCGGAAACGGCGCTGGGAATTCGCGAACTCGATATCTTGAGTTTTGAGTCCATAGGATCTCACACCTTCTTCATCACGCGAATCGCGTCCGAGCGTTCGTTCAGAGACAGCCCACAGCTGTGTCATACCAGCGGCATCCACCAATATTTTAGATCTCGCAATGGAGGAGTGCTTCAGCTCGCGCCTTAGTTTCCGACATTCGGGTGCTTGCGACTATCAGACTTAGCTGCGCTTGCAAAGTTACCAGGCCGCACACACCTCTGGCGTCGCCATCAGCTCATCGTACTTTCCGCTTCGGATTAGTCTCCCGGCTTCCAGCTCGAAGATCAGATCGCAATGCCGGAGCGTGGTGCGGCGATGAGCGATCAGCAGAATCGTCCGATCTCGCCGAAGTGCCTGCAGCGTATCGACTATCGCTTGCTCGGCGGCCGCGTCCAGCGCACCGGTCGCCTCGTCCATGATCAAGACCGAGGCGTCACGATACAGCGCCCGCGCGATCCCCAAACGTTGTCGCTGCCCACCACTCAGGCGGCTACCTCGTTCACCCAGCACTTCGCTGTATCCGTTGGGCAATGCCGCCACGCAGTCGTCCAATCGGGCGAGCGTGGCCGCCGAGCGGACACGCGTCAGATCGATCTGAGAAACCGTGACTCCAAGGGCGATGTTCTCGGACAGCGCGGTATCGAGCAGAAAGATCTGCTGCGGGACGTAGGCAATTACCGATTGCCAAGCACGGCGATTGACGTCATCGACGACCATTCCATCAATTGCCAAGTGCCCTGACTCCGGGACCAGCAGCCCGGCTAACAGATCAACCAGAGTGGTTTTGCCCGAGCCATTGGCGCCGATGAATCCGACCATTGCGCCGCTCGGAATGCGCAGCGTAACATTCGAGACTGCGGCCGGAAGCTCGGCGGTATGACGATACGAGACGGCTTCCAGCCTGATGTCGTGGCGGGGCCTGCCGCGCCAGGAGCGATCCGTCGGAGCGCAGCGAAGCAGGGGTCTGCCCGCCCGTGCTTGCCGCAAATCGGCGGCGATGCCCTCGAACGCCGGACGCTCTCCACGGATCCTCACAATGGCCGCAAAAGCTTGCTGCAATGCGGGCAATAACCGGTAAGCGGCAAGCCCAATGAACGTGAGCTGCGCGATCCACGGACTCGCTACCTCGCTGCGGCCACTCAAGTAAAGGGCGGTTCCGACCAGGCTGCAAACAGTAACGCATTCCAGAAAGTGACGCGGGCTCTGCGAGATTGCAAGGGTGCTGACTATCGTCTTGGAAATCGATCTGCAACGCTCCGTAAACTTATCGACGAACAGCGGCTGCGCCTGCTGCAGGATGATCTCCTTGATCGCGCCGAAGCTCTCGCCGACCAGTTTGGTCCGCGCGACGAATTCGTGACTTTCCTTCAGCCCGTTTCGCAGCAGCTTGCCGCGGGCCATGGCGTAGATTGCGCCGTAGCTTATGGTCAATGTGGCGAAAGCAGCGATCGCGACCAGCGGGTTGAAAAACACGATCGAGGCCACGATGAAAGCGATTGTCACCAGGTTGGTGATGAGAATTAGGCCGCTCTGGAGGATTCCTGTGGTGACTCGGGCGGTCTCATAAAGTACTTTGCTCGACAGCGTCGAACTGTTGGTTATCGAATGAAACGCGTAGCTCCGGTAAAGGTATTCTTCGAATAAGGCTGCACAAAACGTGTCACCGACCTGGAAAGCGAAGCGATTCATCGTCAGCGACCCAATCAGGTTGATGGCATTTGCAAGCGCGATTACGCTAGCAAACGCCGCTCCAAGCGCGAGGACGAAGCGGCGCTCACTGTCAAAGTGCAAGTGTAAATAGAGAAAGTGCAGCAACGCACTACGATCGACCGCATTTGGATCCGCCAGTACGCTGAAGAAGGGCACCACCGCGGCAATTCCACCCACAGTCGAGACTGCCATAAGTGCACACAGCAGTTGCAGCACGACCAACCGTCGTCGCTGCCGCCGGTCAAGCAGACGCCATACAGCTGGCAGTATCTTCATGGGACATTCATATCTGCTGGCGTTGCAGCAGATCCTGGTACATCGCATGCAGTTTTCGGCCGAGCGCAGTACAAGACAACTCCGCATCGAAATGCGCTCGTACCGCCTCACGTATTGTTGGCTGCGGCTTTGACGCCAGCGACAACAGAGCCTGGCACAACTCGCGCGGGTCGCCACACTGCCACAGTGCCCCCACAATGCCGTCCCCGGTGAGCGAGCGAAACGATGGGATGTCAGTTACGACTGGCGGTAATCCGCAGGCGAGCGCCTCGATCAGAGAATAGCCGCTACCTTCCCGGTGACTGCCCAACACGAAGAAGTCGGCCGCCCGCATCAGTTGCTCGATTCTGTCATGGGGTACGCGGCCCAGCAGATGAACTCTGCCGCGCAATAGCGGATCGAGGGCAATTCGACGTTGAACCGCGTGCAGCAGCGGTGCAGTACCGAAGCAGCAATAAACCTGCAGATCCGGCAGCACGGGTGCAGCCTTGCTGATGCCCTCCAACATCGTGAGCGGATCCTTGTTGGCATCCAGATGTCCAACCCACAGTAGCAGCGGGCTGCCCTTCAGACCGGTCGCGCGGCGTGCTTCTTCCTTATCGCCCGGCGCGAAGCGACTGGTGGATTCAGGAATTTCATATACCTTTGTGCGCGGCTGTATGTGACCGGCAGTTACAAACGGCTGTGCCTGCCGCTTTGAACAGAATGCGATTCCCGACGCCACAGCTAGCCCGCGTCGCCATATTCGACGCCGCCACGGCCGTGGCGGTCGGTTTGCGTGATCCTGCAGCAGGAGCGGAATTCCCGTGGTGTCGGCTGCCAGGGACAGAACGTCGCGCGCGAAGCCGAGACCTTGTACGTGCAGCACCTCGGGAGCGATCTTGCGCAGCAGTTCGGCAAGCGCCCCGGCCGTGTCCCTCACGGTCGCGATGCCTCGGCCGAACGGCAGAAAATGGTAGCTCACGCCGTTGCGTATCAGGTGCTGCGAGTTGCGGCAAGCCTGTACGACTGAAATTCGGATGCCCGCGCGGGACGCGGCTTCAGCCACATCAACCAGAGTCGGCCAGTCGAGTAGAAGCTGCTCCGGGGCGCGCCCTTGAGGGTCGGCGAAGAAACTAATCTGGGCGACGTGCAACTTCGGCTACCTGTGCATCAGAGGCCCGAAACGCGCGGATCCCACAGGCGGATGAAGCGCTTCGACCATTCGAGCTCCCATGGGCGCTCATATCGCTGACGTGTATAGCGCCACGATGCGAGCGTGCGCAGCGCCAACTTGCCCCAGGATGGCGAGCGGACGTCCGTGATGGTCGGGAATCTACACCCGAGAACGGTCGTGAAATCGCGGATCCGACTGCGCAAACGCGGAGTGAGCCACGGTGTGTCGGTGTGGCACCAGTACCTGATCCATTGGGGTTGGGCCCACTCATCGGCGGTCGCTGGAAACGCCAGCGGCCTGCCGAAGCCGTCCCGCAGCGCGCTCACGGAACGCTCGACCTGCGCACTGTTGCTGCAGGGTGCCGGCGGCAGCGGTGCGTACACGTAGAGCATGATCTCCGTCTTCGGATGGATCCGCTTGATGTGACGGATAAACGCGAAGGTTTTTTCTGTTTCGCCCTCAGGGTCCTGCGGAGGCGCCAGCATGAACGACAATTCCGGAATCACTCCGTGGCGGCGGCACTGCTCGACGGCTTCGAGAGTTTGATCGATTCGGGTGCCCTTGCGGACATCGTGCAGCAGCCAGTCGCTAGGGGATTCCGCGCCGATATAGGCCATCCGCAGCTGACTCTTTTGGACCAGCGCCCAAGAACGCTCTGATAGATTCAACAGCGCGTCAGAGCGCGCAAAGCACCACCACGGCAACTGAAATTTCGCCAGTACCTCGAGCAGCGGCACCATGTCGACCTCACGATCGAAAAAATTATGGTCATAGAAATTAACCGAGTCGACTCCGTACTGCGCCGTCAGGAACTGCAGCTCCTGTTCGAGCCGCTCTGGCGCCGGCAGCGCAGTTTTGCCCCGAAACATGGCCGCCACGCCGCAGAAGGTACAGCGGAATCGGCAACCCAAAGCGGCCTGGTAACCGATCGTGCGCCGCCCGAGATAGGTTCTGCCCAGATAGCGCAGCGGGTTCCCCAATCGCTCGTAGGGCAGCCTTCTCATAAGACCTGCCGTTGCAAACGCACGATTCTGGTTATGGACGATTCGCTCCCCCGAGCGCCAGGACAGTCCCGGAATCGAAGCAAGCGCAGCGTCATCGCCGCAAAACAGTGCGTCCAGGATTTCGCAGAGCGTGGCCTCTCCCTGGCCTCTGATCGCATAGTCAACGTATGGCGTATTGAGACTGGCTTCGGCGCAGATGGTCGGATAGTGGCCGCCCCAGATGATGGGTGTTGCCGGAAACCTCGTGCGGATAGCGCGCGAGACGGATATCGCCGTTCGAAGCTGTGGGCCTCCCATGACGCTGATACCGACTGCATCGACGCGTCCGCCCTCAAGGGTACGTATCGTGGTGGCGACGAAGTCCCGGTCGATATTGCCGTCGATGATGCTGGATTCGTACCTGCCGTCGAGCGACGCGGACAAATTGAGCACCGCGAGCGGAAACCGGGCGCTGCGTCGCGACGTCATCGTCGGGTTGATCAGCAGGATGTGTCTGGACATGCTTATGCTGCCCGCCAGGTCACATTTACAAGCTCGAGACCCTCTGCGCTTGCGCTGGCGTTGGACAGAATCGCGGCCAGGCTGGTGTCAAGCATCTTCGTTCTGCCATCGACGCGCACTTCGACCCAATGCGAGATAGGTGCCGTGCTCAGGGCGTAGTCTTTATCCCCGTAGCGTGCGATACCCGCCAGTAGCACGAGACGTACATCGGTGCGCCGTGCCCTCGCGAGCGGCATATTCGCGGGAAGGATCAAAATATCGGCGCGAGCTCCCGCACGCAGTGTGCCGCGATCGGACAGCCGCAATAGCCGCGCGCTGTGGTGAGTCACCAGCGATTGCAGCGTGGGATCATCTAACCGGCCCGCTTCTGCAGCGACCCCAAGCTCCTCGAGCAAGTCGCGCGCGCCACTCAAGCGCGAGTCAGTACCGAGTGCGACCCGCCCGGCTGCTAGCAGGTCGGTGATGTCCGCAGTCCTGCCGAATAATCGCAGATTCGAGGACGGACACCAGATAAGTCCCGCCCTGGCACGTTCGAGCCGCAATCGCTGTGCGCGGTCGAGGGCGACGCCGTGCACTATTAAGGTATTTGGCCCAAGGCAGCCAAGCGCATCGAGACGTTCAAATTCATTCCCCGCCTCCTGGTCCAGCCCCTCAGCCGCGTGGATGATCCATGGCCATTCAGGGGGTGTGCTCTGATACACGCTGCGCACTTTCTGTTCGCCGTCCATGTACAAGGAGTGAGACCAGCCGTAATCAGTGACGACCCGCGTGGGAAAGCATGGATTCAACAAGTCTGGATACAGCGGGTCGTGGTGCGCGACGGTGGTGACGCCGCTCAACAAGTTCTTCATTCCACCTATAGCCAAACGCTCATCGCGAGGGACGGCGACACGCGCTTCGAATGCCGGATCGGATCCCCGACGCGTGTTGATATCTGCAATCCATTCGCGCACGTGACGATAGTGTGTAACCGATTCGAGGTCAGGCAGGTTATTAAGCTGCAAATGGTCATGTGCATTGATCAACCCCGGTAACAGCCGATCGCCCTGCAAGTCGATGACTCGATCGCCTGCATGGGGAGCCGCCCCCAACGCAGCAATAGATGAGCCGCGAATGCGCAAGGTGGTCGTATCACCGCCCATCTGAGCATTGATGAATGTCAGACCGTCGCGGAACATCACGTTATCAGCACTTGCGAGCGCGAACGACCAGCGCGATTGGCAGACCGTGCCATCGACGGTAGAACTCGTCCGATCCCGAAAACCGCTCCTGCAGCTCAAATCCCACTCGGATCTCATGGATCGCGTTTATTCTCAGATTGACCGCTGCGGCTGCCTCCTGTTGTAACGACAGCTCGTAGCAATGGTGTGGCACTGCGAAGGTGCAGCCACTCTGGTCTTTGAAAGTACGCGGCAGCCCCGCACGAGCCGCTTCGGGATGAAAATCCGAGTACAACAATGCGCCTCCCTGGCCGAGCACCCTGGCGACCTCAGCCATCCAGGGGCGGATGCTGGATGCGTGACCCAGTGCAAGTCCCGATATCACGACGTCGAACGACTCGTCACCGAAGGGCAGATCCATCATGCTCGCACGCACTCGGCTTGCACCGGATACCTGCGCCAACATGGGGCTACAGACATCCAAAGCGACAATGTGCGCGGCGTGTGTCTCGGTCAGTACTCGCGAATAGCGTCCGGTACCACAGGCGAGATCCAATGCCCGCCGACCCTCCACAGCGGGCCAATGCTTGACCATCGCCCGCTGCTCGGCTCGCATCAGCGGGTTGTGTGGGATCGGCGGGTACAGAGGCGCCCAACGCTCGTAGGCCGCAAGCGTCTCTACTGTGAGATTAGCGGTCACACAGTCGCCGACGACGCCGGTCCCCTTGTTCGGACCGAGGTCTCGATGTGGTCGGGATCTCGCCACAGCGTGCAAACGCAGGTCCTGCATTCGATACGCGCACCCGTCCGGATGGCCGTGCGCAGCCCCACCATGGAATTGCTGTTGAGCACAGCCGCAAGCTCACCGTCGTGTGCCGCGCCGGCGCCCGATATTTGAGCGGCGGGAGGTCCCGAAATAAAAAAGCACGGTTGCACGCGGCCACTCGCACCAATCACAGCGGAGAATTCCGGCGCGTTGCATCGAACCGGAGGGTACGTCCCCTGCCCTTGGATGGCGGCGAAGTATTGCAGGAGGCGCCGCAACTTCTGCGGGCTTTCTGCGATGAACCCAGAGCGAAATTCCTCGGCATTATCCTGCTCCAGGGAACGCAAGACCTGGTCGAAAACCGGCAAATCCTCCGGGTGTAGCGCCAAATCAGCGCCAAAATCATCCGTGCGGCCGAAGGCGTGCGGGTTCGCTACGTCGACCGCGAGAAAGGAAACCTCGCGAGCGCCAAGCGCCTTCGTCAACGCGACGAAGCTCGGCAATTGCCGGTAGTTGGCACGCTGTAGTGTGACTCGAATGCTCGGTGGCAAGCCGTGGGCGCCCACCGCGCGAATGCCTTCGCAAACCTTATCGAACGCGTCCAAACCGCGAATCGCCGCGTAGGTCTCGGAATCGGTTCCGTCCAGCGACGCTGTGATGGAATCGAACAGCTCGGCCGCGCGGGGCGCGTGCTTGGCTAAGGCCAGACCCGAAGTCAACAGCCATACCTGATGACCGTTCGCCCGCAGCAACTGCGCAATCGGCGCCCAGTCGGGATTGAGTAGCGGTTCGCCGCCGGATAGGAGCACCACCTGGGTTCGTAGTCGAGCCAGACTGGGCAGCAAACGCGCCACCGCCGCCAGGTTCATGTCGTTGCGACCATGCCGCCAGTAGTCACACGAGACACAACGCGAGTTGCAACGCTCACTCACATACAGCGTAACCAGGGGCAGCCGGCGAAGGGGCAGCGGGGCCGCGGCTGGGTCAGCGCGCAAATGGCAACTCCCGGATTCGAGCATCGTCACATAGACGAGTAGTCATGGTCGTGAAGCGCGTAACCCTGTATCGATAGGCTCGGCGAGGCGGACGTGTGGGTTCCTGCGCAACTCGCGCAGCGCCCCCTCGGTCGCGGCAGCGGTTGCATCGGTGATGGGCGCCAGCGACCAGATTCCGGCATCCCCGGGTCCGGCGACCACCTGCAGATGCGCGGCGTTGAGCAAGACTCGTAGCTGCTCGAGTGTCATGCCTGGCGCCAGCACGACTCGAATGGTAGCGGCAGCACTCACATGATCGGGGTCAGACAACGTGTGGTAGGCGCTCGGCGGCTGCGATGCAACCCTGTTGATCCGGGATGCCGCAGAAAGAGCCCCCAGCGCCACGGCCTCAACCACCACCGCGGCCACGAGCCACCGGGTTGTGGCATGCATGGACGCACCCGCTCGCTCCGGGTCGGGCTCGCGCCGGCGAGGAGGGAACCTCTCCCCGTTGTCGAGGCGCGCGCATAGGCTGTGCCAGCCCTTCTCAACGTCGCCAAGGTCAGCCTGCGGAGCACTCAACGCAGCCTGTACGCGCTCCTGAAACGCCAGTTCCGCACGGCAATCCGCGCAAAGGCGCAGGTGTTCCTGCGCTGCGCGGTATTCCGCCTGTGTCACGCTGTGGTTGACGATCCACGGAATCATTTCCCAGGCCTGCTGATGGGCTCGATTGAGGTCACTCATGGTTCTGCTCCTGATTCGGACCCCCGCCCAGAGCGGGCAGCAGATTACGTAACTTGATTCGTGCTTGAAACATGCGTGCCTTGACGGTGTTAATGGGGCAATTCATGATTGTGCCGATCTCTTCACACGAATGGCCCATGAAGTAGGCCAATTCCATGGTCGCGCGTTGCTCGGTTGGCAACGAGCGCAGCCCGCTCTCAAGCCACTCGCGCAGTTCCTCGACGGCTTGCGTGCTATCGCTAGCGGAACCGGTTTGGAGACTCTCAAACCCGCGCTCGGCTGGCAGCGGAGCGCTGCGTCGCAGCGCTTTAAGCGCGCAGCGCCAAGCGATGCCCATGATCCATGTGGAGGCTTGCGAGTCGCCCCGGAACCGCCCGGCCTTCTGCCAGACGATCCAGAAGGTATCGTTGATCGCCTCCTCGAGCGCATCACTTCTGGGGCTCAGACGCGACAGGAAGCGGCCCAATCGGCTGTGATAGTTGAAATAGAGCTGCTCGAGCGCCCGTCGCTCCCCTGCCGCGATCCGCCGCAACAATTCGCAATCGCGGCCATCGTCGCGCACCAATCCAGGATCCTGGCTACTCGCTTCCATAGGCACAAATTCGCTCCTGCCAGTGCGTGCCGGGAACGTCAGCGAAGGTTTTAACGGCCTGCGAAGAACCGACAAAAAAGTTGAGCTTGCCTCGATTGAGCGCTGTGGCCGCGCTAGTTCTGCGCCAAGTTCCCAGCACAACCCGACTTGTGCAGGAGCAACCCCAGCGCCGCACAGGCATTCGGCACGGAGGGTCGCGAGGCAGGCGTGTCCACGCCAGCCGAGGCGGTCAGAAGCATCTGCGCTTCCTGCCCACTCAGGCGACTGCGTTGCGATCGAAGCAGCGCTATGATCCCGGTAATTTCGGCTGTCGCGAGCGAGCTGCCCGAATAGAAGTCGTAGCGGCCCTCTGGGGCCAGCGACACCACATCGCGCCCCGGCGCCTCCACCACACCGGCACTCATATGGTTAGCTTCGATAGCATCTGCGGCAATCACACCCGTTATGTCGGTTGGAAAGGAGTTTCGTAGCCCGTCCGACGGCACGGCTCCCACCACGATAATGCCAGCGTCCAACCCCCGCCGAACGAGCCGGGTAAGCAATGGATCGCTCGGGCCGCCGAGACTTAAGTTAATGATGTCCGCGCGCGCCTCAATCGCCGCGGCAATCGCCTGGGCCAGTGTGAATGTATTGCACACGGCCCCGATGCCGATGGCCGATGCGCGCCAGCACGCCTTGTAGGCCAGCAACGAAACATCCGGCGCAATGCCGACGATGCCGATGCCGTTGTTCGGGACCGCCGCAATCACGCCGGCCACTGCCGTGCCGTGCGCATCGGTGCGAAAGGACTGGGTATCGTTGTCGACAAAATTGCGTGAAGCAATCGTGGCCGGGAGATCCGGATGATCCGTATCCACTCCGGTATCGATCACCGCCACCCGGACTCCGGCTCCCCGACTTAAGGCCTGAGCGTCCGCGATACTCATTTGCTGCACGTCGCGTTGCAGTTGCGCATACGGGTCGTTGTAGCCGCCGGCAGCAGTTTCGAAATTGAGCAACGGCTGCGCCGACTCGACCCGAGCATCGTGGGCCAGGACCGCGAGCAACCGCTGCTGGTCCATGTCCTCGGACAACTCATACACAAGGCAGTGCACATCAAGCAGGGCAATAGGCCAGCTGGCACTCTCACGTAATCGGTAATCCCTCGCCAGCGCACGACTCACCGTTCGCGCCACGCCTCCAGCCAAGTAGGGGCCGACGCCATCGTAGCCACGGGACGTAGAAGCGGCCCGAGCATGCGGCAAACTCACGGGATTGCGGACGGTGACCACGATATAGCGCTGCGGCGATGCGCGCGCCGCAAGCGACAGCGTTGCGCTCGAGCGCAGCGACTGACCCGATGTGCACGCCATCAGGCAGAGCGCGAGCGGGCCGGCAAACCATCTCACCTGTCGCCACCCGCTTCGTTCACCGCAGGCTCAACAAACATCACCCGTGTATCCGTACGCAGCGCCGCAATGGCCGCGTCCAGACGCTCCGTCGCCGAACGTGGATCCGAAAAAGCCAGGGTGTAGGCGCCCGCATCGCTCGGACCCCGGATGATGGTCAGGGCGTTCTGCGTGAGCAGCAAGTTGAGCGCGTCCAGCGACATGCCGGGCGAGAAGACTGCGCGGATACGCGATCCAAGTGCCACCGGCACAGGAACCGAAGTCAACGTCGTGTACCGCGGTGCTCGGTCCTGGAGTGGGGGTGAGCGATGATACAGCGACGTGCCCACGACGCCGAGGGCAATGGACTGCACGAGGGCCGCAGCAGCGAGCCAGTGCGCAGCGCCAAAGCGGCGCGCAGGCACTCCCGGGGGGGGCGCCGAGCTGAGGGGGACCGCGCGAGCCTCGCGCTCGAACTCGTCAATGCGGGCCAGCGTCTTAGCCAGGCCCGGTTGCGGTGCGTATTCCAGACTGGGCTCTGGTTTCAACAGCGTGCGCAGAGCGCGTTCACGGGCCACATCGTCGCGACAGGTCGCGCAGCGCTCCAGGTGACGCGCCACGCGCGCGGCATCGCTCGCGCTCAGTCGCCCGGTCACATGCCAAGGCAACAGCCGTGCGGCCTCCTCCTCACAGCGGCTGTCTTCCGGATATTTATTCAGGGCCGTTCTCCCTACCCGACGCCGAGCCGGCCAGAATCGTCCGCAGCTTGCGCCGCGCATTGAACATACGTGTCTTTACGGTGTTGACTGGGCATTCCATGATCTCGGCAATCTCCTCGCACGAGTGATCAAGGTAATAGGTGAACTCAAGCACCAAGCGCTGCTCGAGCGGCAACTGCGCAAGCCCCGAATCGAGCAGCTGCTGCTGCTCGAGCCCCTGGGCACTATCGCTGGCGGTGGCTTCGGATTCCGCGATCTCCATTCTCATCGCGCGCTCGTGGGTGCTGGCACGGCGAATCATGTTCAGGGCGCGGCGATAGGCAATACCCATGATCCAGGTCGATACGCGCGAGGCGTTGCGAAACTCGCCGGCACGCTGCCAGACGACCCACAGGGTGTCGTTGATGACTTCCTCCGCGTCCTCATACCGAGGCATCAGTCGGGTCAGAAACCGTGCTAGGCGGCGGTGATAGCGCAGATACAGCTCACGGAACGCATCCCGGTTTCCCGCGCTGACTCGGCACAGCAGCGCGCGCTCCAGTTCGCTACCGATTGGTCCGGCTGCGCCCGGGTCGAAACTAGAATCACCGTGTTTCAATGGCTTACCTCATCCTCCGGGCAGCTGAAATGGATTTGCCCAACGGTATGTACCGGGAGAGGCTCGGCCGGTTCATTGCCGTGGTACGGCGCGCGCGACCCAATAGCCTCAGAAGCGCACCACCGCCGACAAAACCCAAGTGCCGTTCGCACTGGCGTCCCCATACAGGCGGGCCACGGTAGGATCGGCAATAAAGTGAGTCAGATCGAGGCTCACTCGTCGATAGATGTACTGGATCCCCGCATCGGCCGCCCAATAGCGGACGCCGAAGACGCGCTGCAGATCGTAGTAGCCGGCGCCAGCCTCGATGGCTAACCCTAGGGGTAGCGGCCACCGACCGGTCAGCTCATAGGCCAAGCTCGGGCGCCGGTCTGCAAAGCCCAGATTCGAGTACAGTGTGATGTCGGGCTGGTACGAGATCGTCGCAACCAGACGATCCAGGTAGCTCGCCGACAGCGTCAACTCATCATAGTTATAGTGCGCGGGCCGCGGATCGTCCAGGTACAGGTAGCGGGTATAGACGAAGCTGGCATTGAAATCACCGCCCAACGGACGGCTAACGCCAGCGTAGAGATTCAGTTCCTGCGCCGATCGTGCGCCGGGATACAGGTCAACATTGGAACCCCAAGCGCCGGCAAACCAACCCTGGGGACTGAAGTAATTCCCGCCCAGCTGCAGCGCCCCGCGATCGTAGGTCTGCGAAACGCCTCGGAAGACGTAGTCCGTGGTCGCAGTCACTGAGGCGCTCCACGGCCCCTCGGCAGGGTAAGCCAGGAGCGGCGCGCTGGCCAGCAGCATGGCCTGGATGAGCCGCACGCCACTGCGCCCGATGCGCAGCCGACCGACCAACGTAACGGTCTGGCCTGATTCCAAACCGCTCACCGCCCTTGTTCTCATCGCGGCCAGTATGGCTGTGTCGCTGCCGGTTTCAATAACGCACTGCACTCTCATCAGTTAATCGCTGCACCTCTTCAAGAAACCCCTCCAGCCGCGAGGCTACGACAATGCAAGGGCATCTACTTCGAGCTGACCCGCGGCCTTTTCGGTAAGCATCGGGCCGCTGCTGCATTCGCGCGATCAGCCACGACAGACGCGCCGGCTACTGGCCTCTAGATATCCTCCGTTGTCGTACCCGAATGGACAAATGCTCGGTTGGTCGCCGCTCTCGGCCAGGCCCCCGCGTGCATTCGCTGTCGAAAGTCCCGTTTTGGCTCCGGGACGAATAAACCAGGCTGTTCCCAGGCTGCGAAGTGTCCGCCCTTGGGGAGCTTGTCGTAGTGGATCCCGGAGGCGCTATGAACACAAAAATGCCGCACACGGCGCGGGCCGAACTCGCCAATGCTATTCGCCGACGTTATCGAGCGGCGACGGGCAAAAAGAAACGCAAGATCCTGGATGAGTTTGTCGCGACCACGGGCTATCACGAGAAATCGGCGATCCGGGTACTGAACCGTGCAGTGTTCCCGGAATACCGAACCCGCACTCGCCCGTCGCTCTACGATGAAGCCGCGCGTGCGCGCTGATTGTGCTGTGGGAGGCTTCCGATCGGGTCTGTGGCAAGCGCCTGCGCGCCTTGGTGCCCATCCTGCTGCCTGCTCTGGAGCGCAATGGACACCTAAGGCTCGATGAGGCGATCCGCTCGAAGGTTCTGGCAATGAGTGCCGCGACGATCAACTTAGGTACGCAGAGGAGGCACCGCCGCCCTAAGCATCTCGACGTAGTACGCCTCAACGTTCCCGCGCTTCTGGTCCTCCCGGCTGAGCGCCTCGGCAGGCCAGAAATGGCGAGGTTCGCCGAGTGGGAACACAACGGTTTCTGAATCCACAGCGATGAACGGACGGAATAGGTCGAATTGCTCGCGGACGTGCGAATTATGATGACTTACGACAGCCCTGCACGTTTCTGTTACACCCGAATGACCTTCAAGAAATCGGTCAAGTGCCGCAATCAGAGCAGTGGCTCTCGCTCATTCGGCCCGTTCCTTTGGCATAAATGTTTGAGAATACGCTGGCCGTCATAGGCCATTCATGACAGGCGGCTCAGGTTCGCGGGCGGTCCCATTGCCGGTTTGCAGCAGGGATAAAGCATCCCTGGACAATGCGCCAGCCCAAGTTAAGTCCCCACACCAGAAGTACGACAAAAAGCAGGGCCAGCCAAAGCGGATGCAACAGGCGAACTAGGTAAATGAACGCCACCATGTAAATCGTGATGCTAACTACGAACGACAAGTAAGCGGCAGGCGCCCACGGACGCATCCGCCACAGTGCGAATGCGCAGACGAGTGTAGTCGCGCAGTAGAATGCGCCCACGACTAGAAGTATCCAACCTGTGAGCACTGGATCCATGCGTAGTAAGTGTGGCGCCACGGGTAGCGGTCGTCCCCAAGGGTTGTCCAAGAGTCCGCCGACCGCGGACAGCCCGAGGATCAGAAGTACCAGAGAAAGACGAGAGATAGCACGAGGTCTTTGCATGTGCGCGCCGCCGATTCCGCCGGGCTTATCTGTCGGCCTAATAACCTAATCGGATGTTCACGTTGGCCCACAGAACAGCAGACGCTCGCTATGGACCGCTTTGGGGTCGAGAGCTGCCGATTGAGTCGGCGCGAGGGCCAGCCGAGTCGACTTAGCTCTCAACGAGCGCAATAATTTTCGCGCGTACGGTTGCTAACTCGCCGGGCTTCGCCTTTCCCTTGTACTTTGCCTTACGCTCCACCCAATCAAGACTTTTCACTTGATCGGCAAGCACTGCGCTTGGTCGGTTGCCGGCTAGAAGCACCTCGAACGGATAACCCTTTACCTGAGTGGTCATCGGACAGCAGAGCATAAGGCTGGTTTTGCGGTTGTAGGCGGCGGGGCTGATGACCAGCGCCGGTCTGTGGCCCGCCTGCTCATGGCCCGCTTGGGGGCTGAAACGCAACCACACAATGTCGCCGGCCTCTGGCACGTAGCGAGGAGCCACTAAAGCGATTCCCTCCCGACCGGATTGCCGAAATCCACGCCGCCCTGCAGGTTGTCGGCGGTGATGCCTGCGAGCAGCTGGGCAAGATCCAATTTGCCCGTTCGAATCGGCTTTATGACGATCTGTCCGCCCTGTTCGCGGACATCGACTGTCTCATCAAGATTGAGACGAGCAGCCTGCATGATACCGCTCGGAATTCGAACAGCTGCGCTATTGCCCCACTTCTTGACGACTACACGCACGGCGCACTTCCTGATCCTAGTAACCTTGATAGTTTACCCGACTGCAGGCAGTGTGTCTACAATGTAGATACATAATGGGCTACTCCCGGCTGGGCCATCACTTTCTCCCGGCGCAAATCCGGTGCGATGCGAAGCCAAGGGGTTGGTCTCAAGGAACAGGAAGCGGAGAGCAGCGACTTCAATCGACGAGGTGCCCACGCTGCCGCAGTCTCTGGAGTGCGCGGGGCACGCTTTGGGGCGGGTCGCGCGCCTATTCGCGGTACAGTGTCCCCAGCTGTCCCCAGAAGCTGTCACTGGCGGTGGCGCCCGACGCACAACTACCTGAAAACTGGTATGAAAGTCTGGCGGAGAGAGAGGGATTGTTCGCGGCTACGCCGCTCATCCCTCGCTTGACGCTCGGGACCGCCGGCGCCAGAGCGCGCCGGCGTCCTTCGCCGCCGCGACCGCGGCGGCTCGTCGAACCCGATTGACTATGTTCGAGGGATCGAATCCCATCGCGACAACATGAGCTGGATAGCGATTCCTGTGTGGAAGCCGCTCAAAATATTGGCGGAGAGAGAGGGATTCGAACCCTCGAAGGGCTTTTGACCCTTACACCCTTAGCAGGGGTGCGCCTTCGACCACTCGGCCATCTCTCCGTCACGCGCCAGTCCTGCCGACACGCGGCGCAATCATACGCAAGGGGGTCTGGGAGGGCAAAGCGCACGTCGCGCGCCGGCTCGAACTGGTAAAACGGCGGTGCGCGCGCCTGCCGCGCGGCCTCAGCTCGAAGTCGACTCGGATCGCTCGCGCTTTATGCGGTGGAAGATTTCCTCGCGCTGCACGGAAACGGTCTTCGGCGCGTTCACGCCCAGGCGCACCTGATTACCCTTCACGCGTAGCACCGTCACCGTGACCTCGTCGCCGATCATTACGGTTTCGCCGATTCTACGCGTCAGGATAAGCACTGTTCCGTCCTACGAATTGACTGCGCCGCTTCGTGCAGAGCCAACCCGAGAAGCCGGGTCGCGCTGCGGAACGGAGTGGTACCTCGCAGGGTACTGCGCTGCTCAACAAATTCAATATATTTCTGCGGCGAACTGTCTCGATTGATACTGAGTAAGCCGATGTCAAGCAGCAATCGATTAAACTTCGTCAATGTGCCGTGGCACTGAGTCGCGAACTCACCCACGGTGCGACGCTGGCGAGCGCCTGATCGAGCATCTGCGGCTTGTTGCCGCCGGCTTGAGCAAAGTCAGCACGGCCGCCTCCTTTGCCCCCTACTTGGACGGCCACTGCGCCGACAAGTTCCCCGGCCCGAACCCTCGCGGTCTGATCCGCCGTGACCCCGGCGACGAGTAACACCTTGGACTCCGACTCGACCGAGGCGAGCACGATGATCGCCGAGCCGAGCTGGCTCTTGAGTCGGTCGAGCGCTGCGCGCAGCGCTCCCGCATCGGCACCGTCCACGCGCGTGGCGAGTACCTTCACCCCGTCCACGTCGACGGCGCAGGCGGCCAGATCGCGGCCAGAGCTCAACGCGAGCTTGTCCTTGAGTGCTCGATTCTCTTTCTCGAGCGCACGCATGCGCTCGAGCGCTTCGCGCACCTTGGGTGCGGCTTCCTCTCGCGAAACGTGTACGAGTTGCGCCACGTCAGCGAGCAGTCCGTCGATCCGATGGACATGGTCGAGCGCCGCCTGGCCGGTCAGCGCCTCGATGCGACGCACGCCGGCCGCGACGCCCGATTCACCGATGATGTGGAACAGCCCGATGTCCCCGGAGCGCGCCACATGCGTGCCGCCGCACAGCTCGGTCGAGAATTCACCGATCGAGAGCACGCGCACCTGCTTGTCATACTTTTCGCCGAACAGCGCCATGGCGCCGGCCGCGATGGCCTGCTCCGTGTCCATCAGGCGCGTGGACACCTCGTGATTGGCGCGGATCTGTGCGTTGACCTGCCGCTCGATCTGCTCGAGCTGCGCGGCGGTGACTGGCTGGAGATGCGAGAAGTCAAAGCGCAGCCGGTCGGCGGCAACCAATGAGCCCTTCTGCGTCACATGCACGCCCAGCACGCGGCGCAACGCCGCATGCAGCAGATGCGTCGCCGAATGATTGAGCCGGATCGCATCGCGCCGCTGCGTGTCGACGCGCGCGAACAGCGTGGCACCGAGCTTGATCGTACCGGCGAGCGCAACGCCGAGGTGCGCGTGAGCCGAGCCGCGCTTTTGCGTGTCCTCGACTGCAAAGCGCACTCCCTCCGCACCGTGGAGCTCGCCGCTATCTCCGATCTGGCCGCCCGACTCGGCGTAAAACGGGGTGCGGTCGAGCACCACCTCACCGCGATCGCCAGCCTGCAGCGCCTCCACGTGCGCGCCATCGCGCAGCAGCGCAAGCACACGTCCTCGACTCTCCAGTTCCTCGTAGCCGCTGAAGTCACTGCGGCCCTCGATCTGCACGCCGTCGCGCGGCCCGACGCCGAATTTGCTCGCGGCACGGGCGCGCTCGCGCTGCGCGTCCATCTCGCGGTCATAGCCCTCCAGATCCACTTTCAATCCGCGTTCGCGCGCGATGTCGGCCGTAAGGTCCGGCGGAAATCCGTAGGTATCGTGCAGCAGGAATACCAATGAGCCGGGGACGTGGTCACTGCCCGCCTCACGCATGCGCGCATCGAACTGCAACATGCCCGCGGCGAGCGTCTCGGCAAAGCGCAGCTCTTCCTGCTCGAGCACCCGGCTGACATGTCCGGCAGCACTGATCAGCTCGGGGAAGGCGTCGCCCATCGCCTCGACGAGCGCGGGGACGAGCAAGTGGAAAAACGGCCGCGATTGTCCGAGCTGGAAGCCATGGCGCACCGCGCGGCGGATGATGCGACGGAGCACGTAACCGCGGCCTTCATTCGCGGGCACCACGCCGTCGACCACGAGGAAACTGCAGGCGCGGATGTGATCTGCGATCACGCGCAGCGAGGGTGAATCCAGCTGCGTACTGCCGGTCGCCCTCGCCGCCGCGTCGATCAGAATGCGAAAGAGGTCGATATCATAGTTCGACTGCACACCCTGCATGACCGCAGCGACACGCTCGAGCCCGGCGCCGGTGTCGACCGAGGGTTTCGGCAGCGGCGTCAGCCTGCCATCGGCGGCGCGATCGTACTGCATGAACACCAGATTCCAGATCTCCACATAGCGATCGCCATCCTCATCGGGTGAACCGGGCGGGCCGCCGGACACCGCCGGGCCATGGTCCCAGAAAATCTCGCTGCAGGGTCCGCACGGGCCGGTATCGCCCATGGCCCAGAAGTTCGACTTCTCCCCCATCCGCGTCACACGATCCGCGGGGAGGCCAATCTCCTGTGTCCAGATACGCGCGGCTTCGTCATCATCGCGGAACACCGTGATCCACAGCCGCGCTGGGTCCAGCTGCAGGCGGCGCGTGACAAATTCCCAGGCGTAGCGGATCGCCTCGCGCTTGAAATAATCGCCAAAGGAGAAATTGCCGAGCATCTCGAAAAAGGTGTGGTGTCGCGCCGTGTAGCCGACGTTCTCCAGATCGTTGTGCTTGCCGCCGGCGCGTACGCAACGCTGGCTCGACGTCGCGCGCACGTAATCGCGCTGCTCCTTGCCGAGGAACACATCCTTGAACTGGACCATGCCGGCGTTGGTGAACAACAGCGTCGGATCGTTGCCCGGCACCAGCGAGGCGGACGCCACCACCGTGTGTCCCTGCTCGCGGAAGTATTCTAGAAACGCGCGCCGCACGGCGGCTGCACTCATATAGGGAGGATGTACTGTCATAGGTTGTCAGCCGTCTTCTGAGATTCACTCCAGGTCAGTCACGGCCTCGGATCCCAGGGCCGAACGGATATGATCGTTGGAAAAGCCTCGGTATTGCAAAAACCGCGCTTGTCGCGCCTTCTCCGGCCAGTGCTGCGGTAGTGCGAGGCCGAAGCGGCGAATGCGCAGTTCGCGCGCGCACTGCCCCCAATCGGCGCCGCCCTCCAGTGCGGCCTCGATCACTTCGGCGCCGACACCGCGCTGAGCCAGCTCGCGCCGGATGCGCAGGGGTCCCTGGCCGCGCTCGGCGTGGTGCGCCACGAACTGCTGCGCGTAGCGCTCATCGTCGACGTAGCCGCGCTCGACGAGCTGATCGAGCACGACCCGCGCGGTGGCGGCCTCGAAGCCTTGAGCCACCAGGCTGTCCAACAGCTCACTCGATCCGAAGTCGCGTCGCGCCAGCAGTGCCACCGCAGCCGTACCGGCTGCCGCGGCATCGGCGCTCTGACCCGCGCCGGCGCGGCGCTTAGGCGGTCTTTTCCTCAACACGCTTGGGCGGCAGCAGCTTGAGGCGGATCTTGTCCTCGATCTCCCGGGCCGTGGCGGCGTGCTGTTGCAGATACAGGCGTGTATTGTCCTTGCCCTGCCCGATGCGCTCGCCGTTGTAGCTGTACCAGGCGCCAGCCTTGTCGATGATGCCGTGCGCGGCGCCGAGCTCGATGATCTCACCCTCGCGCGAGATCCCCGAGCCGTACATGATCTCGAATTCAGCCTCGCGAAACGGAGGCGCCACCTTGTTCTTGACCACTTTGACGCGTGTCTGGTTGCCGACCACTTCCTCGCCATTCTTGATGGCGCCGATGCGGCGGATGTCCAGGCGTACCGAGGCATAGAACTTCAGCGCGTTGCCGCCGGTCGTGGTCTCCGGATTACCAAACATGACGCCGATCTTCATTCGAATCTGATTGATGAAGATCACGATCGTGTTGGACCGCTTGATGTTCCCGGTCAGCTTGCGCAGTGCCTGCGACATCAGTCTCGCGTGCAGCCCGACCTGCAGCTCGCCCATCTCGCCCTCGATCTCGGCCTTCGGCGTCAATGCCGCCACCGAGTCGATCACGATCACATCGACCGCCCCGGATCGCACCAGCATGTCCGTGATCTCGAGCGCCTGCTCCCCGGTGTCCGGCTGCGAGACGAGCAGATCCTGCACGTTGACGCCGAGCTTCTCGGCGTAGGCTGGGTCCAGAGCGTGCTCGGCGTCGACGAAGGCCGCAGTGCCGCCACCGCGCTGAATCTCGGCCACGACCTGTAGCGTCAACGTCGTCTTGCCCGAGGATTCCGGACCGTAGATCTCGACCACTCGTCCGCGCGGCAGGCCGCCGATGCCGAGCGCGATGTCGAGCCCGAGCGAGCCGGTGGAGACCGATTCGACATCGTAGGTGGCCGAGGCATCGCCCAATCGCATGACCGAACCCTTGCCGAACTGCTTCTCGATCTGTCCGAGCGCGGCGGACAGTGCCTTCTTGCGATTATCGGTGCGAGCGTCATCCATCGTAGCCGTCCTTTTTCAGAATCTGCAGCGGTTTTGGCGATTGCGAATTATCCCACAACGAGCTGGGGGGCGCGGGCGCAAAACGGGCGCCAGCATGGCGAAAGTCACCCGTCCGGAGCCCTCGGGGGTGCTGGGCACAGTGGCCGGCACCCGAGCCTCGTGTAGCGGTGCATCTGCGGCGCGGTGCCGGTATGCGCTACAAGTTCATGAGTTTGCGCCAGATAGAACTGTCGTGCCTCAAGCCGCAGCGCGAGCGACGGACACCGAGCGGTCTCGGCGCGCGCGTCATCGGCGTCCCGTGCACGCAGCAGCGTGACGTGCGGCCGCAATGGCTTGAGATCCGGGTGCAATCCGAGACCCGACGCGGTGGCCTGCAGCAAGCGGGCGCCGCTCGCACCAGAGCGAATCGGGCCAGTGTGCAAAGAACAGCCGCTGCGTGGAGCGGCTGCCCGACTCAGGCCGCGGCGAGCAGCAGCCGCAGTGCCGTGGCCACCGCGGCGCGACGCACGGCCTCGCGGTCACCCCCGAAACGCTGCTCCAGGGCACGGGGTTCGCCGGCGCGCTGCGCCAGCGCGAACCAGACCAGCCCGACCGGCTTGGCAACGGTGCCGCCGTCGGGTCCGGCCACGCCCGTTATCGCCACCGCCAGCTCCGCGCCGCTGGCATGCAAGGCGCCGGCGGCCATTTGCTCGGCGGTGGGCCGGCTCACGGCGCCAAAAGTCTCGATCACGGTCGCGGAGACTCCGAGGGCCTGCTCCTTGGCGGCGTTGGAGTAGGTCACGTAGCCACGCTCGAACCATTGGGAGCTGCCAGGGATGTCGGTCAGGCATTTCGCCAGCCAGCCGCCGGTGCATGACTCGGCCACCGCCACACGCCGCCGCGAGGCGAGCAGTAGCCCAGCCAACCGCTCGGCGAGCGCCCGCAGCGCGATGTCGCTGAGCTCCTCCATCGACCTATGGTGGCACGAGCTGAGTCGGCGGTTAGCCGCTACGCGGCGCGGATCGCTCCACGACCCGCACCGTGTAACCGCCGGACTTCTCGTCGGGTTGCAGGTTCACCAGGCCGCGCTTCTGCGCCTCGGCCAGCAGATCGTTGAAGGATCTGAAGCCATAGGCCCGCTCATTGAAGCCCGGATGACGTCGCTTGATCGTCTGCTTGATCATCGAGCCCCAGATGGCTTCATTCTCGCCACGTTCCTCGGTGACCGCGTCGAGCGTCTCCACGACCATCTCGAGCGCCTCGGTGAGTTCGGGGCCTTTGTTCTCGGCTGCCACGATGGCCGCCGGTGACACGGTCGCCGCCACGCGCCGGCGCGACTTCGAGGGCTCCCTGCGCACCAGATCATCGTAGTAGATGAATTCGTCGCAATTGTTGATGAACAGATCGGAGGTGGAGTTCTTGACGCCGATGCCGATGACGGTCTTGTCGTTCTCGCGCAGCTTGCTGACCAGGGGCGAGAAGTCGGAGTCGCCGCTGATGATGACGAAGGTCCCGACGTGGGCTTTGGTGTAACACAGGTCGAGCGCGTCGACGACCATGCGGATGTCGGCCGAGTTCTTGCCGGACTGACGTACATGCGGAATCTCGATCAGCTCAAAGGCCGCCTCGTGCAGGCCGCGCTTGAAGTCCTTGTAGCGATCGAAGTCGCAATAGGCCTTCTTGACCACGATATGACCTTTGAGCAGCAGGCGCTCGAGCACCTTCTCGATATCAAAGCTCGGATAATTGGCGTCACGCGCGCCCAGGGCGATGTTCTCCAGGTCGAGAAACACGGCCATCGTGGCGTCGGAAGTTCTGACATTCATTGAATTGGACCTGCGCTCGGATTCCGGAGGACAGTGGGCAGCTCGCGAATATGCCGCCTTGCGCGCTCAAAGCGCAACGAGTTTCCGTGCGCCTCGCGGCGCCGCCAACGCGCACGCCGCCGGGCCCCGTTCGTGACAAACTGGCGCCCCCGTTGGCACCGCATCCAGCCGCGGAACGGCGTATAAGCCTATGACTACAAAGGAAACCGTGAATAAGCCGCGCGCCGCCGATCCGCCGCTCGATCACACCCCGATGATGCAGCAGTATCTGCGGATCAAGGCGCAGCATCCGGACGTATTGCTGTTCTACCGCATGGGGGATTTCTACGAGCTCTTCTACGACGATGCCCGCCGGGCCGCGCAACTGCTCGATATCGCCTTGACCTCGCGCGGTCAGTCCGCCGGTCTCGACGTCCCCATGGCTGGCGTACCGGTGCATAGCGTCGAGACCTATCTGGCCCGGCTCGTGCGGCGTGGCGAATCCGTCGCGCTGTGCGAGCAACTGGGCGACCCGGGCAAGACGCGTGGGCCGATGGCCCGCGAAGTGGTCCGCATCGTCACACCCGGTACCGTCACGGACGATGCGCTGCTTGAGCAGCGGCGCGAGACGCTGCTGGCCGCGCTCTGGCGCGAGGGTGAACGCTTCGGGTTGTCCTGGCTGGAACTCGCCTCCGGGCGATTCATCGTCGCGGAAATCGGCGATATCACCGAGGTCGAGGCCGAACTCGAGCGGCTGCGCCCCGCGGAACTGCTGCTGGCCGAGAGTCAGGTTCAGGAGTTCGAGGCGTTATTGACTCACAAGCCCGTCGTGCGCGCCCGCCCCCCCTGGCACTTCGAGCTCGGCAGCGCCTCGAGACTGCTGACCGATCAGCTCGGAACGTTGGATCTCAAGGGCTTCGGCGTCGATGAGCTGCCATTGGCGCTGTGCGCCGCGGGCGCGCTGCTGCAGTACGTGCGTGACACGCAGCGCTCGGCGCTGCCGCACATTCGCGCGCTTCAGATCGAGCAGCGCTCGGAGGCGCTCGCGCTCGACGCCGCGACCCGGCGCAATCTCGAGCTCGATCAGAGCCTCTCGGGCAACGAACAGGCCACGCTGTTTGCCGTACTCGACTCCACGGTCACAGCCATGGGCTCGCGTGCGCTGCGGCGTGCGCTGGCGCGACCGCTGCGAGCTCAGGGCCTGTTGCGCGAGCGCTACCATGCGCTCGGCGCGCTGGCCGACTCGCGCCGCTTCGAGACGCTGCGCGAGCGGCTGCGCGGTATCGGGGATCTCGAGCGCGTGCTCGCGCGCGTGGCGCTGCGCACGGCCCGACCCCGCGATCTGGTGCAGCTGCGCGGCTCGCTGAGCGCCCTGCCCCAGTTGCGTGCCGCGCTCCAGTGCTTCGATTCCCCGCTGCTCGGCGAGCTGCGAGCGCAACTACAGGAGCATGGCGAGCAGCACGCGCTATTGCTCGTTGCCATTGCCGCTGAGCCGGCCCATGTGCTGCGCGAGGGCGGTGTCATTGCGCCAGGCTACGACGAGCAACTGGACCAGCTGCGCTCGTTGAGCAGCAACACGGATGAGTTCATGGCCGAACTCGAACGCCGCGAGCGCGAGCGCAGCGGCATCCCAGGGCTCAAGCTCGGCTATAACCGCGTACAGGGATTCTATATCGAGGTCTCGCGCGCCCACGCCGAGCGCGTGCCGGCCGACTATCTACGCCGCCAGACCGTCAAGTCGGCGGAGCGTTTCATCACGCCGGAGCTCAAGAGTTTCGAGGACCAGGTCCTGGGCGCGCGCGAGCGTGCGCTCGCGCGCGAAAAGGAATTGTATGACTCCGTGCTCACGCAATTGATTGCGGCGCTGGCAGACCTGCAGCGAACGGCCGCAGCCGTCGCCGGGATCGACCAGTTGGCGGCGTTGGCCGAACGCGCCACGACACTGGGCTGGAATGAACCTACGCTCGTCGGCGAGCCGCGCCTGTACATCGAGGGGGGTCGCCACCCAGTCGTCGAGCGCTTCCTGCAAACACCGTTTGTCGCCAACGACCTGTCGCTGCACGAAAGCCGGCGGATGCTGATCATCACGGGTCCGAACATGGGCGGCAAATCCACCTACATGCGCCAGGTAGCGCTGATCGTGGTACTCGCGCACCTGGGCAGCTTCGTGCCGGCCTTGCGAGCCGAGATCGGGCCGATCGACCGCATCTTCACGCGCATCGGAGCGGCCGACGATCTGGCTTCGGGGCGCTCGACGTTCATGGTCGAGATGACCGAGACCGCCAACATCCTGCACAATGCGACCGAGCGCAGCCTCGTGCTCATGGACGAGATGGGACGAGGCACCAGCACCTTCGACGGTCTGGCGCTGGCGCGCAGCGTTGCCGAGCACATCGCCACGCGAGTGCGCGCCTTCACCCTGTTCGCCACGCACTACTTCGAGCTCACCGCGCTTGCCGCTCAGATTGAAGGCTGCGCCAACGTGCATCTGGACGCAACCGAGCACGGCGAGTCACTGGTATTCCTGCATGCCGTCAAGGACGGTCCGGCCAACCGCAGCTACGGCCTGCAGGTCGCGCAGCTGGCGGGCGTGCCCCGCGAGATCATTGCCGCTGCACGCCGCACGCTGCAGCAACTCGAGGCTCACAGTGCTCTGAATGCGGGCCGGGATGCGCGCTCCACGCAGGCCGAACTGCCGCTGGCGCCGCCCGCGCCAAACCCGCCCGATCCGATGCTTGCGCGCCTCGCCGCACTGGACCCCGACGCGCTGACGCCGCGCGCGGCGCTGGAGCTGCTCTACGAATGGCGGCGCATCGCGCTGCGCGAGGCGCCTCACTCCAGCTTCAATTCCATACGCACTGAATCTCCGGCCGCGCTGCCCGAGTCCTGATTGACGAGGAATACACGCTCCGGCTTCAGTTCCGGGTTGGCGAGTACCGCGCTCTGCGCCGCCTTGGCGCGTGCCTGAGCGAGTTCATCGCGCTGCGCGCTGCTCGGCGCGAATTGCGGCAGCAGCTGCTCCTCCAGCCATGCGCTTCGACCCGCGTCCGGATCGGCCGCGCTGCTGATCTCGTCCGGGTACTTGGGCTCATCCTGGAACTGCGCACGGTAGAGAGCGCTCAGCGCCGCCACCCGCGCCCCCGCCGCCGAAACGGCCGTCCCCTTGGCCGCGGCCGCGCGCGGCCGCGCTGTGTGTGCCGGCGCGGCGGGCGCGGCGAGTAGCGCCTGTTCGAGGGCCGCATGCTCGAGCGCCGCGTCGTCGGCGTCATTGAGTGTGTGCAAGGGTATGTCCAGCTTGAGCTGCGGACGTTCGGTCAGCGCGCGGGCCAGTTGCGTGAGTTGCTGTGTCTGCGTCGGCCCGAGCGTGGCCTCACCCGCGGGGAAATCGATGTACGAGAGCTCCTGATCGCCGCCAAATAACGAGCCGAGCAGTGCGAACGGCGCGGTCGCAATCTTGGTGATCAGCCCGACGACCAGCTTCCAGATGATCGGACCGATGCGAAATGTCGGATCATCCAGGCTGCCTCCGACCGGCAGATCCAGATTGATGACGCCGTTGCGGTCCTTGAGCAGCGAGGCGGCCAGCTTGATCGGCAATGGCACGGCCTGCTTGCTCTCGGTCGCATCGCCAAACTCGAGCTGATCGATCTCCACATGATGCTTGGCGTCGAGCTTGCGGTCCTCGACGTGGTAATGCATGTCGGTGCTGAGTTTGCCTTGCGAGATGTTGTAACCGGCGAACTTGCCCGAATAGGGGTTGAAGGTGGTGAGCTCGATGTTGGCGAAGCTCATGGTGATATCGGTGTAGGTCGCCGCCGAGAGCACGTTGAGCTCACCCTTGATCGACACCGGCGCGTAGCGATCTACGCTGCCTTGGAGATCCACGCTCGCGCGCGATGCCGGATCGGTCGACAAGCCCGCGATCGAGCCGTGCAGAGCATTGATTGCCGCGGAGAAGGTGGGCGTCACGGAATGATCGGTGAAATCGGCCACGCCATCCCGGATGTCGATGCGATCGATGCGCGTCGGCATCGGTTGTGCCGCGGCCGGGACCGGCGCCGTGGCCACTTTTGCAGCCGGATGGCGCGCCGTGGCCCCAGTCGCACCGCCGCGTGCTGGCGCCGCCGCCGCCGCCGCGCTCGCACTCGCACTCGCACCCGCACCCGCACTCGCACTCGCACTCGCACCGCCGGGCTGCAACGCAGCGGTCACGTTCAGACCACCCTTGGCCGCGATGACTACGCGGGCGTAGGGCTCACGCACCTCGATGCGCGCGATGCTGAGTCTGTCGGGAGCAAGCTGGTAGCGCAGACCCTCGATGTGGAGGGATCGCCAGCTCAACAGATCTTCATTCATCGTATTGTCGCGCGTGGCGAGGTTGGTGACGTCGACTGCCAGGTTCAGCGCGAGCTGCGGCTCCCCGCGCGCGGGACTGCCGCTGTAGGCGACGTGGCCCTTGACCCCAAGCCGCCCACGGTAGAGAGCGATGGCGGTAGCCTGCGAGAGGTAGGGCTGCAGAGGCGGCAGATCGAATTCGCTGAGCTCCAGGTCGAGCGCGGCGCTCAGCGGCGAGAGGCTCAACGTACCGTGAGTCTGCAGCCGGCCTTCATCACCGATGCCCATCTGCAGTGTGAAGTTCAACGGCGTGGCAGCCGTGCTCGAAAAATTCTGCACCGTGAGCCCGATGGACTGCAGGTTCAACTTCACCACCGGATCGCTGGCTCGGTCCTCCGCCTCGACGCTTGCATCCTCGACCTCGAGCCGATCCAGTGTCACGGCCCAGGGCGGTGCCGCAGCTCCTGAAGCGCTGGTACTCACCGGCGCACTGGCCGCGTCCCTGCTGCTCAGCACCGGTGCGGGCGATGCCACAGCCGGTTGCGCCGTCTGAGGACCGGCAACCAATCGTTGCAGGTTCAGGCTCCCGTCGGCCGCACGCCAGAGGCGCAGCGCCGCGTGCTGCAGCTTGATCTGACCGATTGCGACGCGGCGCTGTTCGAGCACGACCGCGGTGTTGTCGAAATCCAGCTCCGGCAGTGTGATCCACGGGGCTTCCACGCTCGCCGCCGGCGCGATCGAGAGCGCGTGAATCTTGATGCTGGGCAGTGTCAATGAGAGGCCTGCCGGTGTCGAGGCGACGAAGCGATAGTTGCCCTGCACGTCGAGGCTGCCGCTCGTGAGCGCAAAAGGAATCGTGTTCTGCAGATAGGCCGCGATCGTGGCGGCCTTCAGGCCGGCGATCGCGAACTGTCCGCTTGATCCCAAAGGCTGCAGCGAGAATTCGCCGGACCAGTCCAGGCGCTCCCCGGCGCTGGTTGCGGCACTGAAGCGGTACTTATTCTCGAATTTCACGGCCGTACGAAAGTCGGTCAAATCGAACTCGATCGGGCTGAGCGTCGCTGCGAATGGCTCGCTGCGACTGCGATCCTCGAATTGCACATGACCGCCATGGACGCCCAGCGCCTTCACGCGCAGCGCCGGCAGGCCGGGCGAGGACGGCTGCGGTCCGGGCTTCGCCGGGGGTGCGAGCTTGACGAGGTTCAAGCTGCCGTCGCGCTCGATGCGGGCATAGACGAGCGGCCCATCCAGCCGCACCTCGCTGAGTGTCCAGGCCCGATCGAACAGCGATGCGCTCAGCGACGCGCTGACGCGCAGCAGGTCGAAACTCGCGATCGGACGATCATCGGCCTCGCTCAGCGCGAAGCGGTGAACCTCGAGCGTGAAGGTGTATGGGTTGAATTGCAGCGCACCGATCGACACGTGCCGCCGCAGCGTGCCCTGCACGTAATCCACCACCGCCGAGCGCGCCAGCCGCGGCACGAGCACGAAGCCGGCCAGTGTATAGAGCAGCAGCAGCGCGGCCGCCGCAGCGAGCGAGCGTGCGTGCGCGCGCGCCCACGATGCGAGCGCTGCGCCCCTCGATTCAGCGTCTGAAGCGTCCATGTTCGAGGAAACTCCCTGTTTCGCGCGCGACTCGGGCCGACAGCACCAGGCCCGCATGATTCACGGGCACCGCCGTCCAATCGGCTGCGCCCTCGAGCCGCGTCTCCGAGACGGCGACCACGCCATCGTTCGCCTCGCCGAATGTTACCAGCAGGCGGGCAAGTCCCAGCGACAAACTGCCGGCAATGATGCCCAGCTCGCGGCCGAAGTCCCAACGTCGCGAACGCTCGAGCAGCAATTCCTCAGCCACGGCCCGTCCCAGTACGCGGCGCCCCCAGGCCCAGGAGCCGAGGCGACGCGCGGCACGCGAGCCCGCCGATGGCGTTCCCATGAACACGACGCGGCCGGGTTGCGCCATGGGGTAGCGCTCCAGGCAGCGCAGGATCACGAGACCCCCGAGACTGTGTCCCAGCAGATGCACTTGCGGCGCCTCGATGCGCACCAGCAGCGCCTGCAGCCGCGCCGCGATCTGTGCCATGTCCTCGTGCACCGAGTCGTAATGAAACACGCAGAGGCGAAAGCCGCACTGGGCTGCCAGTCGCCGGCGCAGGAGCGCCGACTCGTGCCCGGGCATCCACAACCCGTGCACGTACACTGCGGCGGCGGCGTTCCCGCTCAAGCTCGGCGGGCTCCTACGACCTGCTGCTCAAGGGCTCGATTGGGGCGGCGTGCGTACGCGGATGTGCAGCTCGCGCAACTGCGCCTCGGCTATCTCGCTGGGCGCGTCGGTCAGCAGATCGGCCGCCGATTGCGTCTTGGGGAAGGCGATGACGTCGCGGATGGTATCGGCGCCGGCCATGAGCATCGCGAGCCGGTCGAGGCCAAAGGCGATGCCGCCATGCGGCGGACAGCCGTAGCGCAATGCATCGAGCAGAAATCCGAACTTGAGTCGGGCCTCCTCGGCAGCGATGCCCAGCAGCGTGAACACGGCCGATTGCATCTCCTCGTGGAATATGCGCACCGAGCCGCCTCCGACCTCCGAGCCATTGAGCACCACGTCGTAGGCACGCGCCAGCGCCTGGCCCGGGGCCGCGCGCAGCGCAGCCGGCTCATCGCTCTGCGGCGACGTGAACGGATGGTGCATCGCCGCCCAGCGCCCGGCTGTCGCATCCCATTCAAACATCGGAAAGTCAACGACCCATAACGGCCGCCAACCCGGCGTCACGAGTCCGCGGTCCTGCGCGACCTTGAGACGCAAGGCGCCGAGCGCATCGCTGACGATCTTGGCCAGATCGGCGCCGAAGAACAGCAGATCATTGTCGCGCGCACCGCTGCGCTCGAGAATGCCCTGCAGCGCCACGTCGTCGAGGAATTTCACGATCGGGGATTGCAGGCCGTCGCGGCCGCGAGCGCGTTCGTTGACCTTGATATAGGCCAGACCCTTGGCGCCGTAACGGGCGACATAGGCGGTGTAATCGTCGATTTCCTTGCGCGTCAGCGAGCCGCCGTCGGGCACGCGCAGCAGCGCGACACGGCCGTCGGCGGCCTGTGCCGGGGCCGCAAACACCTTGAAGTCGCAGTGACGCACGAGGTCGGCGATATCGACTAGCTCCAGATTCACGCGCAGATCCGGTTTATCCGAGCCATAACGGCGCATGGCCTCCTGATAGCTCAGGCGCGGAAAGGGCTTGGGCAGCTGCACGCCGAGTACCTCGAGAAACAGCGTGTGCACGAGCTCTTCCATGAGCTGCATGATCTGCTCCTGCGTCATGAACGAGGTCTCGACGTCGAGCTGGGTGAACTCGGGCTGCCGGTCCGCGCGCAGGTCCTCATCGCGAAAGCAGCGCACGATCTGATAGTAGCGATCCATGCCGGCCATCATCAGCAGTTGCTTGAATAGCTGCGGCGATTGTGGAAGCGCAAAGAACTTGCCGGGATGAGTGCGGCTCGGCACCAGATAGTCGCGCGCGCCCTCGGGCGTGGCCTTGGTCAGCATCGGCGTCTCGATGTCGATGAATCCGCGCGCATCCAGGAAGGCGCGCAGCGAGCGCGTGATGCGATGGCGCAAGCGCAGCCGCTGCGTCATGATCTCGCGCCGCAGATCCAGATAGCGATAGCGCAGGCGCACTTCCTCGTTCACGCTCTCATCGAGCTGGAAGGGCAGCGGCTCGGCGCGGTTCAGCAACTCCAGCTCGCCAGCTACGATCTCGACCTTGCCGGAGGCGAGGTTGGCGTTGACGGTGCCGGCCGGTCGCTCACGCACCAGACCGCGCGCGCGCACTACGAATTCGTTGCGCAGCTTCTCGGCCCGCTCGAACAGGCCCTGCGGCTCGGGATTGAACACGATCTGCACCAGACCCTCGCGGTCGCGCAGATCGACGAAGATCACGCCGCCGTGATCACGCCGCCGATGCACCCAGCCGGCAACGCTCACGTGCTGCCCGACCAGCCGCTCGTCGATCTGTCCGCAATAGTGAGTGCGCATACGCTGGAAGCCTGTGCAAAAAAGGGGCCGGAGCCGAAAGCGGCGCGAATGTTAGGGCGCGGGCGCGGCGGGCACAACCACGCCGAGAGTCACGATCATCTTCATGGCCGCATCGACGCTCATGTCCAGCTCGATCGCCTCGGAGCGCGGCAGCAGCACGATGAAGCCCGAAGTCGGATTCGGTGTCGTGGGGATGAAAACGCAGATCTGCGGCTCGGGGCCCTGCACCGCCGACAACCGCACGTCCGAGGCGGACTGAAAGCCGATGCTCCAGAGGCCCGCCCGCGGATACTGGATCAGCAGGACTTTCTTGAAGGAATTGCCCGAGTTCGACAGGATCGTACTCGAGAAGCTCTTGACGCCTCCGTAGACCACACGCACGAAGGGGATGCGGTTGAGCAGCTCCTCCCACGCGCGCACCAGGCTGCGGCCGATGATGTTCGTGACCAGCAGTCCGGTGGCGAGCAGTATCAGCACCGCGAGTACGGCGCCGAGCCCCGGGATATGCACGCCGAGCAGCGCCTCCGGCTGCAGCGAGCTCGGCAGCACCAGCAGCGTCTCATCCAGCAGGTTCAGGATGAAGCGTACGACCAGGACCGTGGCAACGATGGGAATCCAGACCAGCAGGCCCGCGACCAGATAGCGGCGCACGATCAGCTTGGCGAGCTCACCGGTCAACGGCCGCCCCGGCCCCTGGCGCCTTTCGCGCGGGCCCTGCTCGGGCTGCGCGTGGCTGCAGCGCGCGGGACTGCCGGGCGCTTGCCGGCCAGCTTCGGGGTAGCGGCGCCCTTGCTCGCACGAGCGCCCTTGGAAGCGGCTGGGGCCGGCTTCGTCTTGGCGGGCACAGAGCGGCCGCTCTGGCGGTTCTTCTCAGCCGCCGGCTCCGACTTCTGCGCGCTGGACTCACTCTTGGGTGCAGCCGGGGTTTCGGCTTTGGCGTCCTGGCCGGCGGCGGCTTTATCGGCCGCCGGTGCGGCTGGCGGCGGCTCGGGCTCGCTGCCGGCAAGGTTGCGCTTCTGCTCCTGATCCGATTTGAAATCCGTCTCGTACCAGCCTGATCCCTTGAGCCGGAACACGGGCGCGGAGATCAGCTTCTTGAGCGTGTTCTTGCCGCAGGAGGGGCACTTCGTGAGCCGGGCGTCGCGGAGCCTCTGCATGACCTCGACGTAGTAGCGGCAATTGCTGCATTCGTATTCGTAAAACGGCATGGTTTAGGCTGTGAGAAAGAGTGATGACCGCTGCGATTATAGACGCCCATCGACGCAGTCGTAGCGCAGCACGGAGCGCAGTGGCAGTGCGCCGCAGTGAAACTCCCCGAAAAGCCTCAGATCGATCAGGGCAGCCAGACCCGCAACCTCGTAGCCCGCCAGCGCGCACAGCTGTGCGGCCGCCGCCATGGTGCCCCCGGTCGCGAGTACGTCATCGATCAGCAGCACACGGCCGTGACCGCGCTGCATTTCGAGCACACCGCTGCCGTACTCGAGGGCATAGGGCGCCGCCACAACCGGTGGCGGCAGCTTGCCTTGCTTGCGGATCGGGACAAAACCCTTGCCGCGCCGGGCGGCCAGTCCCGCGGCTAGGATGAACCCGCGTGACTCGATGCCCGCCAGTGCGTCCACGTCACGCCACTCGCGCTCCTCGAACAGCGCCTCGAGCGTATCGAGCGTCGCATTGAAGTGCGTGCGCAGCAGCGGCGTGATGTCGCGAAACAGGATGCCCGGGCGCGGAAAATCCGGCACATCGACTATGTGGCGCTTGAGGTCGAACATGATCCCTCCCGCGCCAAGCTTAGCCGCTTCTGGCGCCGATTGCGGCCCCGGCGGCCTTTTCGCCGCGTGCTTTAGGATCCCACGGCGCGAATCGGCCGTTTCCTTTCGAACACCAGTTCCGAGCCCCGCACGCTGACGCGCACGCGATCCCCTGGCATGAACTCATTGCGCAGGATGCGCTGCGCCAGCGGATTCTCGATCTGCTGCTGGATCGCGCGTTTGAGCGGGCGCGCCCCATAGACCGGATCGAAGCCGGCCGCACCGATCAGATCACGGGCCTGATCATCCAATTCGAGCTCCATATTGCGCTCGAGCAGTCGCCGGCGCAGGTAGTCCAGCTGGATCTCGACGATCGCGCGGATCTGCTCCGTGCCGAGCGGATGGAATACGACGATGTCATCGACCCGATTGATGAACTCGGGGCGGAAGTGCGCCTGCACGGATTCCATGACCGCGCTCTTCATGCGCTGGTAATTGCCCTCACCGGCCAGTTCCTGAATGATCTGGGAGCCCAGGTTCGAGGTCATGATGATCACGGTGTTGCGAAAGTCCACGGTTCGGCCCTGACCGTCGGTGAGCCGGCCGTCATCGAGCACCTGCAGCAGCACGTTGAACACGTCCTGATGCGCCTTCTCGACCTCATCGAGCAGCACGACGGCGTACGGGCGCCGCCGCACCGCCTCGGTCAGATAGCCGCCCTCCTCGTAGCCGACATAGCCGGGGGGCGCACCGATCAGACGCGCGACCGAGTGCTTCTCCATGAACTCGGACATATCGATGCGCACCATGGCTTCTTCCGTGTCGAAGAGGAATTCAGCCAGTGCTTTGCACAGCTCGGTCTTGCCCACGCCGGTGGGGCCGAGGAACAGGAACGAGCCATTGGGGCGGCGCGGATCCGAGAGCCCCGCGCGCGAGCGGCGGATGGCGTTGGAGACGATGCGTACCGCCTCGTCCTGTCCGACCACTCGCTTCTCGAGCGCCTCCTCCATGCGCAACAGCTTCTCCTTCTCGCCCTCGAGCATCCGCGAGACCGGTATACCGGTCCACTTCGACACGACCTGCGCGATCTCCTCCTCGGTGACGCTGTTGCGTACCAATTGCGGCTGTTTGTGTTCGAGTCGCGGTCCCTGCGCGGCCTCGGCGAGCTTCTTCTCGAGTTCGGGAATCCGCCCATATTGCAGCTCGGCCATGCGCGAGAGATCACTCGCGCGTCGAGCCTTCTCCAGCTCCAGCCGCGCGCGCTCGAGCTCTTCCTTGATCTGGGTTGCGCCTTGCAGGACCGCCTTCTCCGCCTTCCAGATCTCCTCGAGATCGGCGTACTCCTTTTCGAGGCCGCCGAGCGTCTGCCGCAGCGTCGCGAGCCGGCGCTTGGACGCCTCGTCTTCCTCTTTTTTCAACGCTTCCTGCTCGATCTTGAGCTGGATGATGCGCCGCTCGAGCCGATCGAGCGCCTCGGGCTTGGAGTCGATTTCCATGCGGATCCGTGCTGCCGCCTCATCGATCAGATCGATCGCCTTGTCGGGTAGCTGGCGGCTGGTGATGTAGCGATGCGAGAGCGTCGCGGCCGCCACGATCGCCGGATCGGTGATCTCGACGCCGTGATGCACCTCGTAGCGTTCCTTCAGGCCGCGCAGAATCGCGATCGTGTCCTCGACCGAGGGCTCATCGACCAGCACGGTCTGAAACCGCCGCTCCAGCGCCGCGTCCTTCTCGATGTACTTGCGATACTCATCGAGCGTCGTGGCACCGACGCAGTGCAGCTCGCCGCGCGCCAAGGCGGGCTTGAGCATATTGCCCGCGTCCATCGAGCCCTCGGCCCGTCCCGCGCCGACCATGGTGTGCAGCTCGTCGATGAAGAGGATCACCTGGCCCTCCTGCTTCGAGAGATCGTGCAGTACCGCCTTCAGACGCTCCTCGAATTCACCGCGGAACTTTGCCCCGGCGATCAGTGAACCCATGTCGAGCGCGAGGATGCGCTTGTTCTTCAAGCCTTCGGGCACCTCGCCGTTGACGATTCGTTGCGCCAGGCCCTCGACGATGGCGGTCTTGCCGACACCCGGATCGCCGATGAGCACCGGATTGTTCTTTGTGCGCCGCTGCAATACCTGGATCGTGCGGCGAATCTCATCATCGCGCCCGATCACCGGATCGAGCTTGCCGCTGCGCGCACGTGCCGTGAGGTCCACGGTGTATTTCTCGAGCGCCTTGCGATTCTCCTCGGCGCCTGGATCCTCGACCTTGTCCCCACCGCGCACCTCATCGATAGCCTTCTCGACCGCCGCACGCGCCGCGCCGCACTCCTTGAGCGCCTTGGCGACGGCACCGCGATCCTCGAACACCGCGAGCACGAACAGCTCGCTGGCGATGTACTGGTCGCCGCGCTGCTGTGCGAGGCGGTCGGTGACGTTGAGCAGGCGAGCCAGATCGTTGGATACCTGTACGTCGCCGCCCGTGCCCTCGACCTTCGGCAGGCTGTCGAGGATGTTGTTGAGCAAGCCGCGCAGGCGATTGGCGTCCACACCGGCCTTGATCAGCAGCGGCCGCACGCCGCCATCGGGCGCCTCGAGCAGGGCCAGCAGCAGATGTGCCGGCTCGATGAACTGGTTGTCGCGGCCAACGGCGAGCGACTGGGCATCGGCCAGCGCCGACTGAAAGCGGCTCGTGAGTTTTTCCATCCGCATGGGCGTGGGTCCTTGGCAGCGCCTCTTCAGGCGTCTGAATGCATTGATTTCTCCCCGGTTCCTGGGGGTTCGGGAGGCGAATTCAAGCCACTCGGGCGTCCCGCGCGGCCGGGTGCGCTGCCATATTGCGTCGCGGAGCGCTCGAGCCAGATCAGGGCTGCCATGCGCCCGGTCACGCCGTCGCGGCGGTAAGAGTAGAAGCGTCGCGGCTGCGCGTAGCTACAGCTCGTATCGGCATGCACCCATTGCACGCCGAGCGCTGCCAACCGTGCCCTGGCGAGGGCCTGCAGGTCGCATTGCCAGCGTCCGCGCGCATTGCTCGAGAAGGCGCTGCGGGACGCCGCATCGTGCGCCAGGAAAGCCGCGCGCACCTCCTCGCCGACCTCGAAATGCGAGGGCCCGATCGAGGGTCCGAGCCAGGCGTGCAGGGGCTGCCTCGTATCCAGTGCGGCCACGGTTGCCTCGAGCACCCCGGCGGCGAGGCCCCGCCAGCCGGCATGGGCGATCCCGACCGCGCCGCCGTCCTGGCTCGCGAACAGCACCGGCAGGCAATCGGCGACCAGCACCGCGAGCACCGTCCCGGGCTCCCGGGTCAGTGCCGCATCGGCCCGCGGGACGGTGGCGGCTGGCTCGAGCCGATCCGCGTCGACGACGCCGGTGCCATGGACCTGCTCGAGCCATAACGGCGAGCGCGGCAGCGCCAGCGCCTCGCATAGGCGCCGCCGGTTCTCGGCCACCGCGGCATCGTTGTCCCCGACATGCGCCGCCAGATTGAATGATTCATACGGCGCCAGACTGACCCCACCATGGCGCAGCGTGAACACCGCGTGCACGCCGGCCGGTGCGCTCCAGTGGGCTCTCTGGTATGGAGGGCTCATGCCGCCATCAGCGTCCGGCGTCGGTGCGCAGCAGGCGCAGCAGCGAGTCCATGTCGGCGGGCAGGGGTGCCTCGAAGTGTTCGGCTCGCCGGCTCGTCGGGTGAGACAGGTGCAGGCGCTGTGCGTGCAGCGCCTGGCGGGTGAAGCCCTGCAGCGCTGCATTCAAGGCCGGCGAGGCGCCGGCCACGAGGCGCCGGCGCGCGCCGTAGAGCGGATCACCCACGACTGGAAATCCGATATGCGCCAGGTGCACCCGGATCTGATGCGTACGGCCGGTCTCGAGCTGCACTCGCAGCAGCGTGTGCGCGCGATAGCGCTCCTCGATGCGATAGTGCGTGACTGCGCCGCGACCATCGGCGCGCACGGCCATGCGCGTGCGCGCAGTGCGGTGGCGGCCGATGGGCTGTTCGATGCGGCCACCACCGGTGGGCCGGCCGACACACAGAGCCAGATACTCGCGGCCCACCTCGTGAGCCGCGAGCGCTGCGACGAGCCGGGTATGCGCCTCGGGGGTACGTGCGACCAGCAGCAGTCCGCTCGTATCCTTGTCGAGCCGGTGTACCAGCCCCGCACGCGGTACGCGCGCGAGCTGCGGATCGTGCGCCAGCAGCGCATTCTGTAATGTGTGTTCGCGATTGCCCGCGCCCGGATGCACCACCAGGCCGGGGGGCTTATTGAGCACCAGCAGGACCGCGTCCTGGTGCACGATGTCGAGCGACAGAGCCTGCGGCAGCACGCTCGGATCGCTGGCAAATTGCGCCTCGACGGTGAGCTGCTCGCCGCCCTGCACGCGTTCACTCGAGCGGATGGCACGGCCATTGGCGAGCACTGCCCCCGCGCGGATCCAGCGTTGCAATCGCGCGCGCGAATACTGCGGCAGGGCTGCGGCCAGCGCCTGATCGAAACGCAGCCCGGCCGCCGAGGCGGGCAGGTCGAGCACGTGGGTTTGGAACTCCGGTGGCATCCTGCGGGTCAGCTATACTTGCGCCATATTCGAGATGGGTTGCACTGCATCAACGGCGCACAGATTCTAGGCCTCTTGACCTGCCTTAAGGTTCACACTTGAGCTCAATCATGCACGCACATGGCCTGCCACCGAAGCGTTACCGCCCGGTGTGGGGCGCGCTGTGCCTGGCAGCGCTGGCCGCGCTGGCGGGCTGTCATACGCGGCCGGTGGCAAGGCAAGTCAAGCGGGTCTCCGCCGCCTCGCTCTATGCGAACGCCAACCGGGCCATGCACAACGGTGACATGCAGTATTCGATCAAGCAGTACGAGGCCCTGACCTCGCGCTTTCCGTTCAGCCCTCAGGCACGCCAGGCCCGGCTCGACATGATCTACGTCTACTACCGCAAGGGCGATAAGGAATTGGCCACGGACGCGGCCGAGCAGTTCCTGCGCGAGAATCCGTCCCATCCGCGCGTCGACTATGCCTACTACATGGAGGGCATGATCGACTTCGAGCGCACCCCTTACCCCGTCGAGCGCTGGTTCGGGGTCGATATGGCGCGCCGGCCACCTTCCACGGCGCTCAAGGCCATCACCGCCTTCAACAAGGTGGTGACGCAATACCCCAAGAGCGAATACGCGACGGATTCGCTGCGCCGCGTGGTCTATCTGCGCAATCGCCTGGCCGAGTACGAGGTCAACGTGGCGCGCTACTACGTCAAGCGCGGCGCCTACCTGGCCGCAGCCCAGCGTGCGCAGGACGTGGTCGAGCAATACGACGGCGCGCCGGCCGAGCGCGAGGCGCTGAACATCCTCACCGATTGCTATCGGCGGCTCGGCTTCAACGATCTCGCGGGCAATATTCAGCGCGTCTACCAGGCCAACTATCAGTCGGCTTCGGACCGCGCCGTGGCGTCGAATCGCCATTGGTGGGCCCCCTGGCGCTGAGGGGCCTGCGAGCTCGAGCGCTCAGCGTCGATAACCGCTGGTAATCGGGTAGCGCCAGTCGCGGCCGAATGCGCGGGCGCTCACGCGCACTCCGGGCGGGGCCTGGCGGCGCTTGTACTCGGCGCGCTTGACCATGTCGAGCACCTGCGAGACGACGGCGCGATCGAAGCCGCGCGCGCAGATCTCCTCCACCGACAGGTCCTCCTCGATGAAGGCCTCGAGTATCGGGTCGAGCACGTCGTAGGGCGGCAGCGAATCGGTGTCCTTCTGATCGGGGCGCAACTCGGCCGTAGGCGCGCGCGCAATGACGCGCTCGGGAATCACGGCCGAGAGCGTGTTGCGGTAGCGCGCCAGGCGGTACACGAGCTGTTTGCTGCAGTCCTTGATCGGCGCAAAACCGCCGGCCATATCCCCGTACAGCGTCGCATAGCCCACCGCCATCTCGCTCTTGTTGCCGGTGGTCAGCAGCATGCGCCCGGTCTTGTTCGAGATCGCCATCAGCAGCAGACCGCGGCAGCGCGCCTGGATGTTCTCCTCGGTCGCATCCGGCGCTCGACCCGCGAACTCATGCTCGAGCGCCTGCAGCGTGGCGGCGAACAGATTCTCGATCGAGATCGAGCTCAAGGTGACGCCGAGCGCGCGCGCCTGGGCGGTCGCATCCTCGCGGCTCATGTCCGAGGTATAGCGCGAGGGCATCATCACCGCGTGCACGCGCTCTGCGCCGAGGGCGTCGGCCGCAATCGCCAGCGTCAGGGCCGAATCGATCCCACCGGACAGGCCGACCACAGCACCATTGAAGTGGTGCTTGTTGACGTAATCGCGCACCCCGAGCACCAGCACGCGATACACGCTGTGCTCGTCGGACATCTCCGGCTCGACGCTGCCTGCGACCGGTACCACGACGCCGTCGCGGCACTCGAACTGCGCCGCGTAGAGACCCTCCTCGAGCGCGGGGGCGCGCAGCGCCAACTGGCCCTGTGCGTCCATCACGAATGAATTACCGTCGAAAACCAACTCGTCCTGACCCCCGAGCAGGTTCACATAGGCGGCGGGTAGCTGCGTCTCGCGCACGCGCTCGCCGATCACCCGCTCGCGCTCGCGCTGCTTGTGAATCTCGAATGGCGAGGCATTGATGATCAGCAGTGCCTCTGCACCGAGCGCGCGGGCCTGCGCCGCACTCTTCGGCTCCCAGGCGTCCTCGCAGATCAGGAGCCCGAGGCGATAGCCATCGAAATCGAACACGGTGGCGTCGGTGCCCGGGGAGAAGTAGCGCTTCTCGTCGAACACCTTGTAATTCGGCAGACAGGCCTTGCGATGCTGCGCCAGGACGCGCCCGCCGCGCACCAGGCGCGCCGCGTTATAGATCTGGCCCTGCTCGTATTCCGGGAAACCCACCACCACGCCGATCTCCGGCACCGCGTGCGTGAGCTGGTTCAAAGCCTCATCGATCTGCTGGCGCAAACCGCGGTGGAACAGCAAATCCTCGGGCGGGTAGCCCGAGAGCGTGAGTTCAGGAAACAGCACCAGATCCGCCTGCAGCTCGGCGCGCGCGCGCCGCGCCTCGGCAATCACACGCTCGAGGTTGCCGCGCACGTCACCGACCAGCAGGTCGAGCTGCGCGAGGGCGATGGTCAGTCGATCAGTGCGTGGCACCGGCGTTCCGCTACACCTTCCAGCCCGCTCAGGCCGTTCAACGATGTCTCGCGAGGCGTTTGCGTGCGCTCGGGGCCGCGGCCCGTGCCCGCACGCTCACGCCGCGACGCTGCCGCAACGCCGGCGGTCGTGCTCCCGACACCGGTTTCGTCCCGCCCTTGTGGGCTTTGCTTCGCGGGTTGGATTTTTTTTTGGACGGCGCCCGGCGACGGGACAGCAACTGCGCCATCGCGCTGCCGAGCTGCGCAGGGGATTTCACGGTGCGTACGCCCGCGGCCTCCAGGGCGCGGTACTTGTCCGCGGCGGTGCCCTTGCCGCCCGCGATCACAGCCCCGGCGTGCCCCATGCGCTTGCCGGCCGGCGCCGTGACGCCGGCGATGTATGCGACCACGGGTTTGGAGACGTAGCGGTGGATGTGGGCCGCCGCGGCCTCCTCGTCGCTGCCGCCGATCTCCCCGACCATGATGATGCCCTCGGTCTGAGGATCGCGCTCGAACAGCTCGATGACATCGACGAAGTTCATGCCGCGCACCGGATCGCCGCCAATGCCCACGCAGGTGCTCTGGCCCAGTCCATTGTTCGTCGTCTGGAACACCGTCTCGTAGGTCAGGGTGCCCGAGCGCGAAACGATGCCGATACATCCCTTCTGGTGGATGAAGCCGGGCATGATGCCGATCTTGCACTCGCCGGGTGTGATGATGCCTGGACAGTTCGGACCAATGAGCCGCGTCGCGGAGCCGGCGAGCGCTGCTTTGACCTTGACCATGTCGTTGACGGGCACGCCTTCGGTGATGCACACGACCAGTTCTATGCCTGCGTCGACCGCCTCGAGTATCGAATCGGCCGCATAGGCCGCGGGGACGTAGATCATGCTTGCGGTGGCGCCGGTTTCGCGGGCCGCAGCCCGTACGGTATCGAACACCGGCAAGCCCAGATGCTGCTGCCCGCCACGTCCGGGGGTGACGCCGCCGACCAGCAACGTGCCGTAAGCCAGGCATTGCTCGGAATGAAACGTACCTTGCTTGCCCGTGAAGCCCTGGCAGATGACTCGGGTGCGTTGATTGACGAGGATGCTCATGTGGGGCGCGTCCGAGCGTGGCTAATGCGGTACATCAGGCGGCGGCCGTCGCGGCTTTGCGTCGCTGGGCGGCGGCGGCGACGACCTTCTTGGCAGCCTCCGTCAGATTGCTGGCCGCGATGATGGCCAGGCCGCTGTGCGCGAGCCGTTCGCGCGCGATGTCGGCGTTCGTGCCTTCCAGGCGCACCACGACGGGCACGGCAACGCCGACGTTCTTGACGGCATTGATGATCCCATCGGCGATCAGATCGCAGCGGACGATGCCGCCGAAGATATTGACCAGGATCGCCCGCACCCTGGAGTTTGAGAGTATCAGCTCGAATGCCGCGGTCACGCGCTCGCTGGTCGCGCCGCCGCCTACATCGAGAAAGTTCGCCGGCTCCCCGCCGTGGAGCTTGATCAGATCCATGGTGGCCATGGCCAAGCCGGCACCGTTGACCATGCAGGCGATGTTGCCCTCGAGTGAGACATAGTTCAGATCGTGCTCGCTGGCGCGACGCTCCATGGGATCTTCCTGACCGACATCGCGCAGCGCGGCCAATTCACGCTGCCGGAACAGCGCATTGGCATCGATGTCGAGCTTGGCATCGAGCGCCACGAGGCGGCCGGCCGGGCTCACGATCAGCGGATTGATCTCGATCAGACTGGCGTCGCACTCCAGGTAGAGCCGGTAGAGGGCGAGCAGGATGGATTGGAAGGCTTCGAGCTGCGCTGCGCTCAGGCCGAGCCCGAATCCGAGCTGCTTGCACTGGAAGGGCTGCAGCCCGGTGGCCGGATGGGCGGTGACCGACAGAATCTGCTCAGGCCTGTTCGCGGCGACCTCCTCGATGTCCATGCCCCCGGCGGCCGAGGCGACCACCGCGATGCGGCCGCGTTCTCGGTTGAGCGTGAGACTCAAGTACAGCTCGCGCTCGATCTGCGATCCCGACTCGACATAGACGAGTTCGATCGGCAAACCCTCGGGGCCGGTCTGCTTGGTCTTCAGGCGCTGTCCGAGCATGCCGGCGGCGGCCTTGCGCACCGATTCCAGATCGCGGGCGACCACAACCCCACCGGCCTTACCGCGGCCACCGGCGTGCACCTGAGCCTTCACGACCCAGAGTTTGCCTCCCAGAGCCTCGGCGGCGGCGTAGGCCTCCTGCGCACTCGCCGCGACGCGGCCGTCGGGCACCGGCACGCCATAGCTGGCAAGAATCTTCTTGGATTGATATTCGTGCAGATTCATCCGTCACCAATCGAGCGTCGAAAGGCTGCGGATTGTCGCGGAAAGCGGCGCCCGGGGCCAGCAATCCCGAGCGCTGGTGGGCTCAAGCCTCGACTGCGGCCCTCACCCGCAGCTATTTGACGCTGTAGCCGCGTGCCTCGAGGCAAGCGGTGATGGCCCGTTGATACTGCGGTCGCTGCGCCCCGTTGTCACCGCCGGCGGGTTGCGTGGGATCGAATCCGGTCTGCCCCTTGGCCCAGTTGTGACATTCGTAGCGATCGGCGGCCTGCTGCTCCTGGGTCTGACCATTCCTCGGGTAGACGAAAAAGTCGTCTGCCGCCGGCGGCGGCGGTGCCGCCTCGGGAGCCCCGGGCTGATCCGCGCCCGGCGGCGGAGCGGCCACGACATAGCCGTTCTGAGCCGGACTCCACTGGTAATACACGTCATTGGCGTAATAGAACGGCACGCCCCCGAACCACAGCGTGGTATAGAACGGCGGCAGTACATTGACATACAGACCGATGGGTGGGCGCGTGACCAGGAACCCGCCCGCGCCGGGCGCATACCAGACACCGCCATAGAAAAAGAAGCGGTTGCCGCCGAACATGTAAGGACGGTAGCCGGCCGGCAGCTCGCGCACCACCTGACCGCGTGGCGGATAGTAGTGGCCGTGATTGAACCGGTTGTCGAGCACCTGACCGCGCCCGTCGCGCTCAACGTGAGCGGGGCCGCCGCGCTCCATGTGACCGGGGCCACCGTGCTCCTCGGCCAGGCTCTGCCCAGCGCCAACCAGTCCCAGCAGGCACAGGCCTGCGAGCACGAGCTCTCTGCAGCTTCCCGCGTTCATGATCTCAACGCTCCTATGCGATGGTGTAACCGCGTGCGTCCAGGCAAGCGCCGATGGCGCGCCGATAGTTCATCTCACCGGCACCGGCGGCCTGGGCCGAGGCGGCCTGACTGCGGTCGAATTGCGCCTGTTCTGCATTGGCCTGCGCCTGCGCGTTGACGTCGCTGGCCGTGCCCACGGCAGCCCCGGTAATGCCACCGACCAGCAGGCCGGCCCCGGCGTTGCGCGGTCCGGCGATAGCGGCGCCGAGGATCGCCCCGGCGATGGCGCCTACTGCGGTGCCCGCTCCGGGGGGCGTAGCCGGTTCGACCACGACTCGCTGGCTGGGCGGTGCACCCGGGCGACTCGGATCGAAGCCCGACTGCTGCACGGCCCAGACATGGCATTCATAGCGATCGCGCTCCAGCTGATCCGGGCTCTGTCCATGGGCGGGATAGACCATGATCGGCCTGGGGGCGACCGCTGGCGGGGGCCCCTGCACCACAGTACGCTGTGGCGGCGGCGCTACACAGGCGGCCAGCACGGCCGACAGCGCCAAAACGGACCCGGTACGCAGATTAAGTAATGGAGTAAACATATGCTTCATACAACGACTGAGCCTCCGAGACGGTTGACAGTCCAGTTTTGAACCATCCTTACGCTACTTAGAGTGCGCCTGGGCGCGACAGTTTCAATAGGACAGAGCCGTCTCCGCATGAGCACCGCCGAAGCGCCCTCCGCGCCCCTGATCCCAGCGCCCGTCCGGCGGTCGACCGACGCCTCGCGCGAGCTCTCGTGGCGCGTCGTCGCGCTCGCAAACCTCTACCGGCTGCTCCTGCCCCCGGTCCTGTTCGGCCTGTACCTGCTCACCCGCCCCAACCCGACCGTGGGCGGCGCCGACCCGCAGCTGTTCCTCGTGGTGTGCGTATTCTACTGGGCGCTCGGCATTGTGTTCGCCTTCGGGCGGCGCGGGCACTGGCCCAGCCGGCGGGTGCTCGTGCTCTCGCACATTCTGCTCGACGCCACGGCGGTGGCCGCACTGCTCTACTGCAGCGGCGGGGCTGCCAGTGGCCTCGGGATACTGCTCGTGATTCCGGTCGGGGCCATGGCACTGCTCGCGGAAGGGCGCGCGGCCTTTGCCGTGGCGGCCCTCGCGGCGCTCGGAATACTGCTGCAGCAAATTGCCTCGGTGGTGTTCGGTAACGTGCCGTGGACGGACTATCAGTCCGCCGGCCTGGTCGGCGCGGTGCTGTTTCTGGTGGCACTCACCGCCTGGCCGCTGTCCAATCGTCTGCGGGAGAGTGAGGCGCTGGTCCGGCGCGCGGTGCTCGATCTGGCCAATCTGGCACAGCTCTCGCAGTACATCGTGCAGCACCTGCGTGAGAGCATCCTGGTCATCGATCCGGCCGACCGCATCCGCCTGATCAACGAATCGGCCGCGCAGATGCTCGGTGAAGCCGCCGCGGTGCCCGGCGCCCTGATCGGCGAGGTATCACCGCGCCTGCTCTATCTGCTCTCGACCTGGCGCCACGCCGAGGCGCCGAACCTGGCGAGCGATGCCGAGACCCTGATCGCCGCGGACGGCGCGCGCGTGATCCGACCGCACTTCGCGCCCCTCGGCGACGGTGACCCCGCGCCGGCGATCGTGTTCCTCGAAGACATCGGCGAACTCGCCGCCAAGGTGCAGCAGACCAAGCTCGCGGCGCTGGGCAGGCTCTCCGCCAGCATCGCCCACGAGATTCGCAATCCCGTCGGCGCGATGAGCCACGCGGCGCAGTTGCTGGCGGAATCCCCGGAATTGAGCGGCGAGGACCGTCGCCTCACGCAGATCATGCAGACCAACTCGACGCGCGTGAGCGGCATCATCGATAACATCCTGCAACTCTCGCGACGCGAAGCCTCCAAGCCCGAACAGATACAGCTCGCGATCTGGACCGCGCGCTTCCGCGAAGAATTCTGCGCCACCGAGCAATTGCAGTGGCAGCGTCTGCTCATCGATACGGCTTCAGACCCGGTGGAAGTACGCATCGATGGCACGCAGCTGCATCAGATCGCCTGGAACCTGTGCCAGAACGCCATGACCCACGCGCTGCCCAGAGCCGGAGCCGCGCCGATCGAATTGCGCTATGGCCGCCTGGGCGGAATGGGCCGGCCTTATCTTCAGGTCGCGGATCGCGGAGCGGGAATTCCAGCCGCCGACGCCGAGCGCATCTTCGAGCCCTTCTTCACGCGTGCCCAGCGCGGTACCGGACTCGGGCTGTTTCTGGCGCGAGAGCTCGCGGCGGCCAATAGGGCCACATTGCTGTACGAGGCGCGTGAGGGCGGCGGCAGCATCTTCCGCGTGGTCTTTGCCGACCCGAGCCGCTGGAACGATGTGTATTCCTGATCGGTTCCGCAACACAATGCTGTCCCTATGTCGTTGAAGCCAACCGTACTGATCGTCGATGACGAGCCGGATCTGATCGAACTCGTGTCGCTGACGCTGGGGCGGATGAATCTGGCCACCGAGTCCGCCAGCGACCTGGCCGGCGCGCGCGCGCAGCTCGCCGCACATCGCTTCGGACTGTGCCTGACCGATATGCGCTTGCCCGACGGCAACGGCCTCGACCTGGTCGCTCACATTCAGGAGCGTCACCCTGAAGTGCCCGTCGCGGTGATCACGGCCCACGGCAATGTCGAATCCGCCGTGCGCGCCTTGAAACTCGGCGCTTTCGATTTCGTCTCCAAGCCCTTGGACCTCGGTGTGCTGCGCAAGCTGGTCGCGACCGCGATCAAGCTCGCCTCGCGCGCCGTGCCGGCGCCAGCGAGTGAGTTCGTGGCGGGTGCCGCGCTGGCCGCGCAGGGTCCGCGGCTGCTGGGCCAATCTGCGGTGATGGCTGCATTGCGCCAGCTGATCGCGCGGGTCGCGCGCAGCCAGGCCCCGGTGCATATCACGGGGGAGTCGGGCACGGGCAAGGAACTGGTCGCACGCCTGATCCACGACAGCGGCGCCAGAGCCGATGGTGCCTTCGTGCCGGTGAACTGCGGCGCAATCCCTTCAGAGCTCATGGAAAGCGAGCTCTTCGGCCACAAGCGCGGCAGCTTCACGGGCGCCGTGGCGGACAAGAAAGGACTGGTACAGAGCGCCGAGGGAGGCACCCTGTTTCTCGATGAGGTCGCCGATCTGCCTCTGCATATGCAAGTCAAGCTGCTGCGCGTGATTCAGGAGAAAACCGTGCGGCCCGTGGGTGAACAGCGCGAAGTACCCATCGACGTACGCGTGCTCTCTGCAACCCACAAGCCGCTCGCGGAGCTCGTGGGCCAAGGCCGCTTCCGCGAGGACCTCTACTACCGCATCAATGTCATCGAGCTGCAGGTGCCCGCGCTGCGCGAGCGCGCCGAAGATATCCAGGAGCTGGCCGCAAGCATGCTGCAGCGATTGTCTGCGCGCAGCGGCCTACGTACCCCGCGATTGAGCGCTGAGGCGCAGGTCGCGCTGCAGAGCTACGCCTTTCCGGGCAACGTGCGCGAGCTGGAGAACATCCTCGAGCGTGCCATCGCGCTGTCTGCGCCAGGCCTGATCGACGTGGCGGACCTGCAATTGCGCCCGGTCAGCGCGCCGCTCGCGCCGCCCGGCAACGCGCCGAGCGTCCCCGCGCCCGGCGAGGCGGCCGCCGCTGCGAGCGCTGCCGCTGCGCTCGCCGCCAGCGCTCCGGGCGGGGCTCTGGGCGATCAGCTCGAGCACATGGAACGCGAAGCGATCATCCGGGCACTCGAGCAGACGCGCTACAACAAGACTGCGGCGGCGAGGCTGCTCGGCATGAGCTTTCGGGCCCTGCGCTATCGCGTGAAAAAATTGGGTATCGAGTAAGACGACCCCTCGGGCTGAAGCTGACAACTTTTGTCAGTTGCCCACCGATCTGGGCAGTTCTGTCGCCAATCCTGTCCAGAGCTTAGGTTAAGTCCGTCGCCGGCCACAACAATAGTCAATAAAAACAATGGTCTAATGGCTCTCCAGCGATGGCACGGCGATTGCTATTCCTATGCTCAGCGGCCACCGGGTCGCAGCCCTCAATAAACGGAGTTCGGAGCCCTTATGAAGACGATGCAAAAAGGTTTCACATTGATCGAGTTGATGATCGTGGTCGCGATCATCGGCATCCTGGCCGCGATTGCGATCCCGGCCTATCAGAACTACACGATCCGCGCGCAGGTCACGGAAGGTCTATCGCTGGCCGATAACTACCAGACCGCGGTCGCTGAGTTCTACCAGAACAATGGCACATTCCCGGCGGGTGTTTCGACCACCGGCAGTGCCACCACGGTCGCCATGCCCGGTAACACGGTCGGCAAGTATGTGAGCGCGGTCACCGTTGATGCCAACGGTAACGTGAAGGTCACATATTCAGGCTCGGCGGTGAATGCCAAGCTCGCCGGCGACATCCTGTACTTGAACGTCGGCACCGACACCAATGGTGATGTGGCCTGGGTTTGCGGCCTGCAGAGCACAAACCCGCCCACGGGTGTGACGCTCAACACGGCGGCGACGACCACCGTGCCGGCCCAGTACCTGCCCTCGTCCTGCCATAACTAATAGCGGGCTGTTCGATCGGGTTGAAGATCAGGAGCCCCTCCCAACGAGGGGCTTCTTTTTAAGAGTGTGGATGGATGCTCCAATCACAACGAATTGCCAGGAAGATTTTATGAAGACCGCACAACGAGGTTTCACGCTGATAGAGCTGATGATCGTGGTCGCGATCATCGGTATACTGGCCGCGATTGCGATCCCGGCCTACCAGAACTACACGATCCGCGCGGAGGTCACAGAAGGCCTATCGCTGGCAGATAACTACCAGACCGCGGTGGCCGAGTTCTACCAGAACAACGGCTCATTCCCGGCGGGTGTTTCGACCAGCGGCAGTGCCACCACGGTCGCCATGCCCGGCAACACGGTCGGCAAGTATGTGAGCGCGGTCACGGTGGACGCCAACGGCAACATCAAGATCACCTATTCGGGATCCAAGGTGAACGCGAAGCTCGCGGGCGACATCCTCTACCTGAACGTGGGCACGGACACCAACGGCGACCTCGCATGGGTGTGCGGACTGCAGAGCACCAACCCGCCCACGGGCGTGACGCTCAACACGGCCGCGACCACCACGGTACCGGCGCAGTACCTGCCCTCCTCGTGCCATAACTGATGGCGGACGCCTGGATGCAAATCGAAAATTCGCAGTCTGCGATATGACCAGGATGCAAACAGGCTTCACGCTCATCGAGCTCATGATCGTGGTCGCGATCATCGGCATCCTGGCCGCCATCGCGATTCCCGCCTATCAGAACTACACGATCCGCGCCGAGGTTACCGAAGGCTTGACGCTCTCGGACACGTATCGGACCGCAGTGGCGCAGTTCTATGACGAGAACGCCGCGTTTCCCACCGGCGTGTCGGTCAGCGGGAGTGCCACGACGATCGCGGTGTCCGGCAACTCAATCGGCAAGTATGTGGGCGCCATCACCGTGGACACGAATGGCAACGTCAAGATCTCGTATACGGGCTCCATGGCGAACGCCAAGCTCACCGGCGGCATTCTCTACCTGAACGCGGGCACGGATGCCAACGGCGATGTCATCTGGGTGTGCGGGCTGCAGAGCAGCAACCCGCCGACCGGCGTGACGCTCAACGGCGCGGGCACCACGACCATTGCGGCCCAATACCTGCCCGCGAACTGCCATAACTGAGCGGGCAGGCACGGCCCCGTGCCGTGTCGCGCAGCGAGCGCCTGATGGCCCCTCTCCGAGGGGCTTGTTCTTTTGGGAATTCAATCACGTAGCCCGGACGCCCGATATGCAAACATACGGCGGAATTTGACATTGATCGACCGCCCTAGTTAGGTAGACTAGACTCTGAACCACGTCTGCCCGGTGACACTCTAAGTACATGAACGATAACGCTTCCTTGGCTATCAGCCCGTCCCGATCCAACCTGGGCGGCCTGCCCCAGCGTCTGGTGCAGGATGGCGTAGTCAGCGAATCGGGCATGCATGCTGCACTGCAGGCGGCAGGCGACAAGAAGACCAGCTTCGTGACCCAGCTCGTGGTCGGCGGCGTGGTCAAGGCGCGCGACATCGCCATCGCGGCCTCGACCGAATACGGCGTGCCATTGCTCGACCTCGATTCACTCATGTTGGATCTCGAGGCCGTCCGTGCCGTATCGGACAAACTGCTGGCCAAGCATCGTGTGCTGCCGCTCTTCAAGCGCGGTAAGCGTCTGTTCCTCGGCGTCGCCGATCCGACCAACCTGTACGCGATCGATGAGATCAAATTCCAGTGCGGCCTGGGCGTCGAGGCCATCGTCGTCGAGGACGATAAGCTGCAGAAGCTGCTCGACAAGGCCATCGAGCAGGTCGACACGGCCATGCCCAACCTCAGCGATGAGGAAGGCGTCGACCTCGAATCGCTCGAAGTATCGGGCGGCGATGATGAGGCCGGCGGCGAGGTGGGCCGGGACGATGTCGAAGACGCCCCGATCGTCCGATTCGTCAACAAAGTGCTGCTCGACGCCATACGCCGCGGCGCCTCGGATATTCATTTCGAACCCTACGAGAAGATCTTTCGCGTGCGCCTGCGCATCGACGGCGTGCTGCGCGAAGTCGCGCAGCCCCCGGTCCAGCTCACGGGCAAGATCGCCGCGCGCCTGAAAGTCATGTCGCGGCTCGATATAGCGGAGCGCCGCGTGCCGCAGGACGGGCGCATCAAGATGCGGCTCTCCAAGACCCGGGCGATCGATTTTCGCGTGAGCAGCTGCCCGACGCTGTACGGCGAGAAGATCGTATTGCGTATCCTCGACCCCTCGCAGGCGATGCTCGGCATCGACGCGCTCGGCTACGAGCCGTTCCAGAAAGATCTGTACATGAAGCATCTGGCCAAGCCCCAGGGCATGATCCTGGTGACCGGGCCGACCGGCAGCGGCAAGACCGTATCGCTCTACACCGGACTCAATATCCTCAATCGCGAAGACACCAACATCTCCACGGCCGAGGATCCGGCGGAAATCAACCTGCCGGGAGTCAATCAGGTCAACGTCAACAACAAGGTGGGCCTGACCTTCGCCGCGGCGCTGCGCGCGTTTCTGCGCCAGGATCCCGACGTCGTCATGGTCGGTGAGATCCGCGACCTCGAGACCGCGGAGATCGCGATCAAGGCCGCACAGACCGGCCATCTGGTGCTCTCCACATTGCACACCAATGATGCCCCGCAGACCCTCACGCGGTTGGTCGATATGGGCGTCAAGCCCTACGCCATCGCCACCTCGGTCAGTCTGATCATCGCGCAGCGTCTGGCGCGGCGGCTGTGCTCGCAGTGCAAGCAGCCGCTGGACGTGCCGGCCGAGGCATTGCGTAAGGAGGGGTTTCAGGAGGCCGACATCCTCAGCGGCATCAAGATCTACGGTGCCAAGGGATGCAGCAGCTGCACCGAGGGCTACAAGGGCCGCGTCGGCATCTATCAGGTCATGGAAGTGACCGAAGAGCTGGGCCGCATCATCATGGCGGGCGGTCATGCCATGGACATTGCCGGGCAGGCCGTCAAGGAAGGCGTCTGGGACCTGCGTCGCTCGGGACTGGAAAAAGTCCGATCGGGTCTGACCACGCTCGAAGAGATCAATAGCGTTACGATCGAGTAAAGTCCCACGCGGGATTCAGTCAGGAATAAAGCCATGGCGCAAGCAACCTCCGCAATTCGCAGCATCAAGCGCGACACGGCCTTCCAGTGGGAAGGCATGGACAAGCGCGGACAGCGCATCAAGGGCCGGAGCCTTGCGGCAAACGAGCAGGCCCTCAAGAGCGATCTGCGCCGTCAGGGCGTCGTGGCCACGCGCATCCGCAAGCAGTCGCAATCCTTCAAGTCCGGAGGCCGGGTCAAGGCCGAGGACATCGCGATCTTCAGCCGGCAGCTCGCCACCATGCTCGGCGCCGGCATACCCCTGGTGCAGGCCTTTGAGATCATCGGCTCCGGGCATGACAAACCGGCGATGCAGCGGCTGGTGCTCGATATCAAGGCCGACGTCGAGGGCGGAACCTCGCTGCACGAGTCGCTCGCCAAGCATCCACTGTACTTCGACGATCTGTTCGTGAACCTGGTCGAGGCCGGTGAGCAGTCCGGCGCACTGGAGTCGCTGCTGGACAAGGTTGCCACGTACAAGGAGAAGAGCGAGGCGGTCAAGAAGAAGGTCAAGAAGGCGCTGTTCTATCCGGCGGCCGTGCTGGTCGTCGCAGTCGTCGTCTCGATCATCCTGCTGATCTTCGTGATTCCGCAGTTTGAGAGTCTGTTCAAAGGCTTCGGTGCCGACCTGCCCGCCTTCACGCAGATGGTCGTGAACCTCTCGAAGTTCGTGCAGGCCGACGGCATCTTCATCGCTGTCGTGCTCGGTGCGGCCGGCTGGACCTTCATGTACTTCAAGAAGCGTTCGCGCAAGATGCGCGAGTTTCTCGATCGCGTGTCGCTCAAGTTGCCGATCATCGGCCCGATCCTCAACAAAGCTGCCATCGCCCGCTATGCGCGCACGCTCTCGACGATGTTCGCGGCCGGCGTGCCGTTGGTCGAGGCCCTCGAGTCCGTCGCCGGGGCTTGCGGCAATATCGTCTATGAGGACGGGGTCATGAAGATGCGCGATGAGGTCGCGACCGGCCAGCGCCTGCAGCGCGCCATGGAAAACACCGGGCTGTTCCCGAACATGGTCGTGCAGATGATCGCGGTCGGGGAGGAATCCGGTTCACTCGATACGATGTCGGGCAAGGTCGCGACATTTTACGAAGAGGACGTCGATGCGGCCGTCGACAGCATGTCGAGTCTGCTCGAGCCCCTGAT
>JBELAR010000010.1:0-30014 GCA_049508555.1 Steroidobacteraceae bacterium
GATGAGGATTTTCTTAAGCCCGTGCTGCCATTTGAATGGGCCGGGCTCTACATGCTCGGCGCGCAGCAATATGCGCTGCGCACCGGCGCCGGTGCGCATATTCGTGACGGCGACCACGATCACGAACACTCGCACGCTCACTCTCACGCCCACGAGCCGGGCGCACTGCTGCACGTAGATGTCGTGCTGCTGTCCGCGGCCGGAGTGGCGGATTTCACCCTCGATACGCAATTGGCGGCCGCAGCAGCGCTGTTCAAGACTGAAGCGAACGTGCTCGAGGCGCTCGCCTTGCTCCCTCCAGGGCAACTCTCGCGCCTCACGCTCGATACGGGCGCGCACTATCTGCTGCAGCTCGATTCGGCCGGCCGCTGCATTCTGTACTGCGAACATGCACCGGAGGAGTTCGGCCTGCACCTGCCCGGCGCCGAGCTGCTCGAACAACGCCGCTACGGCTCAACGCATCATCTCGATCCGCAGATCGGCTCCATCGGTCTTGAGGACGCGCGGCCGCTCGATCCGAACAAGGTCAACGACTGGCTCTCCTATCTGTTGCAAAGCCGCGGGCAGGACATTCTGCGCATGAAGGGCGTGCTGCATTTGAAAGGTGAAGCGCGGCGCTACGTTTTCCACGGCGTGCACATGGTCTACGACGGCCGGCTCGAGCGACCCTGGCCGCCGGGGGCGCCGCGGCAGAGCCGATTGGTGTTCATCGGCCGCCATCTCGATCGCCTGGAGCTCGAGGCCGGCTTCGAATCCTGCATCGCATGAGTGCGGCGGCCCCGGGGCTGCGCCTGCGCGCCCGCGTTGAGCTGGGAGACTATCCGGTCGATGCGGCCTGGTCGCCCGACGGCAACGCACTCCTCGTGGCCGGCGGGGAGGGCGCGTTGCTGCTGGCGCAGGTCGATACGAGTGCGAGCGTGCGCCGGATCGGCCAGCACCCGGGCGGTGTGCTGGCGGTGGCATGGCAAAAGGCAGGCAGCCTGTTCGCCTCCTCGGGACAGGACGGCGCGGTACGGCTTTGGGACGCGCGCACACTCGAGGCTCGAGCGATCCATGAGGCTGCTGAATGGAGCGAGCATCTGGCGTTCAGCGACAACGGCCGTCTGCTGGCCGTGGCCACGGGACGCGCGCTGCGGCTCTTCGACAGCGCCGGCGCGCCACGGGCGCAGTTCACGCCGCATTCGGGCGCCATCGCGGCACTGGCCTGGCGGCCCAAAGCGGCGGAGATCGCGGCCAGCGGCAATGGCGGCGTGCGCATCCATCGGCTCGAGCCGCGCCTGGAGTCGCGGGACTATCCCTGGCGCGGCGCCTGTCTCACAGCAAGCTGGAACGCCGATGGCCGCGTGCTCGCGGCCGGCATGCAGGATGGGAGCGTGCACCTGTGGTACGTGGCGAGTGGCACGCAATCGCAGATGCAGGGTTATGGCAGCAAGGTCAGTGCGACCGACTGGAGCGCCAATGGACGCTATCTGGTCACCGCCGCCGGCAGTTCGCTGATCGTCTGGGATTTCAGCGGCAAGGGGCCGGAGGGCACCCGACCCCTCGAACTGCGCTCGCACTCCGATCGCATCAGCGCCTTGGCCTGTCGGCCGAGCGGAGCCGGGTTTGTTTCCGCGGCCCGCGACCGCCGCTTGCTGCTCTGGCGGCTCGGGGCCGGCGATGCGCCGCAGGATGCGCATTTGCTGCCCGACGAATGCACCGTGCTGCGCTACGCGCGCGGCGGGGAGCGCCTCGCGGTCGGTGATGCGCGCGGGGGCCTGTCGATATTCGATTGTTAGGGACTAGGACCCGGGCGACTCGAAACCCACGGCCGCTCGGACCGCCTCCGGCGGGGGCGCCGCGCCCAGTATCCCGGCATAGTTCGCGAGCTGCTGCGTGAGCGCCTGCGACCAGGTATAGCGCTGCAACACGCGCGTGCGCGCCTGGGCCCCCAGCGCTTCGGTATCGCGCTCGTAGAGCCGGCGAATCGCAGCAGCCATGCTGCTCGCATCATCCGGCTCGGCGAGCTCCCCGACGTGCTCATCGAGCAGCTCATGGATCGAACCGGCGCGCACGCCGACCACCGGCCGGCCACAGGCCATCGCCTCGACGATCACGAGCCCGAAGGTCTCGCTGTTTCCGGCATGGACCAGCGCATCGGCGGAAGCGAGCCACTGCGCCAGCTCGATGCTGTCGCGCCGGTACGGCATCACGGTGACGTTGTGGCTCAAATGGGCGCTGCGGCCGCCGCCGATCAGCAACAGGTGATACGGTTTGCCGAGCAGCGCCATCGTTGCGCGCAGCACATTGATGTTCTTCTCCTCGGAAAAGCGTCCCGCGTACACCACCAGCCGCGAATCATCCGGTAGATTCAAGCGCCGGCGGATATCGATTGTGCGGCGGGCCGGTGAAAACAACTGCGGGTCGACTCCCAGAGGTTGCAGCGCCACGCGCGCCACGCCGCACTGGCGCAGGTACGCACACATGGCCCGGCTCGGAGCGAGCACCAGATCGAAGCGTGCGTAGAGGCTGCGCAGGTAGCGGGTGCTTGCACGCTCCACGGCGCGGCCGAAGCGGTGGCCCAGCAAGCGCGGCAGATTCGAGTGAAAGAAGGCGATCAATGGCACGTTGCGCGCGCGCGCCGCAGTCAAGGCGCACCAGGCCGGATGAAACGCGTCCCCGACCTCGATCAGATCCGGCTCGAGTGCCGACAGCATGTGCCGCCAGGTACGCATCGATAGAGGCAGGCGGTAATTGAACGTTCCCGGAAGGCGCATGCCGGCTATGGTGCTAAGGCCCCCGCGGACCAGGCGGGTCTTGGCGCCGGGCACGAGCATGGAATGGCGGTGGGCGGTGTGGGCGTGGAGCCAGTCGTGTTTCGCGTTCAGATAGCGCTTTACACCGCCGCTAGTGGGCGAGAAGAACAGGGTCGTGTCCACCAGGTGCATGCAGTGTCCCCAAGTGAGGCAGACCGCATTGCAGCGTCATGTCATTTTGCTGTCAAGCACGAAGGCTCATCTGCGCCTCGTCCGCCGCGATTGCGGGCAGCTGCACCCGGTAGCGGGTGAACCGGCCGTTCTTGGTCGAAGCCTGGATACGACCACCGAGGCGCTGCACGTGATCGCGCACGATTTGCATGCCGTGGCCGCGCCGGGCGCCATCCTCGGCGGTCGACACACCCGGGTGGAAGATCAGGGCCACCAGTCGCGAGGCATCGAGCTGTTTGGCTGCCTCTTTCGTGAGTAGGCCCTTGCTGACAGCGCTTTGCGTGATTCGATCCGCGTCAAGTCCGCGGCCATCGTCGTGCATGTTCAACTCGAAGCTGCCGTCCTGACGGGCGATGTATTCCACCACCAATGTGCCCTGTTCGCTCTTGCCCTGGGCGGCGCGTTGTGCCGGAGATTCAATGCCGTGTTCGACCGCATTGCGCAGCAGCTGACCGAGCATGTCGAACAGCGCGCTGATCCACGACTCCGGAATGTCCTCCAGACCCAGCGCGACGAGCGCCACATTCTTCTGCTGCTCCTGCGCCAATCGTTCGGTCAACTGCTGCAGGGCTGCGAGCAGCTGGGGCTGAGGGCGGCGTTGGCTCGCTTCCAGTTCGGCGGCGGCCTGCTCCTCGTCGATCAAAGGCACGTGCACGGCGGCACAGTCCGCTGCAATAGTGATATGACTGCAGAGGTCTCCGAGCACGACCATGGCCGGCAACAGATCGTTACCGCTGATCTCGGAGCGCAGCTCGATCTCGTGCAGCGCCCGCTGTGCGCTCTGCAGCCGCGCGCTCACCGTCGGCAGGTGCAGATCCAGCAGCGCTTCGTCCAGTGCCTCGAGCGCTGCGAGCAATTGTTCGATCTTGCCGCGAAAGGCGGCGCTGTCGCGCGTGGAGGCGCGCAGCAGTGATTGGATCTGCTGGACGCTGGCGAGTCCCTGCGTCATGCCGCGCTCGAGCAGAGCTGGCTCGGACAGCAGCAGCGAGCGGTACAGGTCGCGCTGATCGCGCAGCGTCTCGATCTCGAGCTGAAAGGTGGGGGAGAGCGAGTGGATGGAGGTCTCGTTCATTGCAGGGTTACCGCGACATCCGCTCGCGCCGCTGAGGGCGTCAACATGGCGAGCGCGCCGCTCAGAGCGGCCGCAGCCGTCTGGGCGTCAGGGAAGCGCTGCTCGCGCTCGCGCGCCATGAGCCGATCGAGCAGGGGTTCGAGCGCGGCGCAGGACGGGGGTAGCGCTGCGCGCGTGCCGCGCACGTGCTGCTGCATGACATCGATGGCCGTCGTGCCCACGTAGGGCTTGGCGCCGGTGAGCATCTCGTACAGCATCACGCCGGTGCTGTACAAATCGCTGCGTGCGTCGAGCGGCTGACCGAGCGCCTGTTCGGGACTCATGTAGTAGGGCGAGCCGCGCAATACGCCCACGGCGGTATTGAGGTGCGCTGAGTCGAGCGGCTTGGCGAGACCGAAGTCGATGAGCACGACTGAGCCATCGCCGCGCAGCATGACGTTGGGCGGCTTGAGGTCGCGATGGACGATTCCCGCGTCATGCACGACCTGCAGCGCGGCGCAGATGCGCTGGACGTACTCGAGACTCTCCGCAATCGTGATGGGTTGCTGCAATCGCGTCTTCAGATCGCCGCAGGGAAAGTACTCCATGGCGATGAACTCGCGTCCGTCATGGAAGCCGTAATCGTAGATGCTGATCACCGAGGGGTGCTGCAGAGCGCTGATCGCAGCGTATTCACGGGCGAATTCCTGGCACTCCTGGTCACCATCGAGCATCGGCTTGCTGATCTTGAGCGCGACGTTGCGGCCGAGCGTGATGCTGTAGGCCAGATACACCGCCGCCCGCGATGACTCGCCGAGCTTGTGCAGCAGTGAATACTGCGGCAGATCCAGATGCGAGGGATCGAGCGCGCGCCGCGGTGCCCTGGCGGGCCGTGCCCGCAGTAGCGGCGAGCGGCGCGGGGCGCTCATCGCGCGGCGCAGTGCTGTGGCCAGACGCTGTGCATCGAGCAGCGTGCGAGGCAGGTAGTCGGCCGCGCCGGACTGGATGGCGCGCACGGCGCTGAGCTCGTTGCCACCCGTGGCAATCACGACGACGGGCGGTGCGTGAGGCACCGCGCGCGCCGCGCGCAATAATTCCAGGCCCTCGGCGGGATCGCCCTTGCCGTCGCCGCACTGCGCACCGAGCACGATCAGGTCGGGCCCGACGGCATAGCTCGCGGGGGTGCGCGCCTCGAATTGTGCGGGTTGCAGATCCTCGACGGTGCCGTCCGGCCAGAGAATCTCGATGTGATGGCGCAGCCAGTCGCGCAGCTCCCGCTCCGGTTCCACGATCAGGATATTGGGTGTCATGGCAGCGGCGCCGGTGCGGCCTGGAGCGGCACGGCGTCTGCGGGCGGCGCCGGGCTTTGCAACTGCGAGAGCTGCGTCGTGAGCTCGGCGAGCGTCGAGGGATTCACCTTATAGTCGCCGCAGGCCTGCAGCCAGCGCTGCGCCGCCTCGCTATCCCCGGCACTGAGCGCGTGCCGGAACTTCGCGATCAACGCTTCGCCCAATGCGATGGAGGTGGATCTCACCTGCGCATCATCGGGGGCCAGCGCGCGCGCGAAATCCAGGTAGGCGCGAGCGCTGTCGTCAGCCGGATCGATCAGCGCACCGCTGGCCAGACGCCGGCGCGCCAGTTGTAGATACACTCCCAATTGATCCGCACGCGCATCGCTGGCTGTGGCCAGCGCCCGCGCCAGCGCTGCTGCATCGCGCTCGCGCGCCTCGGCCGCGAGGCGTGCGCGCAGCGCGCTCTGTCCGGGGAGGTCGACCGCAGCGGGGGACTCGGACACGGCTGCCGCGACACGGTCCAGAGTGTCCACGGCCGGTGCCGCCGCTGTCGCGGGGCTTGGCGGCTGGAGGGCCTGTATGGGTGCCGCCGTCGGTGCCGGCGGTGTGCGCCCCGATACGCTCCAGAGCACGGCCATCGCAATCAGCGCCGCTCCCAGCACGATGGCCAGCCCCAGGCCGGTGCGCCGCGCGCGAGGGGGAGAAATCGCGGCATAGGCTATGCGCATGCCAGACTCGGCTTGCAGCGCATGCATTGGCCCGTCCGTGGGCTGCTGGCGGCGCAGCGCCGCATCGATGAAGAGCTTGAGCCGCTGGCTCGAGGCGGGCTTGTGCACGAAGCGAAAGATGATGCCTTCGCTGATCTGGGCAGCGAACTGCTGCTGCAGTTGGGCGGGGCCCGCCAGTATCAGCAACAGCTGCGGGAACTGCTCACGCAGCAGGGCGATGAATCCCTTGAGCGGCATGGGTGCGCTGGCGGCGTCGATCAGCGCGATAGTGGCCGCATTGGCGACCAGCTGATCGACGAACCGATCGGCCGAGGGCGAGATGATTACGGCGGCATGCGCCCGCGCTGCGCCCTCCAGGGCGCCGAGCAGCAGCGGATCGTCCGATAACGCGATGATGACGCTCGCCGGCTGGGCCGCCGCCGCCGGCTCGGGCGTGGCGCCGCTGTCCAGTGCGGCTGGAGCCGTGGCGGGCTCGTTCAGCTCGGTTGCGTGGCGGGGCGCGGGGCCTTGCGATTGCATTGCTTTTCAGTTCAGCTTAGGTTCGGTGTATACAATTGCGCCTGATCCCGCGGACTGTAAGCTGTCTGTCCACACGGGCAATCCTCGGAAGTACCAGCGGCGTCGAAACTGTGAGGTCCGTTGGGGCGCGCGCGCCGATACTGTGACACGCCTCACCTCCGGAAGAGGGCACCATGCTGCGCTTGAGGGCTGCGGCCGAAGCTGACGTACCGGCCATTTTCGAGCTCATCGGGGAGCTGGCGGACTTCGAGCGGCTGCGAGCTCAAATGGTGGGCGCGCCCGAGGATCTGCGCCGGCACCTGTTCGGCGAATCGCGGTTCGCGCAGGTACTGCTGGCCGAGTGGGATGGCAAGGTGGCTGGCTTCGCCCTGTACTTCTTCAATTACTCCACATTTCTGTGTCGGCCAGGCCTGTATCTGGAGGACCTGTACGTACGGCCGGGGCATCGGGGACAAGGCATTGGCTTGGCACTGTTGCAGGCGCTGGAACAGCGGGCTCGCGACTTGGGCTGCGGGCGCTTCGAATGGTCCGTGCTCGACTGGAATCACAGAGCGATCGATTTCTATGAGGCGTTCGGCGCCCGTCCGCACTCGGGTTGGACGCTCTATCGCAAGCCGCTGACGGACTGAAGGATGCCGCGTGTTCGCTATATCGAACCGAGCGGTCGCGAGGTCACGCTCGAACTGGAATCCGGCCAGAGCCTCATGCGCGGCGCCGTAGACGCCGGGGTCGATGGCATTGAGGCGCAGTGTGGCGGGCACTGCATCTGTGCGACCTGCCATTGCTATGTGCAGCCGCCCTGGCTGGACAAACTTCCCGCGCCTTCCGATGATGAGAGGCTCATGCTCAGCAACGTTGCCGCCAAGCGACTGCCCGAAAGTCGTCTGTCATGCCAATTGATCGCATCGAGCGCGCTCGATGGACTGACCGTGCGATTTCCTGATCGGCAGAGCTGAATTGCGCTCCGTACGTCCGTTCTGGCCCAGCACTGCAAGTTCACCGTGCAATCTCCGGCACCGATCCTGATCCTGGGCGCCGGTCAAGCCGGCATACAGATTGCCGAGTCCCTGCGACAGGAAGGATTCGATGGCCGATTGCTCGTGCTCGGCGAAGAGCCGCATGCGCCGTATCAGCGTCCGCCATTATCGAAGAGGTGGCTGGCGGAGGCCGGATCCTTGAGTGCGCTGTCATTGCGCGGCCCCGACGCCCTCGCACGGCGCCAGATCGAGCTCAGACTCGACACGCGCGTCACCGCCATCGATCGCGTCCGGCACGAGGTCCACCCGAGCAATGGCGCGCCACTGAGCTACGCCAAGCTCGCCATCGCCACCGGTGCGTTGCCGCGCGCGCTTGCCGTGCCAGGCGCATCCTTGAACGGCGTATTGGCGCTGCGTGGCATTGCCGATTCGCTCGCGATCGGTGCGGCGATCCGCCGTTGTGCCGCCGAGCAGCAACCCGTGCTCGTCGTGGGCGGAGGTTTCATCGGACTGGAGGTCGCCGCCAGCGCCCGCAAGCTCCAGGCCGCGGTGACGGTGCTCGAAGGAATGCCGCGGCTCATGTCGCGCGTGACCGCGCCGATCGTGTCCGAGGCCTTCACCCGCCTGCATCGCTCACATGACGTGCAGTTGCTGTTCGGGGCGCAGGTCGCGGAGATTGTCGGCCGCGAGGGCCGCGTCGTGGCGGTCCGAACCGCGGACGGTCGGGAATTCCCGGCCGGCTGCGTCGTCGTCGGCATCGGCGTGCTGCCCGATGATGTGCTGGCTCGCGCGGCCGGACTCCCCTGCGAGCGCGGAATCATTGTCGATGACTGTTCGCGCACCTCCGATCCGCTCATTGTCGCGGCCGGCGACTGCACGGCGCGACGCATGCCCGATGGCGAGCTGCTGCGGCTCGAATCGGTGCAGAACGCAGTCGAGCAGGGCAAATCAGCAGCCGCGGCACTGATGCATCGCGAGCGCCCGTTTCGCAGCACGCCCTGGTTCTGGTCCGACCAATACGACGTCAAGCTGCAGATGGTGGGTCTGAGCCAGGGCTACGATCAGGTCGTCACGCGCGGGGATCTGTCGAAGCCGGCTTTTTCGGCGTTTTATTTTGCCGCCGGCCGCCTGCTGGCGGTCGACTCGCTGAGCCGGATCGCTGACCACATGCAGGCCAAGCGGCTGCTCGATCGCGGTCTCTCGCCCACGCCCGAGCAGGCCGCCGACCCACTGTTCGATCTGCAAAGTCTGCTGAAGGAGGCTACTGCGGACGGAGCATGAATAGCGTGCCGTGGTAGCTCAGCTCCACGCCATCGCGGTAGATTTCGACCACGGTCGGTCCCTCGGGCAGCACGTCGCCCTCGTGTACCGAGTGCATGTTGATCAGCGCGTAACGGCTGGCCGGGCGATCGGCGTAGACGTGCAGATCGAGACGCAGGTTGGGCATGTCGCCGCCCAGATCCGCGAGATTCGGCAGCGCTGCGCCGCTGCTGGCGCGATCCGAGGCGCGATCTGCGGCGCGGTTGTCCCGCTCGCTGCGTACCGTGCCGGCGCGTGCTGGAATCGCCGGCTCGTCATCGGCCGGATTGCGATTACTGTCCGCATACGCTGCGCCGCCGGATGCAGCCGCCGTATCCGGCCCGTTCGCGGTCGCCGGTTGCGGGCTCGCCAAGGTCGGTGCGGTGGCGGGGGCGGGTGCCGTCATCGCTGCCGTGGTTGCGCCCGCGCTGGGCCCGGCGGGCGAAGCTGCAGCCGTCGCAGCGACGGGGGCGCCTGCCGCCGGTGCGGCTGTGACTGGCGTGGCGAGCGGTGCCGGCGTCGTGCTCGTCGTCGAGACTGGGCGGCGCAGCGCAAAGACCAGCAGCAGCACCATGTTGAGCGCGAGCAGGCCGCCAATGACCACTGTCCAGAGTGGCAGGCGGCGCCGTGGCGGCGTCACGCGCACCTCCAGCAGCGTCGGCCCGCTGTGCCGTTGACGCTCCGCTTCGGCCTTCTTCAACGCATCGAGGATCAGGGACATCAGCCCCCCTGCGTGCCGCCCGATGAGGCGGGCGGGGCCAGCAACGGCGAATCCGGCGGCGCGATGGCCGAGTCCAGGGCGACCTGGGTTTCTATGCCGGCGATGCCGTCCACGGCGAGGCGGCTGGCGCGCTGAAACTGTTCAACCTGCTGCATCAGATCCTCATCGAAGTCGTCGCTGACCGTCGCGGACTCGGCCTTGCCGAGCCAGTGGCTGAGCTGCTCGCGCAGGCGGCGCACATCAGGACTGTGCATGCCCGCGCTCAAGTTGCGCACGTTTTTCGTACCCGGACGCCACACCAGCACGAAGTCCCCGAACCAATAGCGCGTCAGCTCCGCAACGCCAACGGTTGCGCTGCGCGGGCCGAGCTGCAGATCGGCGCTGTCGTCGCTCAGCGAGCGCAGCACGACCTGATAGGTCTGACCGCTCGGGTCACTGAGTATCAGGATGGCGGGTCGGTTCAGCAGACGCAACTCGGCCAGGGAGCCGCGCTGATTCAGGCATTGCAGGCCCTGCGATTTCGCCTGAGTACAGCCGTCAGTTCCCCCGCGCACATAACTCGCCTTCCAGAGCGCCAGCAACGTCAGGAAGGCGCTGTCGGAATCCGTAGTGCCGGGCTCGCTCGCCAGGAGCTCCGCCAGTGCCGGCGCGCTCGCCGGTGCGGGCGCTGCGGGCGCTGCGGGCGTCACGGCGGGCGCGGCCGGACTCGTGGCGTCTGGCGCCGCGGCCACGCTGCCCGAAGTCGTGGCAGCAACGGCCGGGGCGGGAAGAGCGCTGGCCACGTCGCGCTGGAACAGGCCCGGGGCGTAGCGGCGCCAGAGCAGCGCACTGCTGCCCAGTACCGCCAGGGCAACACAGGCCACGGCCCATGGGATCCAGCCCGCTGTGGGTTCGTGGCCGAAGACCTCAGCGCCAGCGCGGCGCACGAGCGCCGCGGGGACCACGTGCAGGTCCTGGGTGTAGGCACCGAGCAAGGCTCGATCGCAGATCACGTTGATCAGGCGCGGAATGCCGCGGCTGATCCGATACACCTCGCGCAGCGCCGCGCCGGCAAACAGGTCCGAGGTCGCCCCGGCGACGCGCAGCCGGTGGCGCACGTAGGCGAGGGTATCCTCGCGCGAGAGCGGGTCGAGATGGTATCGGGCCGTGATCCGCTGAGCGATCTGTCGCAGATCCTCGCGGGCGAGCAGGTTGCGCAGCTCCGGCTGGCCGATCAGTATGATTTGCAGCAATTTCTGCGTTTCAGTTTCCAGATTGGTCAGCAGCCGGACCTGCTCGAGCACGTCCGGGGCGAGATTCTGTGCTTCATCGACGATCAGCACCACGCGCCGGCCCTGCGCGTGCGCTCCGAGCAGGTAGCGGTTCAGCAGGTCCACCAGCACCTTGGTTTCACCTTCGGCGCCCTCGTCCGCGACCAGGCCGAGCTCCTCGCACAGCGAGCGCAGGAATTCCGTGGCCGAGAGGCGCGGATTGAGGATCAGGGCGATCTCAGCGTTCTTCGGCTCGCGGGCCAATAGCGAGCGGATCGTCGTCGTCTTGCCGGTGCCTACCTCGCCGGTCAGCTGGATGAAGCCTCCGGCCTCGTTGATGCCGTAGACCAGGTGCGCCAGCGCCTCCGCGTGCCGCGTGCTCAGATACAGATAGCGCGGGTCAGGGGTGATGGCGAAAGGCTTTTCCGTCAGTCCGAAGAACTCCAGATACATTCGGTGCCATCACCTCATATGGTCGGCATCAGTGTTCAGCCGAGTGCGAGCCCAAGCTCGCCGGCTGCGAAATCATCCACCTCGATGATGGCCATGACGCGGCGGTCGTAGTCGGCCAGAAACTGCGCTTCCTGCTCGCTGAGGATGCCAAGTACGCGGGCCTGTTCGATCTGACCGCGCAGATCCAGCGCGCTCACGCGACCGGTCTTCTGGCCCTCGACGCGCAGCCTCTTCTCGAGCGGCTCGGCGACGTCCGCCTGCTCGAGCACCGTCTGCAGCGCCGCGAGCGGATTGCCTGGTACGTCGCTGAGATAGAGCAGCCGGCTCAGAGAGCTGCGCGTCTCGGTGTTCGAGAGCACCAGCTCGGCGACGCTGCGGCCAAGACGGTCGGCGGGCGCGAAGTAGGTCAGGCCGCGCGGGAACATGAGCAGCCGGGCCAGCCAGGCGATCGGACGGTTCGGAAAATTACGCAGCACGCTGTGCAATTGCTCCTGCGCCTGATACAGCAGTTCGCGGCAGGCCCACTCGACCACCGGCAGCTCCTCGGCCGGATGGCCGCGGTTAGCGTGATGCTTGAGCACCATTGACGACAGATACAGGGCCGAGAGGACATCGCCCAGCCGCCCGGATATGGTCTCCTTCTTTTTCAGATACCCGCCGAGGGTCAGCATGGCGACATCGGTGGCAAGGGCGAAGGAGGCGCTGAAGCGCCCGATATGCTGGTAATACCGGCGGGTCGGGCCGGTCTCCGGAACGCTCCCGAAGCGCGACAGGGTGGTGGCCATGATCAGCGAGCGCACGGCGTTGGAGATCGCAAAGCCCATGTGCGCGAACAGCGCGCGATCGAACTGCTCCACACCGCGGCGGTGATCGGAATCGCGCGCCGCGTTCATCTCCCGCAGCACGAACGGATGGCAGCGAATCGCTCCCTGGCCGAAGATGATCAGGCTGCGGGTCAGAATATTGGCGCCCTCGACCGTGATTGCAATGGGGACTGACTGGTAGGGGCGGCCGAGGTAGTTGTTCGGACCGAGCATGATGCCCTTGCCGCCGTGCACGTCCATCGCGTCGTTGGCGACGCGCCGGCCCAACTCGGTGACATGGTATTTGAGAATGGCGGCCGGCACTGCCGGCTTCTCGCCGGCGTCGATCGCCGCGGTGGTCACGCTGCGGGCCGCGTCCATGATGTACGTGAACCCGACCATGCGCGCGATCACCTGCTCGACACCCTCGAAGCGGCCCACAGGCGTGTTGAACTGACGGCGGATGCGCGCGTAGGCACCGGTCGCGAACGTTGCGGCCAGCGCACCGCCCGTGGCGTTGGCGGGCAGGGAGATACAGCGTCCGACCGAGAGCTGTTCGACCAGCATGCGCCAGCCGAGACCCGCCTGCTTGAGGCCGCCAATGATGCAATCGAGCGGTACGAACACGTCGCGGCCGCGCACTGGGCCGTTCAGGAAGGCGATGTTGAGCGGGAAATGGCGCCGTCCGATCTCGATGCCCGCCGTATCGCGGGGTATCAGCGCGCAGGTGATGCCGATGTCGAGCTTCTCGCCGATCAGCTTGTCGGGATCGAACATGCGGAATGCCAGACCGATCACGGTCGCGATCGGCGCCAGGGTGATGTAGCGCTTGGAGAAGTTGAGCCGGATGCCGAGCTGCTCGCGCCCGTCCCAGACGCCGCGGCACACCACGCCGGTGTCCGGGATCGAGGCCGCATCGGAGCCGGCCCGCGCGCCGGTGAGCGCGAAGCACGGGATTTCCAGACCTTGCGCCAGACGCGGCAGATAGTGATTCTTCTGCTCCTCGGTGCCGTAATGGAGCAGCAGCTCGGCCGGCCCGAGCGAATTGGGCACCGCGACCGTCGATGCACAGGTGACGCTGCGCGCGGCGAGTTTCACCAGTACACAGGAATGCGCGTAGGTCGAGAACTGCAGGCCGCCGTATTGATGCGGAATGATCATGGCGAAGAAGCGCTGCGCCTTGAGGTAGTCCCAGACCGCCGGGGGCAGATCGAGGCGCCGGTGCGTGATATCGAAATCATCGAGCATCCCGCAGAGCGTCTCGCAGGGTCCGTCGATGAAGGCCTGCTCCTGCGCCGTGAGCTGCGGCGGCGGCGCGGCGCGCAATCGCTCCCAGTCCGGATTGCCGGTGAACAGCTCCCCGTCCCACCACACCGTGCCGGCCTCGAGCGCATCGCGCTCGGTATCGGACATCGAAGGCAGCAGACGGCGATAGGCCTTCATGAACGGGGCGCTGATGAGCGCGATGCGCAGCGGGCGCAGGTTGAGCAGCCAGAAGCACAGCAACAGCAGCCACAGCAGCCCCAGCCAGAGCTCCGCGGCGTTGCCGAACGCGCTATAGGCCAGTAGTAATACCGTGAAGGCAGCCGTGAAGGACAGCAACGGCAGCTGTCGATAGGCGAGATAGAGCACCGCGGCGAGAAATAACACGGTGATGAGCGCGCCGATCATGGATCTGTTCCCAAGGCAAAGCGCAACGATTCACGCAAGCAGTGCAACGGCGCGCGTGCGCATGCCGGGTCTGCTCAGACCTGAGGTTCCAGCTGTGCTTTGACGCCATCGCGCTCGAGCCGCAACTCCTCCGCGCTCGCATCCATGCGGGCGCGGCTGAAATCATCGATCGATAGCCCCGGCACGATCCTGTAGTCCCCATTCTGGCAGGTCACGGGGTAGGAATAGATGAGCCCGGCCTCGATGCCGTAGCTGCCCTCGGATGCAACGCCCATGCTGGTCCAATCGCCCGCCGCAGTGCCGAGCACCCAGGTGCGCACATGGTCGATCGCAGCCGACGCGGCCGAAGCCGCCGAGGAGGAGCCGCGCGCCTTGATCACCGCAGCGCCGCGCTGCTGTACCGTGGGAATGAATTGCTGCTCGACCCAAGTCCGGTCCACCAGACTCGGGGCGGCTTTGCCCTGGACGAGCGCGTGCGAGATGTCGGGATACTGGGTCGTGGAATGATTGCCCCAGATGCTCAGGCGCTTGATGTCATTGACATGCGTGCCGGTCTTCTCGGCCAGTTGCGAGAGCGCCCGGTTGTGATCGAGCCGTGTCATCGCCGTGAAGTTGCGTGGATCGAGGTCCGGGGCATTGCGGCTCGCGATCAGCGCATTGGTATTGGCCGGATTGCCGACCACGAGCACGCGCAGAGCGCGATTGGCATGCGCGTTGAGCGCCTTGCCTTGCGCTGAGAAGATCTGCGCGTTGGCCAGCAGCAGATCGCGCCGTTCCATGCCCGGTCCGCGCGGGCGCGCTCCGACCAGCAATGCAATGTGGCAGTCGCGGAACGCAACCGCGGCCTCATCGCTCGCGACGACCCGGTTGAGCGTGGGGAAGGCACAGTCGTTGAGCTCCATGACCACACCGCCGAGCGTCGGCAGTGCCGCGGTAATCTCGAGCAGATGCAGATTGACCGGCTGCTCGGGGCCGAGCATCGCGCCGGAGGCGACGCGAAAGGCCAGCGCATAGCCGATCTGGCCGGCGGCGCCTGTGATGGCGATATTCAGAGGCGGCTTCATGGCAGGCTCCAGCCGTAAAACGGGGGGTACTCCATCGACAATTGTACACGCCGATCCCTCAGGCCTGATAGACACGGCTCATTGCGGCGATCTCGCGCAACATTGAAAAAAATCCATGGTTCCTCGAGGCCTATTTGCTCGGCAAGCGCTGACGGGCCAGCGCGAGGCTGCTAGCATCGGCGCAATGGATTCAGCTCCCAGTCCTCAATCAAAGCTCGGCTGAGCCCGGCGGCGCATGTTCATCACGGCGCGGCGCACCGCGGATGAGCTGGATCTGGAGTTGCAGGGCGACTGGAGAGCCACGCAGTTCCAGGCCATCGAAGCCGAGCTCCAGGCGATCGATCTTGGCGGGGCACGCCGTGCGCGCGTGGCCCCGGGTATGGCGCAGCTCGATCTGTCCGGAGCCTGGCTGCTGCGCGACTTTCTGGAGCGCGCCCGCAAAGCCGGCGTCGAGTCGAGTTTCAACGGGGCCGTGCCCTCGGCGCTGACGCTGGTCGAGCGCACCTACACCGGTGAGATGCCGGCGCGCGTGAGCGGCCTCGACTGGCTCGATCCCGAGCATGCCGTCGAGCAGATCGGGCGCGGCACGGTGTACAGCTGGCGGCGCCTGCTGGACGGACTGGACTTCTTCGGCCGTGTCTGCCTGGCGCTGCTGCGTGCGCTCACGAGCGTTCGCCGCCTGCGACCTATCTCCATCGCACGCCACGTCTACGACACCGGCATCACCGCGATTCCGATTGTCTCGCTCATCGGCTTTCTGATCAGCGTCATATTGGCTTACATGGGCGCGCAACAACTGCGCAAATTCGGCGCCGACATCTTCGTCGTGGATCTCGTGACCGTGGGCGTGCTGCGCGAGCTGGGTGTGTTGTTGACCGCCATCATCATCGCGGGCCGCTCCGGCAGCGCATTCGCCGCCGAGATCGGTGCCATGCAGCTCTACGAGGAGGTCGACGCGCTCGATGCGCTCGGCATCAATCCGATCGAGGCACTGGTGGTGCCGCGGGTGCTCGGTCTGCTGATTGCGCTGCCCTTGCTCACCATCATCGCCGACCTGATCGGCCTGGTGGGCGGCGGACTGCTCTGTCACGTGTTACTGCAGATGCCGTTGCTGCAATACCTCGGGCGTGCCCAGAGCGCGATCGCCTCGACCACGTTCTGGGCCGGGCTGATCAAGGCGCCGGTGTTTGCCGTCCTGATCGCGACCGCCGGCTGCTATTGCGGCATGCAGGTGCGCGGCTCATCGCGCGAGCTCGGCCGCCTGACCACGCTCGCGGTCGTCATGTCGATTTTCGGCGTGCTGCTGGCGGACGCGCTGTTCGCGGTCCTGTTCATGCAGCTCGACATCTGATGGCCGCCCTGCTCGAGGTCCAGGGCATCGTGACGCGCTTCGGCGCGCAGACCGTGCACGCGGGACTCGACATGCAGGTGGAGGAGGGCGAGGTCTTCGGGATCATCGGCGGATCGGGCGCAGGCAAGTCGGTACTGTTGCGCACCATCCTCGGCCTGCGTCGCCCCAACGCCGGGACGGTGCGCTTCCTCGGCCACGAATTGTCGCACATGGGCGCGGCGGAGCTGCACGGGCTGAAGGCGAGTTATGGCGTGACCTTCCAGGAGGGCGCGCTGTTCACGGCGCTCAATGTGCAACAGAACGTTCAGGTGCCGATGCTCGAGCATCTGCGGCTCACCGAGCCCACGCTCGATGAGCTGGCGCTGCTCAAGGTGCAACTGGTTGGACTGCCGCTGGATGCGGCACTGAAGTATCCGGCGCAGCTTTCCGGTGGCATGATCAAGCGTGCGGCGCTGGCACGCGCGCTGGCGCTCGATCCGCGGCTGCTGTTCCTCGACGAGCCGACCACCGGACTCGATCCCATCAGCGCTGCAGCCTTCGACGAGCTGGTGGTTTACCTGCAGCGCGAGCTGAAGCTGACGGTGGTGATGATCACGCATGATCTCGACACTATTTTCCGCACCTGCACCCGGGTCGGCGTCATCGTCGGTGGCCGCATGATCAGCGACACGCTCGAGGGCATCGTCAAGAATCCGGATCCCTGGATACAGTCGTACTTCCAAGGCGAGCGCGGGCGCGAGCGCACGGGGCATTTACATGGAGCGTGAAGCCAACTACGTCGCGGTCGGCTCGTTTGTGCTGCTGGTCATGGTCATGGGCGCGCTGTTCGTCTACTGGTATTCCGACAGCCGCGATCATCGCAATTACCAGCGTTACGAGATCTACTTCGACGGCACCGTCAGTGGCCTGTCCGAGGGCGGTCCGGTGCGTTATCTCGGCGTTGACGTCGGCCGTGTACAGCGCATCCGCATCGATCCGCGCGCGGCCAATCGCGTTCAGGTCGTGGCCGACATCGAGGACACGACGCCGATTTCGGACAAAACCCTCGCGGAGTTGTCGCTGCAGGGCGTGACCGGCCTGCTCTACATCGATCTGGAACAGCAGCGCGACTCGGACAACGTGCGACGTATCCTCACCGCCGTACCGAGCGAGACCTACCCTGTGATCCGTTCCGTGCATTCGGATCTGGATCAGTTTCTCAGCAGCCTGCCGACACTGACCGCGCGTCTGAACGATCTGGTCGATCGCGCTACCCAGCTGCTTTCGGATAGCAATATCCGCACCGTCGATCGCATCGTCGTCAATCTCGACACGGCGACCGCGGGCTTGCCGCAGAGCGCGCGCAGCGTCGACAGCCTGCTGGATACGCTGCGCTCGGCCACCTCCGATGCGCGAGCACTCATCAGTGAAATCCATGGCTCGACCGCGACCGCAAGCGTGGACCTGCTGGCGGCGATACAGAGCCTGCGCAAGACCAGCGCCAATCTGGCGACTGCCAGCGACACCATAAACGCCTTCCTGGGCGAAAATCGCACGCAACTGAGCGGCTTCATGCGTGAGGGACTGCCGCAGCTCGAAGCACTGCTGCGTGACAGCCGCGCCGCGGCCGAACAGATCAGCGAGCTGTCCGAGAGCCTGCGCGAGAACCCCTCGCGCCTGATCTATCAGCAGCCGGTCACCGGCGTGAGCATTCCGCCGTGAGGCGCCAGAGCGTGCGCGGGCTGAGCGTAGCGCTGGTGCTGATCGCACTGGCAGCCTGCGTGAGCGGACTGAACAGCAAGATTCCCGCAAAGCAGATCTACGTGCTCGAGGCTGCCGCCGGCACGCCGGAGGTGGCGAGCAGCGCGCCAGAGGGCGCAGCGTCCGCCGTGGCGCCGCCCAGCGCTGCAGACAGCCTCGAGGTCCTGATGCCGAGCGCCGCGCCGGGTCTCGCGCGCGCAGACATCGCGGTACTGCGCCCCGGGCAGCGCCTGGACTTCTACACCAATGCCCGCTGGGCCGTGCCGGCACCCTCGATGCTGCAGAGCCTCGTGGTCGATCGGCTGCGGGACGCGCAGCGCTTCTCGAGCGTGGAGTCCGATACCGGACCGTTCTCGGCGCAGTACGTACTGGGCCTGGAATTGCAGCACTTCGAGGCCGTGTACGACGCCTCCGGAGTGCCGAGCGTGCGGGTGGCGCTGGTATGCACGCTCGGCCGGCGTACGGACCGCAGCGTGATCGCCAGTTTCACCGTGCGCAGCGAGATCAGAGCCGGGGCCGATCGCATGCAGGCCGTGATTGCCGCCTTCGAGCAGGCGAGCGCGCAGGTCCTCGCGCAGATGGCAGCGGACATCGTGCCGCCGGCGCCCTGAGCGGCCTCGCGCCTGTTGACAACTGCGGGCCATATCAGCGCATCGTAACCAGCTCTTCCGCACTGGTCGGATGGATCGCCACCGTGTCGTCGAAGTCACGCTTGCGCGCACCCATGCGCAGCGCCACGGCGAAACCCTGCAGCATCTCGTCGGCTCCCGCGCCGATGACGTGGATACCGATGATCTTCTGCTCCGCGCCGAGCGTGACCAGCTTCATGGCCGCGCGCGGCTTGCGTGCCGTCACCGCGTGGTACATCGGCAGGAAACCCGACTCATAGACCTGCACCGCATCCCCATAGCGTTGCCGTGCGCTCTCCTCGCTCAGTCCCACCGTGCCGATGGGCGGATGGCTGAAGACGACCGTGGGGACGTTGTCATAGTCGAGCTTGCGCTCCGGCTGAGCGCCGAAGAGCCGGTCTGACAGGCGTCGACCGGCCGCGATTGCAACCGGCGTGAGGCCCGCGTGTATCGTCACGTCGCCGATCGCATAGACGTGCTCGACGCTGCTGCGCTCGTATTCGTCGGTGAGCACATGGCCGGCAGCGTCGAGGGCTATCCCCAGGCTCTCGAGCCCCAGCTCGCCCGTGGCGGGGGTACGCCCGATGGCCCAGATCAGACAATCAAAGGGTCCGAACACTCGCCCGTCCTGCACCCGCAGTTCGAGCGCTCCAGCCGCATTGCGCTGCAATGCCGTGGGCAGCGCGTCGATGGCAATTTCGGCGCCTTCATCGCGCATGATCTGCATGAGGGCCGCGCCAAGCATGGCGTCGAAGTGGCGCAGGATGCGCTGATGCCGCAATACCAGCGTCGTATGGGAACCGAGCGCGTCGAAGATCCCCGCCAGCTCGGCCGCCACATAGCCGCCGCCGACGATCGCGACACGCTGCGGGCGTGCGTCGAGTTCGAAGAAGCCATCGGAGGTCAAACCGAGCGCTGCGCCCGGCAACGGCGGTATCGTCGGCCGGCTGCCGGTCGCCAGCACGATCGAGCCCGCCGAGATCAATCGTCCTTCCACCTCGATCGACTGCGCTGTGCGCAGCCTGGCCCGGCCGCGCAGCAGATCGACATGGCGGCGCTCCAGGTTGCCCTCGTAGATGGCGTTGAGCCGAGCCACGTATTCATCCCGCGCGCGCTTGAGCCGCCCCCAGTCGTGAAGCCCCGGTGTGGCGCTGAAGCCGTAGTCCGCGGCATCCCGCAGCGCGTAGCCGATCTGGCCGGCGTTCCACATGACCTTCTTGGGGACGCAGCCGACGTTCACGCAGGTGCCTCCCAGTCGATGACTTTCGACCACCAGCGTGCGCGCCCCATACTCGGCCGCGCGCTGTGCGCAGGCGAGCCCGCCGCTGCCGCCGCCGATCACAACCAGGTCGTATTCGGATGTCATTCCAGGGCACCTCGGCCGCAGCGGCTGCCGTCATTCATTTTGACCATGTTACACCGCGCGCTCGGGGCTAAAATGCCCGTCAGGATTCATAAGGCCGAACCGATGTCCAGCGACAATCCGCTTTTGCAAGACACACCGCTCCCGCGCTTCGATGCCATCGTGCCCGAGCAGATCGAGCCCGCCATCTCACGGCTCATCGCCGAGCACCGGCTGCGCGTGGCGCAGATCGAGGGCGAGCCGAACCCGAGTTTCCGCAGCATCGTGGAACCGCTGGAGGAGTTGCAGCACCGCCTGAGCCGGGTCTGGTCACCGGTCGGACATCTCAATGCGGTCATGAACAGCGACGCACTGCGCACGGCCTACAACGCCTGTCTGCCGTTGCTCTCGGAGTACCACACCGATCTGTCCCAGAGCGAGCGGCTGTACCGTGCCTACGCACACATCGCGCAGAGCGAGCAGGAGGCCCTGGACGGTGTGCAGCGCCAGGTGCTCGAGCACGCACTCAGAGACTTCCGGCTCGCCGGCGTCGCGCTGGATGCCCCCCGCAAGGCGCGATTCAAGGCCGTGATGATGGAGCTCTCGCGACTGTCGGCGAAATTCGAGGAGAACGTACTCGACGCGACCAACGCCTGGTCGCACCAGGTGCGCGACGGCGGCCAGCTGGCCGGAATCAACGAGGGGATCCTCGAGCAGGCACGCCGCCGCGCGGTCGAGCAGGGCGTGGAGGGCTGGCTATTCGGGCTGGACCAGCCGACCTACGTCGCAGTCGTGACCGACGCACAATCCGCGCCGCTGCGGCGCGCGTTCTACGAGGCCTGGTCCACGCGTGCCTCGGACCGCGGCCCGAGCGCCGGCCAGTTCGATAACACGGCGGTCATGGAGGACATCCTGCGGCTGCGGCATGAGGCCGCGCATTTGCTCGAGTTCAACAACTTTGCCGAGTATGCGCTGGCCAACCGCATGGCCCGTACGGTACCGGAGGTCACGGACTTCCTGCGACAGCTCGTGCGTGCGGCGCGACCGGCCGCCGCCGCCGAACTGGCCGAGCTCGAGCAGTTCGCCGGCGCGCAACTCGATGCCTGGGACATCACTTACTTCTCCGAGCGCCTGCAGCAGAGCCGCTATTCGGTCTCGCAGGAGGAGCTGCGCGATTATCTGCCGTTGCCACGTGTGCTCCAGGGGCTGTTCGAGGTTGCCGAGCGGCTCTTTGACGTGCGGATCCGCGAGCGCAGCGGCGTGCCGGTATGGCACCCGGACGTGCGCTACTTCGAGGTGCAGACGCCGGCAGGGGCGCCGCTCGCGAGCTTCTACCTCGATGCCTGCGCCCGAGCGCACAAGCGCAGCGGCGCCTGGATGGACGACTGCATCGGTCGCAAGGCACTCAACGGCCAAACCATCCTGCCCGTGGCGTATCTGGTGTGCAATTCCCTGCCGCCCTCGGGGGATCGACCGGCGCTGCTCACGCACGATGACGTCGTGACGCTGTTCCATGAATTCGGCCACGGGCTGCATCACATGCTCACGCGCGTGAACTATCCGAGCCTGGCCGGCATCAATGGCGTGGCCTGGGATGCGGTCGAGCTGCCGAGCCAGTTCATGGAAAACTATGCCTGGCAGAGCGACGTGCTGAACCGCATTTCCTCCCACGTGCGCACCGGCGAGCCCATCGCGCCCGAGACACAGCGCCAGTTGATCGCCACGCGCAGCTTCCAGGCCGGGCTGCAGACCTTGCGGCAGGTCGAGTTCGCGCTGTTCGATATGCGCCTGCATGCCGAATACGACCCTGCACGCGGCGGCCGCATCTACGACACGCTGCGCGAAGTCAGGGGCGAGGTGGCGGTGCTGCGCATTCCGGAGTGGAACCGTTACCCGCACAGCTTCGGCCACATTTTTGCCGGCGGTTATGCGGCCGGCTACTACAGCTACAAGTGGGCAGAGGTACTCGCGGCCGACGCGTTCGGCGCCTTCGTCGAGCAGGGCACCTTCGACCGCGCCACGGCCCGGCGCTTCCTCGACAGCATCCTGGCGCGCGGCGGCAGTCGCGATGCGCTCGAGGCGTTCGTGGAGTTTCGTGGCCGCAAGCCCGAGGTTGCGGCGCTGCTGCGCCAGTACGGGATCGCAGCCTAGCTTGACCGCGCCCTGGCTAGTGGCTAGTGGCTAGTGGCGGCTGTGCCGCGCGACGGTCGAGCAGGGGTAATAGCGGGGCGCGGGCGTCGGCTGGGCTGCGGCCTCGCGGTGCAGGCGCTTGCTGGTCACATACGCCAGATCGACGCCGCACTGGCCGGCAAGGCGCACCAGATGCAGCGCCAGCTCTGCGAGCTCAGCCTCGGCGCGCGCGCGATCGTCCGGCAACGAACCGTCCCATTCGCTGGCTAACTCATTGAGCGCCTGCTTGGCAGTAGATAGTGGCATGGCAGCGTCCTGCGGTTGGTTGGCGATCAGATCCGTTGCTGCAGCCTAGGACAGCGCACGGCCGCATTGCGTGCGCCATCGCACAGCGCCAGTGGCGATGCGGCGGAATTGTGACCGGCCGCACTGCGAAGCGCCGCTCCCGCCGCGGCTCAGGGCCCGCGCAGCGCGCCGAAGCTGGCGTAGCCGAGCAGCGTGAGTGCGCCGAGCAGCGCATATAGCAGTGCCGCGCCCACCCGGATCCAGGCGAGGGGCACGATGCGGGTCACGCGCTGGGCCAGCAACACCGTGGGTACGTTGACCAGCATCATGCCGAGGGTGGTGCCTGCCACGACCGCGGTCAGATCGTGAAATCTGGCGGCCAGTGCCATCGCCACGATCTGTGTCTTGTCGCCCATTTCCGCCAGAAAGAAGCTCGTGAGCGTCAGGACGAATGCGCCGTAGCCGCCGCGCGCGCTCGCAACTGCGTCGAGCTTGTCCGGTACCAGAATCCACACAGCCAGCGCCAGGAAGGAGATTCCAAGCGTCCAGCGCAACAATTGCGGGGTCAATAACGATCCGACCCATTGACCGAGCAACGCGGCGAGCAGGTGATTGGCCAGCGTCGCCACCAGGATGCCCAGGATGATGGCCAGTGGACGGCGCAACTGCGTGGCCAGAATCAGCGCGAGCAGTTGCGTCTTGTCGCCGAGTTCGCCCAGCGCGATCCCGGCGGTGGAAATCAGAAATGCTTGCATGCACCGCTCGCGGCGACCACGGCTCTAGTCCCGCTGCGCCAGACGATAGCCGACTCCGGTCTCGGTCAGCAGCCAGTGCGGCCGCGCCGGGTCGGGCTCGAGCTTGCTGCGCAATTGCTTCATGTAGACGCGCAGATAGTGGGTCTGGGTCGCGCTCCCGGGTCCCCACACCTGCTGCAACAGCACGCGATGGGTTACGACGAAGCCAATATGCTCGGCGAGCACCTCCAGCAGCCGGTACTCGATCGGCGTGAGGTGCAGCTCCTCACCGGCCTCATTCCTTGCCGTGCGCGCCTGCAGATCGATGCGCCATTGGCCGATCGTCAGGCAGGCCCCGGCGGCGCCGGCGCTGGCGCTGTGGCGCAGCGCCACCTGCACCCGCGCGCCGAGCTCGCGCGCCCCGAACGGCTTGCTGATGTAGTCGTCCGCCCCCGCCTCGAGCGCGGCGACTTTGTCCGACTCGGCGCTGCGCGCCGAGAGCACGATGATCGGCACGCGCGACCAGGCGCGCACGCCTGCAATGACCTCCATGCCGTCGCGGTCGGGTAGCCCCAGATCGACGATCACGAGATCGGGCTTATAGGTGCGCGCTGCACTGAGCCCGAACGCGGCGGTCTCCGCCTCGATGACGCGGAAGTCTTCGAGCTCGAGCAACGTGCGCAGCACACGCCGGATGTGCGGCTCGTCCTCGACCACCAGCACGGCGCGGCTGGCTACGGTCACGTGGCGGACATGGCTTCGATACGCGCCGGCTGCCGCGACGCCGGGGACTGCGGCAGGCTGAAACGGAAGGCCGCGCCATGCGGGGTGCGATTCTCGGCCCAGATGCGCCCGTGATGCAGCCCGACGATGGTACGGCATATCGCCAGCCCCAGACCAATGCCGCCGGCGGCCCCCTCGGGCGCGCCGCGCTGGAATTTCTCGAACAGGACCTCAGGATCCTTGCCGGGCAGACCCGGCCCGTTGTCCTCGACGCTGACCTCGATCTGCCGCGTCAGCGCCCGTGCGCTGACGCGGATCTCGCTGCCCGCCGGGGTGTATTTGCTCGCGTTATCCAGCAGGTTCTCGAGTACCTGCTCGATCAGGCGGCCATCGACGTGCAGCAGTGGCAGCGACTCAGGCAGCTCGATGCGCACGCGGTACGCACGCAGCCGCGATTCGAGCCGATGCAGCACCGAACCGAGGATTTCACCGAGCTCGTATTCATCCAGGCGCGGCTTCATGGCGCCAGTCTCGAGTCGCACCAGATCGAGCAGAGTCGTGATGCGCTCGCTCATGCGCGTCGCCTCCTCGCTGACCGAAGCCGCGAGGGCTCGGCGATCGGCCTCGCCCAGCGCATCGAGATTGCCGGCGAGTGTGGCGGCGCCCCCGGCAATGGTCGCGAGCGGCGTGCGCAGATCGTGCGAGATCGAGGCCAGCAGGGCGTTGCGGATCGCCTCGGTCTCGGCGCGTACTTCGGCGGCCTGGGCGTGCACCGCGAAATCCGCGCGCTCGAGGGCAAGACCGATCTGGGCGGCGAAAGTCTCGAGCAAACGGAACTGCTCGGGCAGTGTCACGCGTCGCGGATTGTGCGGCTGTATCGCCAGCACGCCGAACACGCGCTCGCCACCGGCGAGAGGCAGATACAGACCGGCCGCCGCGCTCAAGGTGTCGGTGCCCAGACCCGCGGGTTTGTCGTGATCGAACACCCACTGGGCAACGCCGAGATCGGCCCCGGTGAAGGACACTTCGGGCAACGGCGCGCGCGGGTAGACCACGCGGCCGTGCTCGTCGGCGAATAGCAGCACCGTACGGCTGTCGAACACCTGGTTGACGTGCCTCACGGCCACGTCCGCCATCTCATCGCGGCCCCGGGTCTGTGCGAGCTGGCGCGTCATGGCATACAGCAGCGCGGTGCGCCGTTCGCGATGCCCGGCCACGCGCGCCTGCTGCCGCACGCTGGCGTTGAGGTTGCCGATGATCAGGGCGACGGCGAGCATGATCGCGAAGGTGATCAGGTACTGCACATCGCTGACCGCAAATGAATAGCGCGGCGGCACGAACACGAAGTCAAAGGCCGCGACTCCGAGCAGTGAGTTCAGTATCGCCGCGCGCCGGCCCGCGTACACGGCGACCAGCGCCGTGGAGAGCAGATAGATCATGACCAGGTTGGCCTGCGCCAGTTGCGGAAACAGGCGGTAGAAGATCCAGCACCCTGCGGTGGCGGCCAGCGTCGAGGCCACCGCGAGCGAGTAGCGTGGCAGCCGCCGCAGGTCCGCGCTCGCTGCGGCCGGGGCGGCGCTCGCCGGGCGTGCGGGCTCTTCGCCATGACTGCCGATCACGAGCACGTCGACATCGCGGGCTGCCGCGAGCACCTGCTCGGTGACCGAGGGGCGCAGCAGGCGCCACCATCGCGGCTTGTTCGGTGCACCGATCAGCAGTCGCGTGACGTTGCGGGTGCGCGCGTACTGCAGCAACTCCTCGGCTGCCGAGGAGCCGCCGAGCGTGATCGCCTCCGCGCCCAGGGACGAGGCGAGCCGCAGGATCGCGATGCGGCGGTTGCGATCGGCCTCTGTCAGACGGATCAGATCGGGTGTTTCGACGTACACCACGAGCCATTCGGCATCGAGCCCGTCCGCCAGGCGCTTGCCCGCGCGCGTGAGCCGCTCGGCCTGCGCGTCCGGCCCGACCGCGACCAGCAGCCGCTCGCGCGCCGCCCAGCTTGCGCGTACCGACTTCTCGCCGCGGTAGTCTCGCATCGCCTGATCCACGCGGTCGGCGGTCTTGCGCAACGCCAGCTCGCGCAGCGCGATCAGATTGCCCTTGCGGAAGAAATTGCCGAGCGCGTGCTGCGCCTGACTCGCCACATACACCTTGCCCTCACGCAGGCGCTGCAGCAGATCATCCGGTGGCAGATCGACCAGCTTGACCTCATCGGCCTCATCGAACACGCGATCCGGCACGGTCTCGAGCTGGCGCGCGCCGGTGATCTGAGTCACGACGTCGTTCAAGGATTCCAGGTGCTGCACGTTGACGGTCGTGTAGACGTCGATCCCGGCGTCGAGCAGTTCCTCGATGTCCTGCCAGCGCTTCTCGTGACGCGGCGGCGGCTGCCCGCCGCTGATGTTGGTGTGCGCGAGCTCATCGACCAGCAGCAGCCGCGGCTTGCGAGCCAGCGCGGCGTCGAGATCGAACTCGCGGCGCGTGCTCTCCCCGACCGCGATCTGTAGCGGCGGCAGTTGCTCGAGCCCCGACAACAACCGCTCGGTCTCCTCGCGCCCATGCAGCTCGACGTAGCCGACCACGACGTCGATGCCTTCGCGGTGGCGCCGCTGCGCCGCCTCCAGCATCGCGTAGCTCTTGCCGACGCCGGCATTGGCACCGAAGAAGATCGTGAGCTGCCCGCGCCGCGCGCGCGCCTCCGCCGCCCGTAGTTTCGCGAGTAACTGGTCCGGATCGGGGCGATTATCGTTCATCGTGCTCTGAGCCACAGGAGCTGCGCTCGGAGGCTAGGCTCGCCGAAAACACCCCGGAGGCGCAAGCGCCAGTCCCCGGATTCTTTACGTGTTTTTGATACGCTAGGCTCTACAGTGCCGGCAATAGTCGCTTCGACCAAGGGTCTCACCATGGACGCGGTCTTTGTGCTCGTCATCACAGTTCTCTATGGCGTGACTCACGCCCTGGTGCGGGCCTTCGAGCGGCTCGGTAAAGCGCCATGAGCGGCATGTACTGGCTCTCGGGCCTGCTCGCGCTGTGCCTGTTCGGCTATCTGCTCTACGCGCTGATCAGAGCCGAGCGCTTCTGAGGTCCTCGCGATGTTCTGGCTGCTGCTCGCGCTGTTCCTCGGTATCACGCTGCTGTGCGTGCGGCCGCTCGGCGTCTACATTGCCGATGTCATGGAAGGCAGGGACAGACTGCCCCTGCGTCTGGGCGGCCGTATCGAGGGTTACCTCTACCGGATCTGTGGGGTGGATCCGAGCGCGCAGATGGCCTGGACGCACTATGCGCTCTCGCTGCTGCTGCTCAATGCGCTCGGTACCCTCATCGTCTACGGCTTGCAGCGATTGCAACTGTGGTTGCCGCTCAATCCGCAGCATTTCGCGGCGGTGAGCGCCGATTCCTCGTTCAACACCGCGGTGAGCTTCGTCACCAACACCAACTGGCAGGCCTACTCGGGCGAGTCGAGCATGAGCTACCTGGTGCAGATGGCCGGGCTCGCCGTGCAGAATTTTCTCTCCGCGGCCACGGGGCTCACGGTCGCCATCGCGCTGATCCGCGGCTTCGTGCGCCACAGCACCCAGGCCCTGGGCAACTTCTGGGTCGATCTCACGCGCTGCTCGCTGTACCTGCTGTTGCCGATGGCCGTGGTGCTCGCGCTCGTGCTCGTGAGCCAAGGCGTCATTCAGAACTTCGATGCCTACAAGGATGCCACGACGCTCGAGCCTCTGACCTACCAGAACCCGGCGACCGACGCGCAGGGCAATGCCCTCAAGGACGCGGCCGGCAACGCCGTGACGCAGAGCGTCACGACCCGCATTCAAAGTTTGCCGATGGGCCCGGTCGCCTCGCAGGAAGCGATCAAGGAGCTCGGCACCAACGGCGGCGGTTTCTTCAATGCGAATTCGGCTCACCCCTATGAGAATCCGACTCCGCTGACGAATCTGCTCGAGATCCTCGCAATCGTGGTCATTCCATTTGCCCTGACCTACACCTTCGGCAGCATGGTCGGCGACACCCGCCAGGGCTGGGCCATCATGGCGGCGATGGTCATCCTGTTCGTCCCGCTCGTGATCGTGGGCTATCAGAGTGAACAGCACGGCAACCCGCTCATCGCGCAGCAGAGCATCGATCAGGCGGCGAGCCCGCTCCAGGCCGGCGGCAACATGGAGGGCAAGGAGACGCGCTTCGGCATCGCCGCCTCGGCGCTGTTCGTGGCCGTCACCACTGCGACCTCCTGCGGCGCGGTGAATACGATGCACGATTCATTGACGCCTCTGGGCGGCCTCGTGCCACTGTTTCTGATGCAGCTCGGCGAGCTTTCCCCGGGAGGCGTCGGCACCGGACTGTACTCGGTGCTGATCTTTGCCATTCTCGGCGTCTTCATCGCCGGCCTCATGATCGGCCGCACTCCGGAGTATCTCGGCAAGAAGATCGAGGCGTTTGAGATGAAGATGGCCTCGGTATTCATCCTCACGACGCCGTTCATCGCGCTGATCGGCACCGCGCTTGCCGTCATGAGCGATGCCGGCAAGGCCGGCGTCGCCAATCCCGGTGCGCACGCATTCAGCGAGATCCTCTACGCCTTCACCTCCGCTGCGAACAACAACGGCAGCGCGTTTGCGGGACTGTCGGCCAACACGCCGTACTACAACGTATCGACCGCGCTGGCCATGTGGTTCGGCCGCTTCTGGCCGATCGTCGCAGCGCTCGCCATCGCGGGATCGCTCGCGGCGAAGAAGCGCATTCCAGTGACCGAAGGCACGATGCCCACGCATGGACCTCTGTTCGTGGCGCTGCTGATCGGCTCGATCCTGCTGATCGGCGTTCTGACCTACGTACCGGCGCTCGCGCTCGGGCCCGTGGTCGAGCACTACATGCTCGCGGCCTATAAATAGCGGGATTCGCATGTCGCGCCAGCAACTGTCGCTGTTCGATCGCAAGCTCCTCGGCCCGGCATTGCTCGATGCCGTGCGCAAGCTCGATCCGCGCACGCAGTGGCGCAATCCCGTGATGTTCGTGGTCTACCTCGGAACGCTCGTCACCGCAATCCTCTATGTCCAGGCGCTCGGCGGCCACGGCGAGGCGCCGGCCCGCTTCATCCTCGCCATCACCGTCTGGCTGCTCTTCACGGTGCTGTTCGCGAACTTCGCCGAGGCGCTGGCTGAGGGCCGCAGCCGCGCCCAGGCGGCGTCGCTGCGCAGCATGCGCCAGACCGTGTTCGCCAAGAAGCTGCTGGACCCGGCGCTCTCGCAGCGCGCGAGTGTGCGCGTCAACGCCGAGGAACTCAGGAAAGGCGATGTGATCCTGGTGGAGACCGGGGACACTATTCCCGTGGATGGCGAGGTCATTGAGGGTGCAGCCTCGGTCGATGAGAGCGCGATCACCGGGGAGTCAGCCCCCGTGATCCGCCAGTCGGGCGGGGATTTCTCTTCGGTGACCGGCGGCACCAAAGTATTGTCCGACTGGATCGTCGTGCGCGTGACCGTGAACCCGGGAGAGACGTTCCTCGATCACATGATCTCAATGGTGGAAGCAGCGCAGCGGCAGAAGACTCCCAATGAGATCGCGCTGACCATACTGCTCGTGGCCCTCACCCTGGTGTTCCTGGTCGTGATCGTGACCCTGCTGCCGTTCTCGCTCTACAGCGTCGAGGTCAGCAAGTCAGGCAGCCCCATTACCCTCACGGCGCTGGTGTCGTTGCTGGTGTGCCTGATTCCCACCACCATCGGCGGCCTGCTGTCGGCGATCGGCGTGGCGGGCATGAGCCGGCTGCTGCAGGCGAATGTGATCGCCACATCCGGCCGCGCGGTGGAGGCGGCCGGTGACGTCGATGTGCTGTTGCTCGACAAGACCGGCACCATCACGCTCGGCAACCGTCAGGCCGTGGCGTTTCTGCCGGCTCCCGGCATCTCCGAGCAGGAATTGGGCGACGCGGCCCAGCTCGCCTCACTCGCCGATGAGACTCCGGAAGGCCGCAGCATCGTCGTGCTGGCCAAGCAGCGCTTCAATCTGCGCGAACGCGATCTGGGTGCTCTGGGCGCCGCGTTCGTGCAGTTTTCGGCCCATACACGCATGAGCGGCGTGAACATCGGGGCTCGCGAGGTCCGCAAGGGCGCCGCCGATGCGATTGCCGGCTACGTCGAGGCACGCGGCGAGCCGTTTCCACAACCGGTGCGCGACACCGTCCAGCGCGTCGCCCGCCAGGGCAGCACGCCGCTGGTGGTCGCCGACGACGGCCGCGTACTCGGCGTGATCGAGCTCAAGGACATCGTCAAAGGCGGTATCAGGG
>JBELAR010000100.1:0-8440 GCA_049508555.1 Steroidobacteraceae bacterium
GCTTGTCCTTTTCCGCCGCCAAAATGCGCGCGCACATCATCGGCGTGGTCGTCAGCGAGATCACCATCGAGACCAGAATCGCGGTGGACAGCGTGAGGGCGAACTCGCGGAACAATCGCCCGATGATGCCACCCATCAACAGAATCGGTATGAACACGGCAATCAGCGAGATGCTGATCGAGAGCACGGTGAAGCCGATCTCCTGTGCACCGAGCAGCGCGGCCTGCATGGGCTTGAGCCCCCGCTCGACGTGTCGCGTGATGTTTTCCATCACGACGATGGCATCATCGACCACGAAGCCGCTCGCGATCGCCAGCGCCATGAGCGAGAGGTTGTCGAGCGAGAAGCCGGCCAGATACATGACCGCGCAGGTACCGACCAGCGAGACCGGAACGGCGACGGCCGGGATCAGGGTGCCCGGCACGCTGCGCAGGAACACAAACACCACGGTGATGACCAGCAGCACCGAGATGATGAGCGTGCGCTCGATGTCGGCGACCGAGGCGCGGATCGTGAGCGTGCGATCCAGAATGGTGACCAGATGCTCGCCGCGCGGAATGCTGGCCAGCAGTCCGGGAATGGCCGCCTTGATCGCATCGACCGTCGAGATGATGTTGGCGCCGGGCTGGCGGAACACGATGATGTTGACCGAGGGCTTGCCGTTGAGGAAGCCCGCCTGCCGCACGGTCTGCTGCGAGTCGATCACGTCGGCCACGTCGGCCAGTCGTACCGCCCCGCCGTGGGCGTAGCCCACGACCAGCGGCTTGTAGTCGGCGGCCTTGGAGATCTGATCGTTGGTCGCGATATCCGCCGTGCCGTTGGCGACGCCGATCTGGCCCTTGGCCAGATTTGAGTTCTGGCCTGCCACCGCTTGCTGCACGGTTTGCAGTCCGATGCCGTAGCTCGCGAGCTGATTGGGGTTGAGCTCGATGCGCACGGCCGGGAGCGATGCGCCGACGACCGTCACCTGCCCGACGCCGGAGATCTGCGATATGCGCTGCTCGATCACGGTGGAGGCTTCATCGTAGAGCGTCGGTACGTCGTAGACCTCCGACTGCAGTCCGAGCAGCAGAATGGGCGAATCGGCCGGATTGATCTTGCGGTAGGTCGGATTGGCCGGGAGATTCGAGGGCAGATAGCTGCGCGCCGCGTTGATGCCGGCTTCGACATCGCGCGCCGCGCCATTGATGTCGCGGCTCAGATCGAACTGCAGCGTGACCGCGGTCGTGCCGAGAGTGCTCGTGGAGGTCATCTCGGTTACGCCGGCGATGTGACCGAACTCGCGCTCGAGCGGTGTGGCAATCGAGGAGGCCATGATGTCCGGACTCGCGCCGGGCAAGCTGGCCGCGACAGAAATCGTCGGAAAGTCCACCTGCGGCAGCGGCGAGACCGGCAGCACCACGAAACCGATCGCCCCGGCCAGTGCCACGGCCGCGGTCAGCAGCGTCGTGGCAATGGGCCGTGCGATGAAGGCGCTCGAGGGATTCATGCCTGGCTCGGATTCGGTGCCGGCAGATCGTGCTCGCGCGCGCGATGGCGCGAGAAGCGTCTGCCGAGGTTGTCAAAGAAAATGTATATGACGGGGGTCGTGAAGAGCGTGAGCACCTGGCTCACCAGCAGACCGCCGACCATCACGACGCCCAGGGGTCGTCTGAGCTCGGAGCCTATGCCACTGCCGAAGGCGAGCGGCACGCCGCTGAACAATGCGGCCAGCGTCGTCATCACGATCGGCCGGAAGCGCAGCAGCGAAGCCTGGTAAATCGCCTCCGGCGCGGCCTTGCCCTGCTTGCGCTCCAGATCGAGCGCGAAATCGACCATCATGATGCCGTTCTTCTGCACGATGCCGATCAGCAGAATGATGCCGATGATGGCGACGATGTCGAGATCGAGATGAAACAGCATGAGTGCCAGCAACGCCCCGAGGCTGGCCGAGGGCAGCGTCGAGAGAATCGTGATCGGATGCACGAAGCTCTCGTACAACACGCCGAGCACGATGTACACGGTGACGATGGCGGCGAGCACGAGCAGGCCCTCGTTGGACAGGGAGCTCTGGAACGCGGCGGCGGCGCCCTGGTAGTTGGCGATCACGCTCCCGGGCAGCTTTGCCGCCGCGACCACTTTGTCGAACGCATTGAGCGCCTGACCCAGCGAGTATCCGGCAGCCAGATTGAACGAGATGGTGGCGGCCGGAAACTGTCCCTGGTGATTGATCGAGAGCGGCTCGCTCTGCATCTGCAGGTGCGTGAAGGCGCCGAGGGGAACCGGGGTCTGGGTTACGGCGGTACTGGCAGAGGTTGAACTCCCCGCCGATCCGGCGCGCGAGGTGCCGCTCAGCGACGTGTTGGCGCTCGAGGAGATGGAACTGCCCGCGCTGGCGCTGGTCAGGACCGTGGTGAGGGGCGAGGCGAGCGAGGAGGGCGCGAGTGCGGAGCTCGTATTGACGCTCCCGAGGCTCGAGCCGTTGGCCGCACTGCCGCTCGCGAGTGCCGAACTCGAGGCCGTGGCGCCTGAGAGCACGGGGCTCGCCGAGGCGCTGAGCATCGCATTGCCCGCACTCGCCGCGACTGCGGAACCGGCCGCCGAGGATGAGCCGGCGGTGTTCGAGGCCGTGCCATTGGAGGAGCTGCTCGTGGCCGAGGACTGGATATAGATATCCTGCAGGCGCTGCGGGTCGCGGCGGAAACTCGGATCCGTCTCCAGAATCACGTGGTACTGATTGAGCTGGGTGTAGAGCGTGTTGATCTGGCGCTGTCCGAAGGCGTCGTAGAGCGTGTTGTCGATCGTCTCGGGAGTGATGCCGAAGCGCGAGGCCGTGGCGCGGTCGATCGTGAGGGAGGCTTCCAGGCCGTTGAGCTCCTGATCCGTGACCACGTCGGTGAGCTGCGGCAGCTTCTTGAGCCTCGCGACCAGATCATTGACCACCGTATCGAGCTGGTTCTGATTCGGATCCTCCAGCGTGTACTGATATTCGGTGCGGCTGACCCGATCATCGACGGTCAGGTCCTGCACCGGCTGCATGTAGAGACGGATGCCCGGGACCTGCGCCAGCTTGGCGCCGAGCCGGTTGATGACTTCGGTCGATGAGAGGTGGCGCTGATTGAGGGGCTTGAGGTTGATCTGGATGCGGCCGCTGTTGAGCGTCGTGTTGGTGCCGTCAGCGCCGATGAAGGATGAGATGCCGTCCACCGCCGGATCGGCCAGTATCACTTTGGCAAGCTGCTGCTGCGCCTCGGACATCGATTCGAACGAGGTCGAGGCGGCCGCCTGCGAGATGCCCTGGATGATGCCCGTGTCCTGTGTCGGAAAGAAACCCTTGGGTATCACGATGTAGAGAATCGCCGTGAGCAGCACGGTCGCGACAGCCACCAGTATCGTGATGCGCTCATGGCGGATCACGATCTGCAGCATTCGTCCGTAGGCGGCGACGATGCGCTCGAAGACCCGCTCCGAGGCCCGATAGAAGCGGCCCTGCTGCTCCGGCGGCGTGTGGCGCAAGAGCCGCGCCGACATCATGGGCGTGAGCGTGAGGGAGACGAATGCGGAGAGCAGGATGGCCACGGCAAGGGTCACGGCAAACTGACGGAACAGGCGGCCCGCCACATCGCCCATGAACAATAATGGGATCAGCACGGCGATCAGCGATACGGTCAGGGACATGATCGTGAAGCCAATCTGCCCCGCGCCCTTGAGCGCAGCCTGCAGCGGCGTCTCACCCTGCTCGATGTAACGCGAGATGTTCTCGATCATCACGATCGCGTCGTCCACCAGAAAGCCGGTGGAGATCGTCAATGCCATCATGGCCAGGTTATTCAGGCTGTAGCCGGCCAGATACATCACGCCAAAGGTGCCGATCAAGGAGAGCGGCACCGCGACGCTCGGTATGATCGTGGCCGATATGCTGCGCAGGAAGACAAATATCACCATGACCACGAGCGCAATCGCCAGCAGCAGCTCGAACTCGACGTCCTCCACCGAGGCGCGGATCGCGGTCGTGCGATCGGTGATGACCTGCACGTGCACGGCGCGCGGCAGCGTGCTCTCGAGTCTCGGCAGCAGCTTCTCGATGCTGTCGACCACCTGGATCGTATTGGCTGCGGGCTGGCGCTGGATGTTCAGGATCACGGCCGGGGTGAAATTGGCCCAGGCCGCCAGATTGTTGTTCTCCACCCCATCGATGACGCGGGCGACATCGCTCAGCATCACGGGCGCGCCGTCGCGATACGCGACCACGACCGACTTGTAGGCGCCGCTGGTCAGGAGCTGATCATTGGCGTTGATCGTATAGTCCTGCGTCGGGCCGTCGAAATTGCCTTTGGCCGAATTGAGGCTGTTGCCGACCAGGGCGCTGCGCAGGTCCTCGAGGTTGATGCCGTAGGCCGCCAGCGCCGTGGGATTCGCCTGGATGCGTACCGCGGGCTTCTGGCCGCCCGAGATGCTGACCAGGCCCACGCCCGTGATCTGCGAGATCTTTGGCGCAAAACGCGTATCGGCCAGGTCCTCGACCTGCGAGAGAGGCAGCTCGTTGGAGGTCAGCGCCAGCGTGAGCACCGGCGCATCGGCCGGATTGGATTTGCTGTAGATCGGCGGGGTCGGCAGATTGGACGGCAGGTAACTCTGCGCCGCGTTGATGGCCGCCTGGACCTCCTGCTCGGCGATGTCGATGTCCAGACTCAGCTGGAACTCCATGACGATGACCGAGACCCCGCCGGCGCTGGTCGATGTCATCTGGCTCAAGCCCGCGACCTGGCCGAACTGCCGCTCCAGCGGCGCGGTCACCGCGGAGGCCACGACGGCAGGGCTCGCGCCCGGATAGAAGGTCAGCACCTGAATCGTGGGGTAGTCGACCTCCGGCAATGCCGAGACGGGCAATTGCGAGTAGCCCAGGCCGCCCGCCAGGAACAGCGCGACCATCAGCAGAGCCGTCGCGACGGGCCGAACGATGAATGGCCCGGACGGACTCATGGGCTCGTGGTGCCGCCTGGGGCGGAGTTGCCGCGTTGGGGCGCGTTGCTGGGTGCCGCTGCCGCTGCGGGGGCACGGATCTGCACCTTGACGCCGTTCTCGAGCCGGTCAAAGCCGCTGGTGGCGAGGTTCACGCCGGCGCCAAGGCCGGTGACGGCCGTGTTCTTCTCATCGCTGCTCAGCACGGTGATCGGCTGCACCGCCACGGTATCGTCGGCCTTCACGATATAGACGAAGGCGTTGAGGCCGTTGCGCTGCACGGCCGCCGAGGGCACGAGGGTGACCTGGTGCAGGGTCTGCACCAGCAGACGCGCGTTCACGAACTGATTGGGAAAGAGCGCCAGATCCTTGTTCGGAAACTCGGCCCGGAACTTGACGGTGCCCGTGCTGGTGTCGACCTGATTGTCGAGCGAGGTGAGCTCACCGCTGGCCAGCAGCTTCTCCGCGGCGCGGTCGAAGGCGTCCACGTGCAGCTTCTGGCCCGCCGTGAGCTGGGTCTGAACCTGGGGCAGATCGTCCTCGGAGACGTTGAACACCACCGTGATGGGCTGCAGCTGCGTGATGACCAGAAATGTTGAGGTGCTGCCGGAGAAGACCGTGTTACCCGGATCCACCAGCCGCAGCCCGACGCGCCCGCTGATGGGCGCGACGATATGGCAATAGCTCAACTGCACCTGATCGTAGGCCACCGTACCCTGATCGGCCTTGACGCTGCCCTCGTATTGAACGACGGCCTGCTGCTGATCATCGAGCTGCTGCTTGGCAATCGCGTTGCGTGCGTAGGCCGCCTGATAGCGCTGCAGATCCATGCGCGCCTGCGCCAGCAGTCCCTCATCGTGTTCGAGCGCGCCCTGGGCCTGCGTCAGCATCGATTGATAGGGACGCGGATCGATCTCGATGAGCGCATCGCCCTTCTTGACCATCTGTCCTTCGCGATAGTGAACGCTCATGACCTGGCCGGTGATCTGGCTGTACACGGTCACGGTGCTCGTGGGTGTGACGGTACCCAGGGCCGAGACGAACATGTTCATGTCCCCGCTGCTCGAGGCACCCTGGGTGATCGCGGCGGCAGGGGGTTGGGCGCGCGCGGCGGCCCGTGCCTGGGCGCGAGCGCTGAACACACGGTAGAGCACGAAGATCAGCAGGATCGAGAGGAGCCCGATGAGGATCCAGAACCATCGGCGCCGGCGCCTGAAATGCTCGTTCACCGACTCTTCGGTGCGCGCAGGGGATTCGCCGCCTTGAGGCCCAAGCCGCTCGTCAGTAGCCATGCCGCTTCAGTATCCAGCTCTGGATGCCGTGACGGGCATCGCCAACACTCTATCGCGATCTGGCGGACGCACTTATATAGTAAACAAAATAAAATCCCATTCAGACGAGAGGACGTAAGGAAAGTCCTACATCCGCCGCCCCGGGCGCTCGCTCTTCAGGGCAGGGTGATCAACAGGATCGAGTTTTCCGTGGCATCGTTGATGACCAGCCGCAGCAGCGGACCGGGCAGCAGCGCCACCGAGGAAGGTCCGTCCAGCGAGGCGGGCAGCGTTCCGGGCGCGACATTGAAGGAGAGCGGGGCACCGGGGGGTGCGCCGGCAATGGTTGTGACGACCCCGGCCGGCGTGATCTTGCGGATCGCATGATTGAGAGAATCCGCGACGTAGACATTGTCCGAGGCGTCCACGATCGGACCGTTGGGCCAATCAAATTGCGCAGCCCCTCCGGTGCCATCCCGGAAGCCGACCATGCCTGCGGTCCCCGCCAGGGTGCTCACCACGGCGCCCGGCGTGATCATGCGCACGGTGCCGTTGTTTCGATCCGCAACGTATACATTGCCCGCGGAGTCCGTGGCCACTCCACGCGGCCCCCAGAAACTCGCCGCCGCACCGCTCCCATCAGCCGACCCGGCCTGCCCTGCGGTGCCGGCGAAGGTCGACACGACGCCGCCGGGGGCGATCATTCGGATCGTGTTGTTATTGAAGTCCGCGACGTAGATGTCGCCGGCCGCGTTCAAGGCGACCGAGTAGGGCACATTGAACTGCGCCGAGCTACCCGGGCCATCGGTACTGCCCGAGCCGTTACCGCCGGCGATGGTGCTCACGGTCGCGCTCGGCATCGCGATCTCGCGGACCGCGTTGTTGCCCGAGTCCGCGACATACACATTGCCGGAGGCGTCCGTCGCGATGCCGTAGGGCGCGTTGAACAGCGCCCCGGGGCTGTCCTGAAAGCCGCCCGGGCCCGCGGTGCCGGCCAGAGTCGATACCACGCCCGCAGGCGTGATCATGCGGATGACATTGTTGTAATGATCGGCAACGAAGATATTGCCCGACGGATCGGTGGCCACGTAATGCGGGTTATTAAATCGTGCCGCCGCGCCGCTGCTGCTATTCTGATAGCCACGCCCACCGATGTTTCCCGCCAGTGTCGAGACGCTGACTGCGGGCATCGTGATCTTGCGAATCAGATAGTTCACACTGTCGGCCACATACAGGTTGCCGCTCGGATCGGCCGCGATGCCGGTCGGAAATTCGAACAGGGCGGAAGTCCCGGTGGCGTTGGTAGCCCCCACAGTGCCGTTATTGCCCGCAATGGTCGTGACCACGGCCCCCGCCGTCGTGATCTGGCGGATGGTCTGATTCCCGGTATCGGCCACATAGAGGTGCAGCGCGCCAGGATCGAGCGCCACCGATGAGGGCTCGCCGAACTGGGCTGCCGCGCCGGTGCCATCGTTGGAGCCGTAGCCGTAGAGCGAGCCGGCGAAGGTGCTCACGACGCCGCCGGAGGTGATCAGACGAATGGTGTCGTTGTAGATGTCGGCGACGTAGATGTTGCCCGTGGCCGGATCCACGGCGAGGCTGCCGGGCCCGCTGAAGCGCGCGGCGGCACCGGTGCCGTTGTTGCTGCCCGAGGCGCCGGCAGTGCCGGCGATGGTCGTGACCTGTCCGCTCGAGTTGATCTCCCGGATCGTGTTGTTGCCGCTGTCGGCGACAAACAAGGTCACCGCTCCGGGCACGACGGGTTGATAGACCGCCACGCCCTTGGGTGAATTGAACAGCGCCCCGGGACTGTCGTTGCCGCCGCTGACCCCGGCGGTGCCGGCGTAGGTGCTGACCACACCGGCCGGGGTGATCATGCGGATCGTGTCGTTGCCACTGTCGGCCACATACACGTTGCCGGAGGCATCGACCGCCAGTTGGCTCGGCGTATTGAACAGCGCCGCGGCGCCCGTGCCATTGGTGGAGCCCAGCATTCCGGGTGTACCGGCCAGCGTGCTGACCACGCCCGCGGGCGTGATCACGCGGATGGTTTGATTGCCCTGATCGGCCACATAGATATTGCCCGCCGAGTCCGAGGCCACGGTGGCCGGACTGTAGAACGTCGCCGCGCTGCCGGTGCCGTCGGCATGACCGGCTCCGCCGAGCTCCCCGGCCACGAGCGTGAGGGTGTGCGTGAGCGTCAGGACCGCGCCGCTGCTGGTGGTCGA
>JBELAR010000101.1:0-8345 GCA_049508555.1 Steroidobacteraceae bacterium
GGCCTGGTCGAGATGACGCGCCTGGGCGTGGCGCTCGGCGCGCGCCGCGAGACCTTCATGGGGCTCGCGGGACTTGGCGATCTGGTCCTCACTTGCACCGACGACCACTCGCGTAACCGCCGCTTCGGTCTTGCGCTCGGCCAAGGCGAGCGGGTCGAGACCGCGCTGAAAGCAATCGGACAGGTGGTCGAGGGCTATCCGGCCGCGCTCGCCCTGCACCGCGTGGCGGCGCGGGAAGGGGTCGTCATGCCGATTGCGGAAGGCATCTACGGCGCGCTCTACGCAGACCTGCCCGCCGAGCAGGTCGTGCGCGGGCTCATGCTGCGGCCGATCAAGCCGGAATTCGATTAGCGGGTTGGCCGCGCAGAGAGCGCCACCAGGTCAGGACTTGGCTCGAAGCCGAGCTGCCGCCAGGCCTCATAGACCACGACCGCCACGGCGTTGGACAGGTTCAAGCTGCGGTTGCCCGCCCGCATCGGAACTGACAGGCACCGCCCCGGCGCGAGCGCAGCCAGTGCGGCGCCCGGCAGTCCGCGCGTCTCGGAGCCGAATAACAGTGCATCGCCGCGCTGGAAGCGCGCCTCGTCGTAGCGCGCTGCGCTGCCGGTTTCGATCGCGTACACGCGGCTCGCGGCCAGGGCGAGCAGACACTCCTCGAGGCTCGAGTGCGTGTGCACGCGGGTGAGTTCGGCGTAGTCGAGTCCGGCCCGCCGGACCGAGCGCCGGTCCAGCTCGAAGCCCAGCGGGGCGATCAAGTGCAGGCGGCAGCCGGTATTGGCGCACAGCCGGATGATGTTGCCGGTGTTGGGCGGGATCTGCGGCTCGTGCAGGATCACATGGAACACGGCCGCACCATAAGCGATCTGTCCGCCGCACGGGACCGGAGTTGAGCGATAATTTCCGCATGAGCGCCGCCACCGAGCCCGGCCCCGCCGACAGCGCAGCGCTGGCGCTGTCCGCCTCGCTGGCGACGCGCTTCTGCGGCCTCGAGCTCGCGTCCCCCATCGTCCTGCTCTCCGGCTGCGTCGGTTTTGGCGAGGAATACACGCGCATCGAGGGTTTCTCGAACCGCGAGGCCGGTGCGATCGTGCTCAAGGGCACGACCGGAGCGCCGCGGCTCGGCAATCCCCCGCATCGCGTCTGGGAGACCAGCGATGGCATGCTCAATGCCATCGGACTGCAGAATCCGGGCGTCGATCATGTGGTGCGCCAGATCCTGCCGACGCTGGATTTCACCGAGACCCGCTTCATCGCCAACGTCTGCGGATCGACCATCGAGGAGTACGTGGAGGTCACACGGCGCTTCGACGATTCGCCGATCGACGCCATCGAAATCAACATTTCCTGCCCGAACGTCAAGGAAGGCGGCGTGCAGTTCGGCAACGTGCCGGAGATGTCGGGGCGCGTCGTGGCGGCTTGCCGGCGTGTCACCGCCAAGCCCCTGATCACCAAGCTCTCACCGAATCAGACCGACATCCGCGAGAATGCGCGCCGCTGCATCGATGCGGGCACCGATGCGCTGGCCGTGATCAATACAGTGACCGGCATGGCCGTGGATATCACGACCCGCCGGGCCGTGATCGGCAATGGCCAGGGGGGCCTGTCCGGTCCAGCGATCAAGCCGATCGCGTTGCTCAAGGTCAAGGAGGTTTATGAGGTGGCCGGACCCAAGCGTATTCCGATCATCGGTCAGGGCGGCATCGTCAGTGCGAGCGACGCGCTGGAGTTCATCATCGCCGGGGCCAGCACTGTCGGCATCGGCACCGGGCTCTTCTACGATCCGCTGCTGTGCCAGCGGGTCAATCGCGGGATCGCCGAGTACTTGCGCGAGCAGGGCCTGTCGTCGATCGCACCGCTCGTCGGCACGCTCGAGCCGTTGCAGCGCGGCGCGATGCTCGAGTGCTCCGCATGAGCATCACCGGGGAGCTCGAGCGGCTGCAGTCGCTGCATGAGCGCGGCGCGATCAGCGCCGACGAGTACGCGCGCGCCAAGGAGCAGGTGCTCGATCAGGCCGGCGCCACTCAAGCCACTCATTCGCGCAGGCTCCTGCAGCAGCTGGCGCGCTCGAGCAGCGATCGCATGATCGGCGGCGTCTGCGGCGGCCTCGGTGCCCACACGGATCTGCCCTCATGGGCCTGGCGCCTGATCTTCTGCCTCACGTTCCTCTACTTCGGCGCCGGACTGCTGATCTACATCCTGCTGTGGTTATTGCTGCCGCTGCAGGTCTAGCCGACAGCGGCCGCCTGGGCGATCGCCGGACAATGCGGCCCGTATGAATCGCGAAGGGCTACGCATCCTCAGTGCGCGCGAGCTGCGCTGGATGGGCATTTTCGGCTGCGTGCTGGTCGTTCGGCTGCTCTATCCGTTCTTCGACTCGCCGCTCACACACGTGTTCTCCGATCCGCAACGCCATTGGGAGAATGGCCGCGATTTTCTGCATCCGAACGTCATCGGCAGCGGCGATCCCATCATGTACCAGCTATGGGTGTACCTGTTGCGCGCCATAGCGGGCTCGGACACGGCCACGGTCCTGGCCGCCTGCGGCCTGTTGTGTGCGGCCATGCCGTACGGCTGGTATCGCGCACTGCGCGAGCTCGTGGGGCGCGCGCGCGCGCTACAGGGTGCCGTGCTGATCGGACTGTGGCCGGGCGCACTCGGTCTCTATGGTTACTTCATGACCGAGACTCTGGTGCTGACACTGACCGGCTTTGCATTTGCCTTGACGCTGCGCGCCGTGCGCAAGCGCAGCAGCGCGGCGTTCGCACTCGCCTGCGCAGTGTGGCTCGCGGCGAGCTTCACTCGCATCGTGGTCCTGCCGATTGCGCTGCTTTGTCTGGCCTGGCTCTGGATGCTGCAAGCGCGCAAGCTGCGTGCATTGCTGCTCGCGGTGTGCATGAGCGCCGCGATTGCGATACCTGCCGGCCTGCACGGACGCATAGCGCTGCATTATTTCGCGCCGCTCGGCAATCTCTATCTCAATGAGATCTACCATGCGGGTCTGCGCAAGAACATCCAGATCAGTTTCGGCCCGCAGGGCACTTTCGGTTTCGGCAGCCCGAGCTATTACAATCCAACGTTCTATCCGTTCTCGGACTGGAGCACGGCGCGGCAGGGAACCTACGAGTTCTCGATCGATACGAGTCACGGCCGCGCGGACTGGATCCGCGAACTCGAGCGCGCACGGGCACAGCCCGGCGCCCAGCGCTGGCGCGATTTCGCGGAGAACCTGTGCTTTCTGTTCTTTGGGGTGTCCTGGCCTGACGACGACCTCAGCACACTGCTCGGCACCATGACGGTCTGGTCGCGCTGGCTGTTCCTGCCTGCGGTGCTGTGGACGGCCGTGGCGGCCGCGCAAGGGCGCTTTCGCGGCTGCGAGTGGCTGTTGCCGCTGTGCGCGCTGCTGAGCCTGTCGTTACTGGTGGTACAACGCGAGGGCATCATGGAGGGCCGCTATCGCAAGCCGCTCGAGCCGATATTCCTGGCGGCGATCGTGCTCTCGCTGCGCGCGCGCCCCGACCGCGGCGAGTTGCCATGAGCCGCGCGCGTCGCGCTGGCCGCGCCCCACCCGCCGCAGCGAGTGACGCGCGCAGCGCACAGCTCCCGGCGACGCTGCCGGTGTCGGCAACCCATGGCGTCGTCGCCTGGAGCGGCGTCGGCGCGATGCTGCTCGCTGTCACGATCCTCAATTTCCGTGTGCCCACTCCACAGATCGCCTATCAGGCGCTCATCGTCATGGCCGCCGCAGCGCTCGGCATCTTTGTGCCGGACTTGCTGTGGCAGAAGGTGCAACGGCGCACGCTTGCCGCGCCGGCGCAGGGCAGCTGGTCGCGCACGCTGACCAAATACCTCGGATTGATCGGCTCGGTCGGCAGCATTGCGCTGCTCTACTGGCTCTTTCCCGAATACGCGGCCAAAGGCTTCTATGGCAATTACTGGATGGCCCTGCGCCTGCTGCTGCCGCTCTGGGCGGCGTTCGCCCTGCCGTATCTGTACTGGGTCGATTGCCGCCTGCCCGAGCCGCGCGATGCGCTGTGGCAGATGGGCCGTCTGCTGCTATTTCAATGGCGTGACGTCTCGGGCCCGATCATCGGCCAGCATCTGCTCGGCTGGCTGGTCAAGGGCTTTTTTCTGCCGCTGATGTTCACGTATTTCTGCGGCAACCTCGACAAGCTGCTGCACTACGATCTCAAGCTGTTGCGGGGCTTCGGCGGCTACTTCGACTGGGCGTACTTCACGCTCTACTTCATCGACGTGGCGCTGGTATCGATGACCTATCTGATGTCGCTCAAGCTCACCGATACCCATATCCGCTCCGCCGAGCCGACCGCGTTCGGCTGGCTCGTGGCGCTCGTGTGCTATGAGCCGTTCTGGTCGCTGATCGGGCGGCAGTATCTGGCCTACGATAGCGGTCCGGGCTGGGGTTTCTGGCTCGGCGGCATGCCCGCGCTCTATGCACTCTGGGGCTCCCTGATCCTGGCGATGGTCGTGATCTACGTCTGGTCCACGATTGCTTTTGGTGCGCGCTTCTCGAATCTGACTCACCGCGGCATCATCACCAATGGACCCTATCGCTACACCAAGCATCCGGCGTATCTCGCCAAGAACTTTTCCTGGTGGCTGATCTCCATGCCATTCATGCACAGCGCCAGCGGCGCACAGACACTGCGCGGCTGCGCGCTGCTGGGCATGCTCAATACCATCTACTATCTACGCGCCAAGACCGAGGAGCGCCATCTCGCGCGCGATCCGATCTATGAGCAGTATGCGCACTGGATCGACGCGCATGGAATACTGCGCTTCCTCAATCGCATTCCGCTGCTCGCGACCGCGGCGCGCTGGCGCCCGCATTTCTAGCCCGCGCCCTCGCCCGCGGGCGCGGGCGCAGGCGCGGCGATCACGGCAGCGGCGCGCCCATCGCGCAGCAAGACCGTGCGCGCCGGATGCGCGAAATCGATGCCTTGGCCACGGAAGGTCCGCAGTATGTGACGGTTGACCTGATCGAGCGCGGCGTTCAGATCGCGCCCCGGGCCGACCTGAACGAAGAAGCACACCTCGAACAACAGCGCCGAGTCGCCGAGCTCCTTGAGCAGGCAATGCACGAAGCGCGTGCCGGGGTAGGAGGCGATCGCCTCGGTCACGAGCTTCGGCACCTGGTCGAGCAATTCCACCGGCGTCTCGTAGGCGATCCAGAGCGTGAACAGTGCACGCCGCTCGCTCGCGCGGCCGAGATTGCGCACGCGGCTTTTGAGCAGATCGGCGTTGGCGATGATGATCTGCTCGCCCGAGACGCTGCGCAGCCGCGTGCTCTTGATGCCGATCTGCTCGACGGCCCCCTCGAATATGTCGATCCTCAGGGTGTCGCCGATCACGAAGGGCTTGTCGAGTGCAATCGACAGCGAGGCGAACAGATCTCCGAGGATCGCCTGCACCGCGAGCGCGATGGCGATACCGCCGACGCCCAGGCCCGCGATCAGCGGTCCGACATTGACGCCCAGATTCTCGAGCGCGAGCAGTACCACGACGATCCAGACGAGCAGCCGGATCGCGAACAGCACCACGTCGATCGTGCCGCCGAGCTGCCCGTTACCCGAGCGCGCCTGCTGACGCTGCAACCCAAAGCGGGCCGCGGCCGCGCCCCACAGCCCGAGCTGCAGCCAGCAACCGAGCACGATGGCGACCTCGAACAGGCGATCGAGCCGCGGCGGCAGCGTCAGGATACGCTCGGCCGCATAGAGCCCCACGATCCACAGCACCACACGGCTGGTGTGATCGAGCAGGTAGCCGATCAGCGCTACGGCCATGGGCGGCTCGCGCTCGGCGTAGCGCGCACGGCGCCGCGCGCGTGCGTAGCTGCGCACCAGGGGCAGCACCGTGAAACTCAGCAGGAAGGCGAGTGCCGCCGCAAACCAACTCGTGAGGCTGTTATCGAGCAGAATCTGCCGGGCCATGAGCGACCAGTTCGACATCGGCGGTCAGGAGCCTCGCGAGCGCGGGCCCAAATTATACCAAGGACGTGCGCGTGCGCGGCTCTCGGGTCAGAGCGGAATTGACGCGCGCGCGTGCTGGGGCCACGCTTAGCTCATGCCAGCTACGTCGAGCGCCTGCGATGCGCTGATCATCGGCGGTGGTCACAACGGTCTGGTCTGTGCGGCATATCTGGCCGCCGCAGGACTCAAGGTCAGCGTGCTCGAGCGCCGTCACGTGGTCGGCGGTGCCGCGGTGACCGAGGAATTTCACCCCGGCTTTCGCAACTCGGTCGCCGCCTACACCGTCTCGCTGCTCAACCCCAAAGTCATCCGCGATCTCGAGCTGGCGCGATACGGGCTGCGCATCGTGGAGCGCCGGCTCGCGAACTTTCTGCCGACCGCCGACGGGCGCTACCTGTGCACCGGCGGGGAGAAGACGCGCGCGGAGGTCGCGAGGTTCTCGCCCCGTGATGCCGGGCGCCTCGATGCCTACTGGCTACGGCTCGATCGGATCGCCGATGTGCTGCGCGATCTGCTGCTCACGACACCGCCGAACGTCGTGCAGGGCGACTGGCGTACGGCGCTGCCACAGCTCTGGCGCGCGACGCGGGTCGGCGGACGGCTGCGGCGGCTCGAACTCGACATGCGGCGCGAGCTGCTGCGCATGTTCGCGGCCTCGGCCGGCGACTACCTGGACGGCTGGTTCGAGTCCGATCCGATCAAGGCCGTATACGGCTTCGATGGCGTCGTCGGCACCTATGCGAGTCCCTATGCGAGCGGATCTGCCTACGTGCTGCTGCACCACCTGATCGGCGAGGTCAACGGCAAGCGCGGCGCCTGGGGCCACGCCATCGGCGGCATGGGTGCGATCACTCAGGCCATGGCCCGCTGCGCGGCCGCGCGCGGCGTGCAGATTCGCCTGCAGTGCGCGGTACGCGAAGTGCTCGTCGAGGCCGGCCGCGCGGTGGGCGTCGTCACCGCCGCGGGAGAATCGATACGCGCCACCGCCGTCGTCTCGAACCTCAATCCGAAGCTGCTGTACCAGCAATTGCTCGACCCCGCGACGCTCAGCGCCGAGTTTCGCGCGCGCATCGATCAGTGGCGCTGCGCCTCCGGCACGTTCCGCCTCAACGTCGCACTGTCAGAGCTGCCGGACTTCCGCTGTCTACCGGGCCGCAACGCCATGGACCACCATACCGCCGGCATCATCATCGCGCCGACCTTGCGCTACATGGAGCAGGCTTATTTCGATGCCCGCTCCAGCGGCTGGTCGCGCCAGCCGATCGTCGAGATGCTGATTCCATCGACCCTCGACGATAGCCTCGCGCCGCCGGGACAGCACGTCGCGAGTCTGTTCTGTCAGCACGTCGCGCCGCAGTTGCCCGACGGGCAATCCTGGGATGCGCACCGCGAACGAGTGGCCGATCTGATGATCGAGACGGTCAACGCGCACGCGCCGAATTTTCGAGCAGCGGTGCTGGGACGGCAGATCCACAGTCCGCTGGACCTCGAGCGCACCTTCGGCCTCATCGGCGGCGACATCTTCCACGGCGCACTGCAGCTCGATCAGCTCTACAGCGCGCGTCCGATGCTCGGGCACGCCGATTACCGCGGACCGTTGCCCGGGTTGTACATGTGCGGTTCGGGCACTCATCCGGGCGGCGGCGTGACCGGGGCACCGGGGCACAACGCCGCACGGGAAATACTCAAGGACTTGCGACGGCGGCGCTGAAACGCCACTGCGCGCACTTGGCGCTCGACGCTCGACGCTCGACGCGCCCGCGCGGGCTCAATCCTGATCGTCGATGTCGTCCATGCCCAGCTCCTTGAGCTTGCGCGTGAGCGTGTTGCGGCCCCAGCCGAGCAATTTGGCGGCTTCCTGCCGATGGCCCTGAGTGTGTCTGAGCGCCACGCGTATCAGGGCGCGCTCGAATGCGGGCAGCGCATCATCCAGCAGCGGCCGCGGCGGGGAGAGCGACTGGCGATCGGCCCATTGTGCGAGGGCCGAAGTCCAGTCCTGCTCCGGGGTCGAATTGGCTACGGCGCCGGTGATCTCCGGCGGCAGATCCTCGGTGCGGATTTCGTTGCCGGGCGCGAGCACGGTGAAGCGGCGGCACAGGTTCACGAGCTCGCGCACATTGCCCGGCCAGGAATAGGCACTGAGTTTCGCGCGCGCATCGTCGGTCAGCGACTTGGGCTCCACGCCGAGCTCCTGCGCCGCGAGGCGCATGTAATGATCGAGCAGATCCGGCACGTCCTCACGGCGCGCGCGCAGCGGCGGCAGTTCGATGCGGATCACATTGAGGCGATGGAACAGGTCTTCGCGGAACTGGCCGTTACGCACGCGGTCCTCCAGATTCTGATGCGTGGCCGCGATCA
>JBELAR010000102.1:0-9807 GCA_049508555.1 Steroidobacteraceae bacterium
CAGGTAGTCGCTCAGGTCCCCGGACGGCAGATCGCCGCCGGGCAGCGACGCGGACGCGGTCCACGGGCGAGCGGAGTCGCCGACGACGGCGTGAAGCAGCGTCAGTGCGGCCTCGGCGAGCTTGCGATAGGTCGTGATCTTGCCGCCGATCACGGTGAGCGCGGGCAGTCCGTACTCGCCGGTCTCAAGCCTCAGTTCGTAATCGCGCGTGATTTCCGAGAGGTTGGACGTCTCGGTTTGCTGTAACGCGCGCACGCCCGAATACCTCCAGACCACGTCCGCGGGGCTCACCGTGCGCGTGAAGTAGCGGTTGACGGCTTCACACAAATAGTCGACTTCCGAGGCAGCGATGTGCACGGTGTTCAGATCCCCCTGGAAGGGAACATCGGTCGTGCCGATCAGGGTGTAGTCGCCCTCGAACGGAATCGCAAAGACGACGCGACCATCCTGGTTCTGCAGCAGGTAGGCCTGGGTTCCCTCGAACAGCTGCTTCACCACGATGTGGCTGCCTTGCACCAGGCGCACGGGCTGGCCACGGGGGAGGCCGGCGGCTTCCCTGACGATCTCGACCGAGCAGCCCGCCGTATTGATCAGTGCCCTCGCCTGGATCTCCAGGGGTTTCCCGCTGAGCAAATCGAGGCACTGCACGTGCCAGCCGTCGGGCTGCGCGAGCGCGCGCAGGCACTGGGTGCGCGTCAGGATCCGCGCGCCGCGCGCAGCGGCATCGACCACGTTCAGCACCACGAGGCGACTGTCGTCGACCCAGCAGTCGGCATAACTGAAGCCATGCACGAACACCGGCCGGAGGGGATTCGAAGGTTCCAACGCCAGCACGATCGAGCGCGATGCGGGAAGGCTTTGAGGGCCGCCGAGGTGATCATAGAGAAACAGTCCGAGCCGGATCTGCCAGCGCGGGCGCAGGGCGGCTTCGTGGGGCAGGATGAATCGCAGTGGCCGCACGATGTGCGGGGCGATGCCCATCAGGCGCTCTCGCTCTGCCAATGCTTCGCGCACGAGCCTCAACTCGAAGTGCTCCAGATAACGCAGTCCCCCATGGATAAGCTTGGTGCTCGCGGACGAGGTGGCACTGGCGAGGTCGCCCTGCTCGACCAGGCAGACGCGCAGTCCCCGGCCAGCGGCATCGCGCGCGATGCCGGCTCCGTTGATCCCACCTCCGACGATGAGCAGATCGAGCACCATGGGTTTCGCAGCCCCTGCCGGTTAGCCTTTAGATCCAGGCACCGCCATGCGCCCGCCCCGGCAGCGTAAGGATAGGGCTTTAACGATGGAGCTTTATAAACAAAAAAGCCCGCATCGCTGCGGGCTCATTTGATGGGGTCTGGTGGAGGCGGCGGGAATTGAACCCGCGTCCGCAAGCCCTAGACTTCAGGATCTACGCGCGTAGCCATTCTTTGGTTCTCATCCGACGCTACCCGAAGGGCAGGGAAGACGTCAGACCAGCGGACGGTAACTCTTAACGCTGCAACCCGTCGCACACGGCAGCGCGATCCTATGAGCGCGTCCCCTAATTCAGTCGCATAGGCACGAACTGGTCAGAGGTCAGCTGCGTTTAGGCAGCTAGAGCGTAGTTGTCGTCGTTGGCAACTAAGTTTTGCAGCAGTTATTAACGAGGGCCACTGCGCCTCGGCACGCCCCTGAAGGTTCGCCGGTCGCCCCCTTCAGGCAGTCGCGCTCAGTGTACCGCGGCGGCGGCGGCGGCGCGAATCGCCCCCTGGCGCGTACATAATGGCAGCAGAAGACTGCCGGGCCGCCGCCGTTCAACCGCGCCGCAGTACCCGGGCGCGATCGCGCTGCCAGTCCCGTTCCTTCTCGGTCGCACGCTTGTCGTGCTGCTTCTTGCCCTTGGCGAGCCCGATCTGCAATTTCGCGCGGCCTTGCTTCCAGTACAGCTCGAGCGGCACGACCGTGAAGCCGCGTCGCTCCGTGGCGCCGATGAGTCGATCGAGCTCATGACGATGCAGCAGTAATTTGCGGGTGCGTACCGGATCGGCCGGTTTGTGTGTGGAGACGGTACGCAGCGGTGCGAGGTGCGCGCCGATCAGGAAGGCTTCGCCATTGCGCACGTAGACGTAGGCTTCGGCGAGCTGCGCACGGCCGGCTCGCATCGACTTGACCTCCCAGCCTTCCAGCACGAGACCGGCCTCGAGCCGATCCTCGATGAAATACTCATGGCGTGCCCGCCGGTTCTCGGCGATGACGCGCTCAGTACTCTCGGCTTTGGCCATGGCCGCATTGTACAGAGCCGAGGGCTTGAGCCCTGGACGGTGCTCGGCCACACTCTGCTGGATGCGCGAAATGATCCGATCGTCGCTGGTGGCTCGGCCGCCGGCCGTGCTCTACCGGCTGGTCGAAGATATCGCTCGCTACCCCGAGTTCGTACCCGGATGCACCGCGGCCCAGGTGCTCGAGCGCAGTGAACACGAAATGGTGGCTCGGCTGGCGGTGCGCCGCGGCCCGTTTCATACGCATTTCACGACCCGCAACCGGCTCGATCCCGGCCGCAGCGTGCAGCTGGAGCTGGTCGAGGGACCGTTCAAAGTGCTCGCCGGGCGTTGGAGCTTCACGCCCGTGGCAAGCAATGGCTGCCGCATCGAGCTGCAGCTGCGCTTTCAGTTCTCCAGCGTCGTGAAATCGGTGTTGTTTGACGCTCTGTTCGAGGAGACGCAGAGCGAACTGGTGCGCGCCTTCGTCGCCCGCGCCCAGAGCTTGCCGGTTTGAGCGCAGCGAGAGCCGATGTCGAAGCACTGCCGCGTGGTGTGCGACACACCTGAGGGGATCCTCGAGTGCGAGCTCGAGTTGGCCGATGAGGCGACGATTGCCGTGGCGCTCGATGCCGCTCGAGCGAAGTTCGGTGACGCGGCGGCGGATTGGCCGCGGGTGGCCACAGGCATATATGGGCGAGTCTATCCCCGCGCGCACGTACCGCTGGACGGGGACCGGATCGAGCTGTACCGCTCGCTGCGTCTCGATCCGCGCGCCGCGCGACGCGCGCGGGCGGCGGCAAGCGCGCCGTCACGATCGCCGGGTCGAGGCTCCGGCCGAGCCTGATCGCCGGCGCGGCGCTTCAGTGGCCGCCGGCGCCGCGCGGCTCGGGCGCGTTGGCGCCGCGTGCGCTGATGGGCGCAAAGGGCGCTTGCGTCACATCGCTATCGACCCTCGCCACCAGATCGTTGGTGAAGAATATCGCCACGTGCCCACGCCCTGGGCCCACCAGCCGCTTGGTCTTGAGATAATAGTCATAGTCCCAGCGCGCATTGTCAAAGGCACCGGGTACCATGGGTGTGCCGAGCAGGTAGCGCACCTGGCTGTGCGTCATGCCGGTCTTGATCTGGGCGATGACAGCCGGATCGAGGAAGTTGCCTTGCTGTATCGGCATGCGATAGACGCAGCCGCTCAAGGCGCCGCCGACCAGGGCACAGCCCACCAGGACACAGGCCGTGGCCCATATGCGGATCGTAGTCATGGCACAATCATACCGTATCGTCCGTCTGCGGCCCGCCCGCATCGAGGTGAATCGTGGAAGGTAAGGACCTGCGCAAGGCCGGCCTCAAGGTCACATTGCCGAGGCTCAAGATCCTCGAAATTCTCGAAAGCAGCCCGACGCGGCACATGTCGGCGGAAGAGATCTATAAAAAGCTCCTGGGCTTGAGCGAGGACATCGGACTGGCGACGGTGTATCGCGTGCTCACACAGTTCGAGGGTGCCGGTCTGGTGACGCGCCACCATTTCGAGGACGGCATGGCCGTGTTCGAGATCAACCACGGCACGCACCACGATCACATCGTCTGTATAGACTGCGGCGCGGTCGAAGAGTTCGTCGATGCGGAGATCGAATCCCGTCAAAACGCCGTCGCGCAGCGGCTGGGCTTCAAGATTGAAGAGCATTCGATGGTGCTCTACGCGCGTTGCCAGCGGCCAGATTGCCCCTCGCGCAAGCCCGCGCGAGCGCGGCTGCCGGCCTAGCGCGCACAACGGCCTAGCTGCGCTTGGCGCTGCCCTGGCTGCGCGAGCGCCCGCGTCCCGGATTGATGACGCGTTGCACGCCTGAGGCTTCGTTGCGAACCGGCTCATCGGGGCTGTCGGCCGAGAGGTGCGCGAGATCGGCTTGTGCGACGCTTGCAAGCATCTCGAGCGCGTGGGCGCGTGCGCGTGCCGTGATCTCCACGCCCCCGAGCATGCGCGCGAGTTCCTCGACCCTCTCCTCATCGTTCAACTCCGAGACGCTGATGCGCGTGCGAGTTCCATCGTTGAGCTTCGCGACGCGCAGGTGCTGCAGGCCCTGGGCCGCTACCTGGGGCAGATGCGTGACACACAGCACCTGCCCCGAGGCGCCCAGCACGCGCAGCTCGCGTCCGACGATCTCGGCCACCGCCCCGCCTATGCCCGCATCGACTTCATCGAACACCATGCAGCGAGCGACCTCCGCCGCGCAGGCGACTTGCACCGCCAGGGACAGGCGCGCGAGCTCGCCGCCGGAGGCAATCTTGGCCACCGCGCGCGGTGCCTGCCCGACGTTGGTGCTGACACGAAACTCGACCCGATCGATGCCGTGTGCGGCCGGCTCGGCGGTCTCGAGCGGCGAGATCTCGATCAGGAAGCGGCCGCCGCCCATGCCCAGTTCCTGCATGCGTGCGGAGATATCCTTGGCGAGCGCCCGGGCTGCGGTGGCGCGTCGCGCGGAGAGCTGGCGCGCGGACTCCTGGTAGCTCGCGAGCGCGGCGTCGAGCTGTGCGCGCAATGCGCCCCGATCCGCGATCGCGCTCTCCAGAACGGCCAGCTCGAGCTCCAGCGCTTCGCGCCGTTGCGTCAGCGCTGCGCCGGCCACGCGGTGCTTGCGCGCGAGTTCCTCGATTGCCGCGAGGCGCCGCTCGATCGCATCGGCGCGCTGTGGGTCCACCTCGAGCCCGTCCAGGTATTGCAGCAGGCTGTGGCTCGCGTCCTTCACGCGCAGCGCCGCCTCCTCGAGTAGCGGCGTCAGCAACGCGATTTGCTCGTCCATGCCCTCGGCGGCGCGCAGCGCCGTGATGGCTTTGGCCAGCAAGGTGTGGGCCGTCGGCGCGTCGGCCTCGTAGAGGCACTGCAGAGCCCCGCCCACGGCTTCGAGCAGGCGTCCGCGGTTGGCGAGCCGCGCGCGTTCGGCCTGCAGCTCCTCGATTTCGCCCGCACGCAGCCCCAGCGCGTCGATCTCCTGCACCTGATAGCGCAGGGTCTCGAGCCGGGAGCCGCGCTCATTGGCCGCACTCTCGACCTCGAGACTGCGATTGAGCAGCGCCAGCCAGACGCTGTGCGCGCTGCGCACCTGGCCCACGAGAGCCTCGAGCCGGCCGTAGCCGTCGACCAGCGTGCGCTGTGTGACCGGGCGCACCAGGGATTGGAATTCGTGCTGGCCGTGGATATCGAACAATAGCTCTGCCGCTCGGCTCAACACCTGCAGCGCAACCGCCTGACCCCCGAGCCAGGCGCGGCTGCGGCCGTCGTTGCCAATCACGCGGCGAAGCTGCAGTTCGCTCTCGACAGCTATGGACTGTTCCTCGAGCAGGTCGCGCAGTTCGCGCGCAGCAGCGGAGATGTCGATGGTAGCCGTGATATCGGCCCGCTCCGCACCGGCGCGCACGACATCGGCTCCCGCGCGCCCACCCGCCAGCAGCTCCAGGGCATCGACGAGAATCGATTTGCCGGCCCCGGTCTCGCCGGTGAGCACCGTCAGCCCGCCGCTGAACTCGAGCTCCACCTGATCGATGATCGCGAAATCGCGGATCTGTAGGTAGCGCAGCATCGCCGTCAGCGCTCGTGAACCCGGCTCCCGAGGCCCCAATGCAGTTTGGAGCGCAGCAGCCGGAAGTAGTCGTAGCCGGGTGGGTGCAGCAGCGTGACGGCGCGGCCCGCGGGGCAGATCTCGAGCCGGCCCCCGGGGACCAGTTCTCCGAGCACGCTTGCATCGCAGGTCACCTGGGCGGCCGCCGGGTGCGGGCCGGTGAGATGTATATCGATGTGCGAATCTCCAGGCACCAGGATTGGACGGTCCGAGAGCGTGTGCGGGCAGATCGGCGCCACGACCAGCACGTTGAGACGCGGCTCGACGATCGGGCCGCCGCAGGAGAGCGCATAAGCAGTCGATCCGGTCGCCGTGGCGACCACCAGTCCGTCCCCGGCGTGCGAATTGACGTACCGACCATCGATGCTGGTTTCGAAATCCAGCATTCGTCCGGTCGCGAGCCGATTGAACACCACGTCGTTCAAGGCAAAGCGCGACACCTCGCTGCCCTGGGGCGAGACCAGCCTGGCGCGCAGCAATGGCCGCCGGTCAGCCTCGCATTGCCCGGCCAGCACGGCATCGAGGCTGCTGATCATGTCCTGGGGCAGCACGTCGGTCAGAAATCCCAGGCGTCCGCGGTTGATGCCGAGCAAGGGGATGTCGTGCTCGGCGACCAGCCCCGCGGCATACAGCAGCGTACCGTCCCCGCCTATGGCGATCACCAGATCGGCACGCTCGATGAGATCGGGTAATGGCAACAGCTCCACCCCGTCAGGCACGCCGCCGGCTGTGGGATCCTTGAGTGCCAGCGGCGTGAGATGCCGCGAGAGCAGTTCGGGCAGCAGTGCCTGGGCGCACTCGGCAACGCGCGGGTCCTGGAACTTGCCCAGCAGGACGCAGTTGCGTATCGGCATGTGCATGGGGCGTGAGGGCCTTGGGGCTTCTTGCGGCAGCGCGCCGGCATTGTACTGACGCTGTTGTAGCATGGCGCCGGCTGTGCAGCCATGCGCCCACTTGCCATATTGCTTGCAATATTATCGATTGCGCCGGGGTCAGAGCGCTTGACGAGGCCTCGCGGCACTGGTTAGCTCGAGTCTCATCATGGCTCAGGACAATAAGGATGAGGGACTGAACGAGCGGGCGCAGCGATTGCTGCGCGTGCTGGTGCAGAGCTATATCCGCGATGGCTCGCCGGTGGGCTCGCGCACCCTGTCGCGTGATTCCGGGCTCTCGCTCAGCTCCGCGACGGTACGCAACGTCATGGCGGATCTCGAGAGCCTGGGATTCGTGACCTCGCCGCATACCTCGGCTGGGCGCGTGCCGACCGACAAGGCTTATCGCTTCTTCGTCGACACCGTGCTGCGCTCGCAGCCCATGGCGGACGAACTGAGTCTGGAGGAGATCCGCCGTCAGCTCGATGTGCCGGCCGACAGTTCCAAATCCCTGGTCGCGAGCGCCTCGCAGCTGCTGTCCAACATCACGCATCTGGCCGGCGTCGTGACGCTGCCGCTCACACAGGCCGCATCCCTCACGCAGATCGAGTTCCTGGCGCTGTCGGAGAATCGAGTACTGGTGGTACTGGTGCTGAATGATCGCGAGGTGCAGAACCGCATCATTCAGCTCGAGCGGCATTACTCGGCCGAGGAGTTGCGACGGGCTGCGAACTTCCTCAACGAGCACTGTGCCGGACGCACACTGCCCCAGATCCATACCGAGCTCGTGCAGCAGCTCAAGGAGACGCACGAACATCTCAATCAGGTGATGCTCGATGCGATCGCGGTGGCGCAGCGGCTGTTCGAGCAGGGCAGCGTCGCCGAGGACATTGAATACGTGATCGCCGGCGAGACCAATCTGATGGAGTGGGGCGAGCTGTCCCGCGTCGATAAGCTCCGGCGGCTGTTCGAGGCCTTCAACGAGAAGCGCGATATCCTGCATCTGCTCGATCAGAGTCTGAAGGGCGAGGGCGTACAGATATTCATCGGCCAGGAGTCCGGCTATCACATCCTGGATGACTACAGCGTCGTGACCGCGCCGTACAGTTCCGATCAGGGCGTGATCGGTGTCATCGGCGTGATCGGTCCGACTCGCATGGCCTATGAGCGGATCATCCCGATCGTCGATCTGACCGCGAAAGTCCTGGGCGCGGCCTTGAATTCACGCCGCTGAACGCCATCTTAAAGCGCTAGCGCCAGTTCGCTTGGGCGAAGTAATTTATTATGATTACTTCTTAAGTGGATGTAAATTCTAGGGTTATCAGCAATGAGCGATGCGACGGAAAACAGCTCGAGCGCGCCGGCTGGCCAGGTCCCACCCGGGAGCGAGAGCGCTCAAGCGGCCGGCGCCGGCCAGCGAGCGGAGAGCCTCATCGATGAGGGCCTCAGGGCGGCCCTCGCCCAGGCCGAGCAGAGCGCGCGCCAGCAGCACGAACAGTATCTGCGTGCCGCGGCCGAGCTCGATAACGTGCGCAAGCGCGCCCAGCGCGACATCGAGAGCGCCCATCGCTATGCCCTGGAGCGCTTTGCGGGCGAGCTCCTGCCGGTGCTCGATAGCCTGGAATTGGGCGTGCGCAGCGCCGGCCAGGGCGATGCCCAGAGCCTGCTGGCGGGTCAGAAGGCCACGCTCAAACTGCTCGAGCGGGCCTTCGAGAAGTTTTCGATCAAGCCGATCGACCCGAGCGGCGAGCGTTTCGATCCGAGCCTGCACGAGGCTGTGCTCATGCAGGAGTCGCCCAGCGCAGTGCCCAATTCGGTGCTGCAGGTCGTGCAGCTGGGCTATGAGCTCAATGGGCGGCTGCTGCGCCCGGCGCGCGTGGTGGTCGCGACCGCCCCTGGCTCGACGGCGGGCTGAGGGGCTGTGGCACCGGCAGGCGGGAAGATGCGGGGCGGCGGGCATATCTCGCGGCGGAATGCCCTGCAACGACTTGAAACCAAAGCCCTGAGCCCAATTTAAAGCGTACATCAAACAGAATTTTTCTGGAGTTTGAGCATGAGCAAGACAATAGGCATCGATCTGGGCACCACGAACTCCTGCGTGGCGATCATGGAGGGCGGCAAGCCGCGCGTGATCGAGAACAGCGAGGGCGATCGCACCACCCCATCGATCGTTGCCTTTACCAAGGACGACGAAGTCCTGGTCGGTCAGTCGTCCAAGCGCCAGGCGGTCACCAATCCGCAAAACACGCTGTTTGCCGTCAAGCGCCTGATCGGACGCAAGTTCGACGACGAGGTCGTGCAGAAGGACATCAAGATGGTGCCCTACAAGATCGTCAAGGCCGACAACGGCGATGCGTGGGTCGAGGTGCAGGGCAAGAAGATGGCGCCGCCCGAAGTTTCGGCCCGCGTCCTCATGAAAATGAAGAAGACCGCCGAGGACTATCTGGGCGAAACCGTCAGCGAGGCGGTGATCACGGTTCCCGCCTATTTCAACGACTCGCAGCGCCAGGCGACCAAGGACGCGGGTCGCATCGCGGGCTTGAACGTCAAGCGCATCATCAATGAGCCGACCGCCGCGGCGTTGGCCTATGGCCTGGACAAGGACGGCGGCGACCGCAAGATCGCGGTCTACGACCTCGGAGGCGGCACCTTCGACATCTCGGTTATCGAAATCGCAGAAGTGGACGGCGAGCGCCAGTTCGAGGTGCTCTCGACCAACGGCGATACGTTCCTGGGCGGCGAGGACTTCGACCTGCGCGTGATCAACTTCCTGGCCGATGAGTTTCAGAAGGAATCGGGCGTGGACGTGCGCCGCGATCCGCTGGCGATGCAGCGGCTGAAGGAAGCCGCCGAGAAGGCCAAGATCGAGCTGTCCACGAGCCAGCAGACCGACGTCAACCTGCCGTACATCACGGCCGATGCTGCCGGACCGAAGCACCTGAGCGTAAAGCTCACGCGCGCCAAGCTCGAGTCGCTGGTGGAGGACCTGGTGCAGCGCACGGTCGGTCCCTGCCGGGTCGCGCTCAAGGACGCGGGCCTGGATGCGAGCCAGGTGGTGGAGGTGATCCTGGTGGGCGGGCAGACCCGCATGCCGCTGGT
>JBELAR010000103.1:0-8262 GCA_049508555.1 Steroidobacteraceae bacterium
TGCGAATGAAACCGGCACGCCACCGCTCGAGGAGCTGCCAGAGATGAGCAACAGGATCTGGGTCAACGGCCAAGCCGCGGAGCAACTGCCTGTTGAGGATCGCGGGCTGCAGTATGGCGATGGGCTGTTTGAAACCATCAGCTGCATCGACGGTCAGCCACGCTGGCTGGCACGGCATCTGCAGCGGCTGCGGCTCGGTTGCGAGCGCCTGCAGCTGCGATTCGACCGCTTTGCAGCCCTCGGGGCCGAGATCGCCGCTGTGGCCGCCGGCGCCGAACGCTGTCTCGTCAAGCTGATCCTCACGCGCGGGGTGGCGCGCCGGCGTGGTTATGGACCGCTCGGCGATGAGACCCCGACTCGCATTGTGGCGCGCTATGACTGGCCGGCGAGCGCGCCCGCCGCGCAGCAGGGGTTCCGCGTCGGCATTTCGAGCGTGACTTTGGGCATGAACCCGCTATTGGCGGGACTCAAACATCTGAATCGGCTGGAGCAGGTGCTCGCCCAGAGCGAAATGCGGGGCCAGGACTTGGACGAGGCGCTGATGTTGTCCAGTGCCGGACAAGTGATCTGCGGCACCATGTCCAATGTGTTCTTCGCCGGAGAGGCCGAATTGTTCACGCCATCTCTGCACGACTGCGGCGTGGCCGGAGTCATGCGCTCGCTGGTGTGCGAGGCCGCCGCGGCCTGCGGTCTGCGCGTGGTGGTGCGGCCGGTCGAGCGCGCGGAACTGAGCGCAGCGCGCGAGGCGTTTCTGACCAACGTGCGCTGGGGGCTGCAGTCGATCAGCGTACTCGAGGGCCGATCGCTGCCATCCGCGACCCACGCGCAGTCATTGCGGAGAACGCTCGATGCGCCGCCTCATTAAACTGCTGCTACTGCTGGCACTGTTGGTGTGCGGGGTTGGTCTATGGCTCTCGCACGAGCTGGATCTGGAGATGGACCGCGCAGCCGCCGCCAGCGAGCCGGTGCGTATCGAGGTACTGCCAGGGGAGTCGTTGCGCACCATTCTGCTGCATCTGCAGCGCCAGCGCGCGCTGCGCAACGCTCGGCTGATCGAGGCGTATCTGCGATTGCACGGGCAGAATCCGCGGGTGCAGGCCGGTACTTACGAGATCGCGCCGCATTCGACGGCGCGGGCGGTGCTCGAACAATTCATCGCCGGACGGGTCGTGCTCGAGCAGCTCACGGTGGTGGAGGGTTGGAACGTGGCGCAGCTGCGTCACGCGCTCGATGCACAGCCGGATCTGGTCCACGAGCTGCGCGCACTGTCGGATGCACAGCTCATGCAGGCCCTGGGGCACGAAGGCCAGGCCGCGGAAGGGCGGTTCTTTCCAGACAGCTATCGCTTTGCCGCGGGAACCACAGACCGGAGGATCCTGGAACTCGCATATGATCGCATGCAGCGCGAGCTCGAGCAGGCCTGGACGGCGCGGGCGCCGGATCTGCCCATCAAGGACTCCGAGCAGGCGCTGATACTCGCGTCCATCGTCGAGAAGGAAACCGGTCGTGAAGACGAACGGGCCAAGGTTGCCGCCGTTTTTATCAACCGCCTCAGTCAAGGCATGCGCCTGCAGTCGGACCCCACCGTGATATACGGTCTGGGTTCCCGCTATGACGGGGACATACACACACGCGATCTGGTGACCGATACGCCCTACAATACCTATACCCGCGCAGGTCTGCCGCCGACGCCGATCGCGCTGCCCGGCGCCGCCTCGCTGCAGGCCACGTTGCATCCGGCCGACATCGATGCGCTGTACTTCGTCGCCACGGGCAACGGCGACGGCTCACACCATTTTTCCGCGACGCTGGCCGAGCACGACGCGGCGGTACGCGCCTATTTGCACCAGCTCGGCGTGCCGGTCCGTGCGCTCGCTGCGCCCGCTCGCCAGGACGCGCGATGATGCGCGCCGGGCGATTCATCAGCCTGGAGGGCATCGAGGGCGCGGGCAAATCCTCGCTGGCGCTAACACTCGAGACGACATTACGCGAACGTGGCCTGTCGGTGCTGGTCACGCGCGAGCCGGGCGGATCAGCGCTGGCCGAGCGGCTGCGCACGCTGATCCTCGAGCGCGGCCCCGAGCGCATCACCCCGGCGGCCGAGACCTTGCTGATGTTCGCGGCGCGCTCGATCCATGTCGAGAATCGGATTCGACCGGCCCTGGAGCAGGGCCACTGGGTCATATGCGATCGCTTCAGCGACGCCACGCGCGCCTATCAGGGCGCGGGCCGCGGCGTCGATAGCGCCTTGATCGAGACACTCGCCGACGTGGTACACGGCGAATTCTGGCCACAGCGAACGTTGCTGCTCGATCTGCCGGTCGAGCAGGGACTCGAGCGCGCGCGCGCCCGGCGCGGCGGCGGTGACCGCTTCGAGGACGAGGATCGCCGCTTCTTCGAGCGCGTGCGCGCACGCTACCTGGAAATCGCGGCGGCCGAACCGCAGCGCCTGCGCCTCATCGATGCGACCCAGGCGCCTCAACGCGTCGCTCAGAGCGCACTCGAGGCGCTGGCCGATCTGCTGGAGAGCAGCGCTTGAGTCTCGGCTCCGACATCGAGGTTCCCTGGCTCGCGCCGCAGCTCGAGCAATTGCGGCGCGCGCACGCATCCTCGCGCTTCCCCAGCGCGCTGCTGATACACGATCAGCGGGGAGCCGGGGGAGAGTGGCTGGCGCGCTATGCCGCTCAGCTGGCTCTGTGCCACGGGCAGCCGGCCCCGTGTGGCCGATGCCGTGATTGCCGGCAGTTCCTGACCTCGCAGCATCCGGATTTCTACGCGCTCGCGCCGCTGGAGGAATCCAAGCAGATCCGCGTCGAGCAGGTGCGCGAGCTCAGCGAGCAGCTGGCGCTCACTTCGCATGGGGGTGGGGCGAGCGTGGCAGTGATTGCACCGGCGGACGCACTCAATGACAACGCGGCCAACGCGCTGCTCAAGACGCTCGAGGAGCCGCGCCCCGGCGTGACCCTGATCCTCGTGGCCACCGTTCCATCGCGACTGCCGGCGACGATCCTGAGCCGTTGCCAGCGCCTGCGTATCGCGACACCGCCCCGAGCGCTCAGCCTCGCCTGGCTCGAGCGTCACAGGGGAGCGGGCCCCTGGAGCGCGGTGCTCGAGGTCATCGGGGATGCGCCGTTCGAGGCGCTGCGGTTCGATCCGCTCGAGGTCGAGCGCTTGGCCGAAGATACCTTCCAGGCGCTCGCAGCCCTGATGGCGGGCCGCCTCGAGGTCCCGGGGCTCGCCGAGCGTTGGACACGGGGCGAGTCATTCGAGTTGCGGCTCGCCTGTCTTGAGACCTGGCTCACAGCGTGCGTGGATAGGGCCGCCGGGGCGCCGCGCCAATCGCAGGAACTGCGCAATAGCGCGCACTTGCCAGAATCCGTTTCGGACATGAATATGACAGGGTTGCTGCGGCTGCTGGACGGTGCCTATGAGCTACGCCGGCTGCGGCTGAAGCCCATCAACCGCTCGCTGGCGCTCGAACAGCTGCTCTGGCAGCTGCCGCGCGTGAGGCGAAGCGTGGCTGCCTCCTGATGGCTGTTGCATACATTGAGCTGAGGATCGATCGGGGAATATGGCCAAAGATCCGAATTCCAGATCCGGAATCAACAAGCCCGGTCTGCTGACGTTGACGATCAAGGACAAGAGCGCCTTGTATCTGGCTTACATGCCCTACGTTCAGAATGGCGGCTTGTTCATTCCGACCAGCAGCAACTATCGTCTCGGCGATGAGGTGTTCATGCTGCTCAATCTCATGGGCGAGGATGAGAAACTGCCCGTGGCCGGGCGCGTGATCTGGGTGACACCCAAGGGCGCGCAGGGCAAGCGCACCGCCGGCATCGGCGTGCAGTTCTCCGAGCAGGATCGAGGCCAGACACGCACCAAGATCGAGAATTACCTGGCTGGCGCGCTCTCCGGCGACAAGGCCACCCATACGATGTGATTTCGGTCGTCTGGGCGAAAAAGACGAGCTGACGGGTCCGCCGCGAGGCCATTGCCTTCAGGCATTGCGTCGAAGGCCGCTCTCGGCGCTGTCCACGCCGCCCTGCAGGACATACGCCTCGAAGCCGCGTTCGACCAGGATGAAAGCCGCGGCCGAACTTCGCCTGCCCGTATCGCAGTACACGACATAGGGTCGGGCGCGCTCGAGGGTCGAGATTTTCAGGCGTATGAAGTAAAGCGGCACATTCAGCGAGCCTTCGATGGCCTGGTTCTGGTGCTCTGACGGTAGCCGCACGTCCAGCCAACGACCGCCGCGCGCCAGGATTTCACACGCCTGTGCGTACGTGACCCACTGCACCAGGGGCTCGGTCATGAGTTCGCGAAAGTCTTTCTTGCTCAGTCGCATGAGCACCCCGTCGCTGATCATCGTGACCGTGGCGTTGCGCTTGGCCTCGGAGATCAGCGCTTCCTCGCCAAATGTGTCCCCGACGCCGAGTTCGGCAAGCTTCAGGCCGTCCCGATTCAGCGGCGTCTCGCGGGTCACCAGACATTTGCCGCTTACCACCGCGTAGAAGTAGTCGCCTTCCGCACCTTGCTGAATGACCGTCTCGCCGGCGCGGCAGACCACGCGCTGCATGCGCATGAATATCGCCTGGATATTGGCGGGCGGTATGCGGTGGAAAGCCTGGGTCTGCAGCAGCATGGTCATCCAATCATCACCGCCGCTGCCCGCAAACTGTGCCTGCAGCTCCGAGACCTCATAGGTTCCGGTCTGATCCCAGGTGATCATCATGTCGAGCAGTTCGCTGTCGATCGACAGGCACTCGATGGGATCGACGGCCCGAGCGGTCATTCTGCGTGGCAGCTTCGGCGCCAATGGGTTGCGGGCCTCAGCGCTGCCGGCCCGGATCATGCCGACCGTCCGTTCGCCCTCGCGCAGCTCAACCAGCCCCGAGAGCAGCCAGTAGGTGAGCTTGTCGCGGTCCCCTTCCTTGAACAACAGGCGACTCGCCGGCAGCGACGTGATCGTGACTTTGCGAGCCAGCGCCAGCAGGTTGTCCTTCTTCATGCCGTCCAGTGGCGAGAACGTCCGGAGTAGCGCCACATCCACAGCCCTATCTGCGCTCATGCTCAGGTCCCGCCCCGCACCCTCTGGTCGTTTGACAACCGACCGATGCTAGCACAGCCTCGCCACGTGCCTGCCCGATAGACGTCACGCATTTGATCTCGGCTCGGCACTCAGTTGCGGCCAGCCCGCATCGGGGCGAAAACGCGCGCCGTAGCGCTGCTCGAGCTGCTGCAGCCGCGCCACGCAGGCCTCCAGGCCCCGGGCACGGGCGTAGGTGATCGGGCCCCCGCGAAACGGTGCGAAGCCCGTGCCGAAGATTACTCCGGCATCGATCAGGTCCGCATCCTCGACGATGCCTTCCCGGGCACAGGCCACGCATTCATTCACGAGTACGAGGATCAGACGGTCGATCAGATCCGCTGGCGCCGGCTGCCCTGGGGGTGCGTCCACGACTTTACCCTCGTGCCAGCGGTAGAAGCCCTGGCCGCTCTTGCGGCCAAGCTGCTTTGCCGCCACGAGCTCGCGCAGTTTGGTGACCAGGGCGGGCGGCTCGCGGCCCAGCTCGCGCGTCACGATGTCCCCCACGTGCAGCATGACGTCCAGGCCGACGACATCGGAGAGCTCGATTGGGCCCATCGGCATGCCGAAATCCACAGCCGCCCGATCGATGGTGCGCAGTGCGATGCCTTCCCCGGCGGCGTGCAAAGCTTCGTGCAGGTAAGGGAACAGCACCCGATTGACCAGGAAGCCCGGACTGCTGCGGCAGGGCAACGGCAGCTTATCGATACGCCGGGTGAAAGCCATCGCCGCGCTCAGGGCCTGCGGACGCGTTTGCGGGGAATGCACCACCTCGACGAGCGACATCTGCGGCACGGGATTGAAGAAATGCAAGCCCACGAAATGTCCGGGATCGTGCAGCGAGGCGCTGAGCGTCTCCAGAGTCAGGCTGGAGGTATTGCTCGCGAGCACAGCCCCAGGGCGCAGGCGCGGCTCGGCCTGCGCATAGAGCGCACGTTTGGCGTCGAGGTCCTCGAAGATCGCCTCGATGACGACGTCTGCCGTCTCCACGCCGCTGCCGGCCACGTCGCTGCGCAGGCGCTCGTTGGCTTGTGCGCGCTCCGCAGGGGTCGGCAAGCGCTTTTCAAACAAGCCGCGTGCGCGCTCCAGCGCCGGCTCGATGTACTTGAGATCGCGATCCTGCAGCGTCACCTGCAGCCCGCGCAGGGCGCACCAGGCGGCGATATCGCCCCCCATGACCCCCGCGCCGATCACATGCACGCGCTCCAGCGGGGTGGTGCTCTTGCCCGCCAGGCCCTTGAGCCGATCCTGCAGCAGGAACACGCGTATCAGATTACGGGTCGTGTCGCTGTGGAACAGTCGCGAGATCGATTCGGCCTCGGCGCTGTAGGCGGCGGCGCCCCGTGCGCCATAGCGCGACCACAGATCGACGATGGCATAGGGGGCGGGGTAATGCTGGCGGCTGGCGTGCGCGCCGACCTCGCGCAGCAGCGCGGGGCGCAACAGCAAGCGCACACCGGGCCAGCTCAGGGCGCGCTGTGTCAGCGCCGGCCGGTGGGGTGGCGGCTCAGCGCGGATGATCTGGCGGGCGCTATCGAGCAACTCACTGCCGCGTTCGACCAGCAGATCGACCAGCCCGACGCGCTGCGCGCGGTCTGCCCGTACGCTGCGGCCGGTCAGCATCAGGCTCATGGCCGTGCGCACACCGAGCAGCCGCACGCTGCGCACGGTGCCGCCAAATCCGGGGTGGATGCCGAGTTGAACTTCCGGCAGACCCAGATTGAGCCTCGAATCACCCACCGCCACACGGTAGCGGCACGCCAGCGCGAGCTCCAGGCCGCCCCCGAGAGCGAAGCCTTCAATGGCGGCAACCGTTGGATAAGGCAGTGCTTCGAGCCGGGCGCAGACCCGTTGCCCGAGGCTGATGTGCGAGAGCGCATCGGCCTGTGACGTGTAGGTTGTGAACTCGCGGATGTCGGCACCGGCGATGAATCCCGAGGCCTTGGCCGAGCGGATCACGAGGCCGCGCAGCGGCATTGTGGCGAGGCTCTGGAGCTGCCCTTCGAGCTCGAGCAGCACACTGTGCGAGAGCGTATTGGCCGAGCTCCCGGGTTTATCGAGCGACAGGCAGCCGATGCGATCCGCGTCCACTTCCAGTGACCAGGCAGCAGTGCCACTCATCGCGTTGTCGCTCATGAGGCTAAGACCGCGCTCTGACGGCGGACCTGGAAATCGCAGATCAGCGGCCGATGATCGGAGAATCTGACGGCCGGAATACGAAACGCGGTCACGTCGATGCCGGCACTGACGAGCACAAAATCCAGCTCAATGCGTGGCTGCCGCGAGGGAAATGAGAGCAGTCCTTCGGCGTTCGCGCTGCGCAGGCCCGCCGCCTGCATGAACAGGAAAATCTCGTGCGTACCCCAGAAGGTGTTGAAGTCGCCGGCGACAATCACCGGCTTGGAAGAGCGCACCACCAGGTCGTAGAGTGTGCGCAGTTGCGATTGGCGGTGACGGAACTTGAGCGAGAGGTGTACCAGGAAGACGCACACCTCGTCCAGTTCCAGCTCGATGATCAAGCGCTTGATGCCCGTATCAAAATAATGGAACCGCTCCCCGGTCACGCGCGGGGCGGCGAGCAGGGCGTTGGCCTGCTTGCGCACGATGGGCACCAGATGGTTGATCGACCCGGTGCCGTACTTGCACTGGTGCGCGGTATAGTGGCCCACGGCGTTGGCGATATACGCGGCCTGATTGACCATGCCGGTGCGGACCGATCCGATATCGACCTCGATCAGACCGACCAGATCGGGGTCCTCGGAGCGGATGAAGGCGGTGATCTGCTCGAGTACGCGCCGGCTGCTGCGCAGATAGCCCGCCCCGGGCAGGGGCAGGTGAAACCCAGGTCCGGCGCCCGTGGCGTAGCGTATGTTGTAGACCAGCAATCTCACGGCGGTCGAGCTCTCTATACAAAATCCCGGGTCATCACAGTACACTGGGAGTATGTCCCAACGCGATCCAATCCGCGTGTTTGTCACCCACTGCTTCGAGGAGAGTGACGACTACGTGCGCGTGTTCGAGTATCTCGAGAGCGCACGCAACTTTTATTATCGAAATAGCGCCAGCCTGGAATTCGCCCCGTCAGTGCGCAGCCAGGATGTGGTGCGCGAAGAGCTGCGACGCCAGATCGCCGCAGCCGAAGTGATCATAGCGCTGACCAGTTTGTATGCGCAGCA
>JBELAR010000104.1:0-8110 GCA_049508555.1 Steroidobacteraceae bacterium
CCGGGGTCGACCAGCACCGTGACATCAGCGTGATTCTTGGCCGCGGCGCGCAGCATGGCCGGGCCGCCGATGTCGATGTTCTCGATCGCCTCGGCATGGGTGAAGTTGTCGCGCGCAATCGTGGCGGCGAAGGGATAGAGATTCACGACCAGCAGGTCGATGCGGTCGATGCCCTGCTCGCGCATGACCGCATCGTCGGTGCCTCGCCGGCCGAGCAGTCCCCCATGCACGCGCGGGTGCAGCGTCTTGAGACGCCCGTCCATGAGTTCGGGAAAGCCTGTGTAGTCGCTGACTTCGCGCACCGGCAGGCCTTGCTCCCGCAGATAGCGCGCCGTGCCTCCGGTGGATAGCAGCTCGATGCCGCGACGATGCAGTTCCGTGGCCAGGGCAGCCAGGCCGTTCTTGTCCGATACCGAGAGCAGGGCGCGACGGATGGGCTCGGACATTCCCGTCACTCCGACAGGCCGAACTCCCGCAACTTCTTGCGCAGCGTGCCGCGATTGATCCCGAGGATCACCGCCGCGCGGCTCTGATTGCCCGCCGCATAATCGAGCACGGCGCGGAACAGCGGCTCCTCGACCTCGCGCAGCACCAGGTCATACAGATGCGCTGGCCGGTGGCCGTTGAGACTCGCGAAGTAATCATTGAGCGCGCGTTCGGTGTGGCTGCGCAATGGCAGTTCCCTTGCGTGGCTCTTGGCGCCATTCGTTCTAATCATGTCCTGCCTGCTTGATCCGCCGGTTTTCTTCTTGACCATGCGCGGCCCCTCCGGCCCGATAGTCATCCCCTGTCTTCATCTTTCCGATTCAGCCTCGCACTCAAGCGGCGCTGCGTAATGCCCAATCCTCAAAGCCGCGCTTAGCCGCGGCAAACTGCGAAGCCGAATCTTCTGCCGCCAGTAACACGGGCCGCAGTGCTATCGCCTCGGGTTGTTCGCGGCAGTACCAGCCGAGATGTTTGCGCGCCATTCGAACCCCCGTATATTCACCATAGAACTCATACAGCGATTCGAGGTGCTGAAGGATGATCTCTGTCTTGAATGCGCGCAAGAGTGGCGCTGCGAAATGATCGCTATCAAGGTACTCATTGACATCACGGAAGATCCATGGTGCACCCTGCGCTGCGCGACCGAGCATTACTCCTTCCGCCTTGGTGAAATCAAGTACCGCGCGCGCCTTCTGCGGCGAATCGATGTCGCCGTTCGCGATTAGCGGAATGTCAAGTCCGTCCCGCGCGCATCGCATGGTGTCGTACTCTGCCGCGCCGCGAAAAAAATCCGCACGCGTGCGGCCGTGCACACTCAGCGCGGCGATGCCGCAGGCTTGCGCGAGCGCTGCGATGCGCGGTGCGTTGCGTCGCATCGTGTCCACGCCGGTGCGTATCTTGAGCGTGACGGGCACCGATACGGCGCGCACCACCGCAGCGAGAATGCGTTGCACCTGCGCCTCGTCGGCCAGCAGCGCCGAGCCCGCATCGCGGTTGCAGACTTTCTTCGCCGGGCAGCCCATGTTGATATCCACGATCTGCGCGCCCAACTCGACGTTGACCCGTGCTGCATGGGCGAGCTCATGGGCATCGGCGCCGACAAGCTGTACGACGCGCGGCGTGGGCTCGCCGTCATGGTCCATGCGCCGGCGCGACTTGGGGCTGGCCCATAGGCGCTGATCCGCACTGAGCATCTCCGCCGGCGCCAGCGCGGCGCCGAACCGGCGGCACAGTTGGCGAAAGGGCCGATCGGTGACGCCGGCCATCGGCGCCAGCACGGTGCGGCCGCCCAGCTCGTACTGCGCGATGCGCATCTCAGCGCGTACCCGTGCCGAAGGCCGGGGTCGTGGGCGGCGTCAGGTCGGCGGCGCAGCGCAGAATTCCGGCGCCGCTGCGCAGGCACACGTCGAGCTCGAAGCTGGCGCTCGCGGCGGCCGGGTCGCGTACCGCGATCTCGCTGTCGACACGCTCATCGTGGGCGAGGAAGGCTCGCGGTGGCTGGCCAGGCGGCCAATACTCGCTCGGCGTGAGATCGCGCCTGGCGAGTCGTTTGCCATAGCGATCGAGCAGCGTGAGGCGCAGCAACGGCACCGGCTGGGCGCGCTCGGCGTGATTGGCCAGACTCAGGCGCACCCGTATGATCTGACTGTCCTGCGGATCGGAAGCCGCGCCCTGTTGCCGCACATCGTAGGCGGCGAGATTCCAACGGGGGTCCAGGGGCAGACCGAGTGCCGCGTAGGCACGATTCAGAGGGCCATTCCAATAGGGAACGGCGGCAATGCGCTCGCGCCAGTGATGGATGCCCTGACTGAGGAGCAGCAATAGCAGCAGTGTGATGCCGAGAATCCATGGCCAGCGCGGCTGCCCAGCGGCGGAGGCGGCGCTGTGCAGGAAATCCGATCCGCCCACCTCGATCGGTGCGCTCTCAGGGCTCGCACTGTCTTGCTCGAAGGGAACGTCCCGCGCCGGCGTGTTCTCGCGCAGCTGCGCCCGGGGCGAATACGATTCGTGCGTCGCGGCACCCAGTCGTTCGGTCAGCGCTGCGATTTCGCTGTCCACCGATGCTTCGGGTACGTACTCCTCGATCTGAGTGATCGCGTCGCCTTCGAGCACGATGGTCTCGAAGGTGCCCGTGCCGTCCGCATAGGAGGATTCGTTCTCGATCCCACCGTCGCTGGATTGTTCGGTCGCCAGATGCGGCGCCGGCGGCGTGGCTGCTTCAGCCGCACGCCGGCCATGAAATTGCGACGCCGACGTTTCAGGTGTGGGCTCGCTCAGCGACTCGTGGAGCGGGTCCGCTGCGGCCGGGTCAACCTGCCGGCGTGCCGGGGCCGAACCGCCGTCCTCGACCGGCTCCTCGCTGAGCGTGAGCAGCGCGTTGAAAACGTTGGCGCAGCGCCCACAGCGTACGTAGCCCTGACCCATGCGCAGGTCCCCGGTCGTGAGCGCGAGTGTCAGCGTGCACTTGGGACAGACCGTGAACATGTCAGCATCGCTCGCGCATCAGTAGCCAACTTGCGGCCCCGCGGCAATTTAAATACGGACTGCTAGCGACGCTGGCCATGCAGGCTCACCCATCCGCCGCGTCGCGCATGGCATCTCATATCAAACCACGCTGCGTAGCAGGCCGCCACTTCGCGCTCCTGCTCATCGAGTATTCCGCCCAGCACCACGCTGCCCCCCGGGGCCACGAGCGCCGCCAGATCCGCGCTCAGCGACAGCAGCGTCGTGCTCAGAATATTGGCGAGCAATATCTCGCTGCGCGCGGGCAGCGCTCGGCGATGCTCACAGAGCTCCAGGCGCACCGCCACGCCGTTCTCGAGCGCATTCTCCTGCGTGGCGCGCAACGCTTGCGGGTCAACGTCGAGCGCATAAGCACGCCGGGCGCCGAGTTTCAGAGCCGCAATCGCCAGCACCCCCGAGCCACTGCCATAGTCGATGACCTCGCGGCCGGCGAGCTGCGCGCCGTCGAGCCACTCCAGACACATGGCGGTCGAGGGATGCGTACCCGTGCCAAAGGCCAGCCCTGGATCGAGACGAACCACGACCGCGTCGTGCTGCGTGACGGGCTCATGGCGCGGGCACACCCACAGGCGGCGTCCGAATCGCAAAGCGTGGAAGTCCCGCAGCCATTCGCGCTCCCAGATCCGATCAGCCACGGCTTGCGCGTGCAGCTGCATTGGCTCCAGACCCAGTGCCTCGGCCAGCACCGCCAGCAGCTCGGGCAAGGCGCGCTCGGCTGGGTACAGTGCCTGCACTCGCGTGCTCGGCCACAGGCGCACCTCGCCCACGGCCGGCTCGAGCACTGCGTGTGCGCAGCCCGCATGCGCAGCCAGCCCAGTGGGAGCTGCGGCAGTCTCACGCGCATCGCTGAAGGTCACGGACAGCGCGCCGCAGTCGAAGCAGGCCGTCTCGGTGAGCTGCGGATCGAGCCCATCGAGCTCGAAGCTCAGCGCCAAATAGGACATGGCCGCGCGTACCGTGGTGGCCGGATGGTCACTTCAGGCCCAGACGCCGTTCGAGATAATGAATGTCCAGACCTCCACCCTGAAAAGCCGCATGCGCCAGGATCTCCTGGTGCAGCGCCGTGTTGGTCTTGATCCCTTCGACGACCAGCTCGGCGAGCGCGTTGCGCATGCGCGCGATCGCGGTCTCGCGCGTATCGCCGTGCGCGATGAGCTTGCCGATCATCGAGTCGTAGTGCGGCGGTACGCTGTAGCCGGAATACACGTGGCTATCGACCCGGATGCCCGGCCCGCCAGGAGGGTGCCAGAGCTTGATGGGGCCGGGCGAGGGCATGAACGTGCGCGGGTCCTCGGCGTTGATCCGGCACTCGATGGCGTGGCCGCGCATCTGCACGTCGGCCTGACTATAGGGGAGCTTCTCCCCCGCGGCGATCGTGAGTTGCGCCTTGACCAGATCGATGCCCGTGATCAGCTCGGTCACCGGGTGCTCGACCTGGATGCGTGTATTCATTTCTATGAAGTAGAACTCGCCGTCCTGGTAGAGAAACTCCAGTGTGCCGGCGCCGCGGTATCCGACCGAGCGACAGGCGTCGACGCAGCGCTCTCCCATCATGCGGCGCTGCTTGGCGGTGATGCCCGGTGCCGGCGCCTCTTCGATGACCTTCTGGTGCCGGCGCTGCATCGAGCAGTCACGCTCTCCCAGACTGATCACGTTGCCGTAGTGGTCGGCGAGCACTTGGAACTCGATGTGCCGCGGCCGTTCCAGAAACTTCTCCATGTACACCGCGTCGTTGCCGAACGCCGCCATGGCCTCGGTCTTGGTCACGGCGATCGAGCTCAGCAGCGCTCCCTCGGCGTGCACGACCCGCATGCCGCGCCCGCCGCCGCCGCCGGAGGCTTTGATGATCACGGGGTAGCCGATCTCGCGTGCGAGGCGCAGGTTCTGCTCGGGCCGGTCGCCGAGGGCGCCATCCGAGCCTGGAACGCAGGGCACCTTCTGGGCGCGCATCACGCTGATGGCGGAGACCTTGTCGCCCATGAGACGGATGGTCTCGGCTTTGGGTCCGATGAAGGTGAAGCCGCTCTTCTCCACGCGCTCCGCGAAATCGGCATTCTCAGAAAGAAATCCATAGCCCGGATGGATGGCGACCGAATCCGTGACCTCCGCGGCGCTGATGATCGCAGGCATGTTGAGGTAGCTCAGTGCCGAGGGAGGTGGCCCGATGCACACGGACTCATCGGCGAGCAGCACGTGCTTGAGGCTCGCGTCCGCGGTCGAATGCACGGCGACCGTCTTGATTCCAAGCTCGCGGCAGGCGCGCAGGATCCGTAGTGCGATTTCGCCACGATTGGCGATGACGATTTTCTCCAGCATCGTGGTCCTACTGCTGGATGATGAACAAAGGCTGATCGAACTCCACGGGCTCGCCGTTCTTGACCAGTATGGCTTTGATCTGGCCGGTTTTTTCCGACTCGATCTGATTCATCATCTTCATGGCCTCGATGATGCACAGCACCTGCCCGAGTTCCACCTCATCGCCGATCTCCACGAAGGTCTTGGCACCGGGGGAGGGCGCAGAGTAATAGGTGCCGACCATCGGGGCTGCGACGATGTGCTCGCCGACAGCGGCTCGGACCGGGCCCGGGAGCGCCGCAGCGCTGGGGGCGCGCGGCTCGGACGGTGCCGCCGCCGCCACGATCGTCGGGGGCAGCGGAGCGTGCGGATACATCACCTGCTGACCGGGCATCACGCGCGCGATGCGCAGCGTCTCCTCGCCTTCCTTGATCTCGATCTCCGCGATACCCGATTCCTCGAGCAGCTCGATCATCTTCTTGATCTTCCGAATATCCATGTCTAGTTGACTCCGGTCTGATGGCGCTTGCCGCAAGGAGCGGCGTGTAGCGCCAGGCGCGCGGTCTTCAGGCCGCGCGGCACTGATGCGAAACTGTCCTCGGAAACCGCAAACCCCCCGGGGCTCGCTCAGGTACGGGTGGCGGTTATTCGACCCCGGCCTGCCGCGAGAATGTACCCAATTTGCAGCGATTTGCCTAATTTTCGCCCGAAGTGGCTGGATCATGCTCGGATCTTGCCGGCAGGGTGGCGCGCTGCATGGCCAGCTCCTTGAGCCTCGAGTCGATCTGCTCACGCGCCTGCGGCAGCTCGATATGGCCCTGATCGAGGCTCTTTAATTCGGCCAGAATGTAATCCGCCTCGTCCCGATGCAGCTCGCCGATCTTGACCGCAAGGACGCGTCCCTGGGCGTCGGCGAACACCGAAAAAGGCAGCACCGGCTCCATCCCGAACTGCTGCGCGGCCTCCAGTCCCTGCCGTTCACCCACGAGTAGCGGATAATCGATCGGCCGGCGGCGCACGAACTCCTGCACCGCCTCGAGCGAATCGATGGCTATGCCGACGATCTCCAGGCGCTCGCCGCGGTGAGCGTGCCGCAGTTCCTGCAGCAGCGGAATCTCGCGCCGGCAGGGCTCACACCAGGTCGCCCAGAAATTCAGAATCAACGGCCCGTGCAGGAACGAGCGCAGCGCTCGCGGGTGGCCGGCCAGATCGGGCAGCTCGAGCTGCGGCACCGTGGTGGGCACCGGGCGCGTTGCGCTCGGAGGTGGCGGGGCATCCGCGTCCTGCGCCACGGCGGCCGCATGCCCCTGCGGTGCGCTCGAGTCCAGCGCTTGGAGCGCAGGGCGCGCGGACTGCAGGCGATAGGAGAGAAATCCCGCTACCAGGCCCACGCCGATCACGGCGGCGATCGCGAGGGAGCGTTGCGTTGAGTTCATATACAGCGTCCTCGACGGATCGCAGCGGCAGGGCAGGCGCTGCCGCCTAGCCCGCGGCGAGCGCCTGGTGCAGGAGCGCGGCGAAACCGGCGGCCTTCATGTAGCCGACCACTCGAAAACGCTGCTGCTCGTGGCCTTGAGTGTCGTAGAAGGCGATCGTCGGAGGACCGAAGATCTGGAATTCGTGCAGCAACGCCTGATCCTCGGCGCTGTTGGCGGTCACGTTCGCGCGCAGCAGGCGCACCGGCTGCAGCGCCTGGCGCACCTGGGGATCGGTGAAGGTGTAGCGCTGCATCTCTTTGCATGAGGTGCACCAGTCGGCGTCGATATCGAGCATCACGGCCTGGTGGGCTGCGGCCGCCGCCTGCACTTCGCGGCGCAGATCGGCCACGGAGGCGATCGTGCGAAACGGCAGCGTCTGCTCGCTCTCGCTCCCGCGCTGGAGTGGATGCAGGGGGTCGTCCGCTCCACGGGCGGCACCGAACAGCAGCGCCACACCGTAGAGCCCGGCCAGCACGGCCGCAGCGCGCGGCAGCCAGAACGCGCCGCGAAAACCCCAGCACACCAGCGCCGCAGCCAGCGCCGGCACGGCATAGAGCAGCAGGGCAGTGCGCGGGGGCACGATGCGCATGAGCATCCACGCGGCCATGGCCAGCATGAGCACGCCGAACAGTCGTTTCACGCCATCCATCCAGGCACCCGCCCGGGGCAGCCAGCGTCCCGCGGAGCTGCCCACAACGAGTAACGGCGCGCCCATGCCGAGGCTCATCGCAAACAAGGCCGCGGCGCCCCGCGCGACGTTACCGCTCTGGCCGATGACCGCGAGCGTCGCGACCAGGGGTGGGGCCACGCAGGTGGTGACGATCAACGCCGAGAGGGCGCCCATGACCGCGACGCCACCAAAATGACCCGCGCGCTGCCGATTGCTCAGCGCCGCAAGCCGCGTCTGCACGAAGGAAGGCATCTGCAGCGTGTAGAGCCCGAACATCGACAGCGACATCGCCACGAACAGCGCAGCAAATAGCCCGATGATCCAGGGTTGCTGGAATGCGGCCTGCACCTGCTGGCCGGCGGCGGCAAAAGCCGCGCCTGTTAGCGTGTAGGTGACGGCCATTCCGAGCACGTAGGTCAGCGACAGCGCGAAGGCGCGCGCGGTGCTCACATTCGGACCTGCCCCGGCGATCAGGCCCGACAGTATCGGCACCATGGGCAAGACGCAGGGCGTGAATGCCAGCAATAGTCCGAGGCCGAAGAACGTCGCGAGAACCCCGAGCATGTTGCCCGAGCGGATCAACGCCGCCAGGCGGTCCTGCTCGGACACGTACGCTGCGGGGCTGGCACCATCCGGGCTGGCAGCGTTGGCGCCAACG
>JBELAR010000105.1:0-7854 GCA_049508555.1 Steroidobacteraceae bacterium
GCCGGCCGGTCGAATTCATGCTCGTTCCAGCGTCACGAAGCTCATCGCATATTGATGCCGTGCGTCGGCGGGGTGCTCGAGTCTCTCGAGCTCACGCCAGCCGCTAAAATCCCGTAGCGGAAAATACACATCCCCCGCGACCTCGCCGTGCACCTGCGTGAGATGGATCCGCGTCGCCACGCCGAGCGACTGCGCATAGAGCGAGGCGCCCCCGATCACGCACAGCTCCGGCGCCTCGAGCGTGAGCGCGCGGGCGGCATCGAGGCTCTGCACGTACTCGACGCCGGGCGCGCTCGCCGCCGCGCCCCGCGTCATCACCAGATTGCGCCGTCCGGGCAGTGCCTTGCCGATCGACTCGAACGTACGCCGGCCCATCAGGACCGGCTTGCCGATTGTGAGCGCTTTGAAGTGCCGCAGATCGTCCGGCAGATGCCAGGGCAACGCGCCGTCGCGGCCGATGACTCCATTGTCCGCCACCGCGGCGAGCAGCGTGAGGCGTGGGCCCATGCCGTCCGCTCAGAGCTCAACCTGCGTTGCCAGCACGATCACGCGCCGTTCGGGCATGCGGAAGAACTCCACCGCCTGCGTGCTACTGCGCTGCATCCACGCAAACAGCCAGCGGCGCAGGCCGTCGTAGCCCCCGCGTGGTCGTGGCGCGACCAGGTGCCAGCCGAGGAAGAACGAGCAATCCTGGGCAAAGAGCTTCAGCCCACGGGCGCGGCATTGCTTGAGGGACTCACTCACGTCGGGAGTCTCCATGAAACCAAAACGCGCCGTGATCGCATAGATCTCCGGCAGCAGCAGCTCGATGCGCACGCGGTCGGCCGGATCCTGGCGCGGTGCGCGTGTGATTTCCATGTTGAGGAACACGATGCGCTCGTGTGCCACGTGATTGTGCTCGAGGTTGCGCAGCAATGCGGTCGGAACGTGTTCCGGATCGCTGGCGAGGAACACCGCCGTGCCCGGAACGCGCGGCACGGCGGCCAGCAGTTTCGGCAGCTGCGAGAGCGGTACCGCCACCGCGCGCAGGGCATTGCGCAGCAAGCGCCGGCCGCTGCGCCAGATCATGAAGACGCTGAAGAGCATCGCCGCCAGCGTCAGCGGCACCCAGGCCCCCTGGCTGAACTTGGTCAGATTGCCCGTCAGATAGACCAGATCCACGATCATGAGCGGCACGAATACCACGCCCACACGCCAGCGGGGCCAGTGCCACATCGCCACAGCCAGCTCCGCGCCGAGCAGCGTCGTGATGAACATCGTGCCGGCAACGGCGGCGCCATAGGCCGCGCCGAGCGCATCGGAGGAGCGGAAGCCGATCACGAACAGACACACGGCGCACATGACGAACCAGTTGACGGCGGGAACGTAGATCTGGCTGTGTTCGCGCTCCGAGGTCTGCGTGATGCGCAGCCGGGGCAGCAGATCGAGCTGTATGCACTGCCGCGTCACCGAGAACGCGCCGGTGATCGTGGCCTGGGAGGCGATGATCGTGGCCAGGGTCGCCAGCAGCACCATGAGCGGCAGCACGCCGACCGGTACGAGCTGATAGAGCGGCAGGTGCGCCGCCCTGGGATCGGCCAGGATCAGGGCCCCCTGGCCGAAATAGTTGATCACCAGCGCCGGCCAGACCACCGCGAACCAGGCGATGCGCACGGGCTTCTTGCCGAAATGTCCCATGTCCGCATACAGCGCCTCACCGCCCGTCATCGCCAGAAACACTCCGCCCAGGATGGCGAGCGCCACGCCGGGCCGCTTGGCCAGCAAGGCCGCGCCATAGCTCGGACTCAAGGCCACCAGCACGGCGGGATGCCGCACCAACGCCACCAGACCGGTCAACGCAAGCACCAGGAACCACAGCAGCATGATCGGGCCGAACAGACGGCCCACGCGCTCGGTTCCGCGATACTGTATGGCGAACAGCGCAATGATGATCAGCAGCGTCATGGGCACGACCGCCGCGGCGCTGTCGGGATTGAGGTTCTCGAGCCCCTCCATGGCGCTCAATACCGAGATCGCCGGGGTGATGAGCGCATCGCAGTAGAACAATGCCGCTCCCAGAGCAGCCATCATGACGATGGGCCGCCCCCAGCGATGCCCGGCACTGAGTGCACGCTGCACCAGCGCGAACAGCGAGAGGATGCCACCCTCGCCATCGTTGTCGGCACGCATGATCAGGATCACGTACTTGAGCGTGATGACGACCAGCAGACTCCAGAAGATCAACGACAGCACACCCATGATGACGAGTCGGTCCATGGGCGCGCCCGCCGCGGTGGTCGAGGCCTCGAGCGCGTAGAGCGGGCTCGTGCCAATATCGCCGTAGACGACGCCCATGGCGCCGATCACGGTCGCGGTCGATACCTTGCGCGCCTTCACGGCGAGCGCGCTCGCCGCTTGCGCCGGGGCGGCCAGAGCATGGAGCCACGACAGCTACCGGCTCCGCAGCGGCAGGCGAATATCTCATCCACGTTCGGCGGATCCTCGCGGTCGCGGCCGATCTGGTAGTCGTAGGTCAACTCCTCACCCGCCCGGATAGTGCGGACGGCCTCGATGAACACGCGCCGGTCGTCGATCACCGATTCGCAGTTGGGGTCGCAGGAGTGATTGATGAAGCGCGCATCGTTGCCGTGCTCACTGCCCCCGTCGATGACGATGCCGCGGTCGACGATGAACAGGAAAGTGTGATTGTCGCTGATGGGCTTGTGTTCGTAGCGGCGATCCGCCTCGCGGTGCGAGACGCGGTCGCCCAGATACTCGATGATGCGCGTGCCTTTACGGATGCGGCGCAGCGCAAACACGCCGCGGCCGTGCAGCCGGGAGCGGCGTACCCGGATCATGTCCCGGCGTGCCGGAATCGCCTTCACGCCCCTGCTCTTGCGCTGCGGAGCCCGCCGCCGCTTGCGCGCCTGGCTCATACGGCCACTGGGGCCCGGATCGCGGGATGGAACTGGTAGTTCATGAACTCGAAATCCTCGTACTCGTAATCGAAGATGCTCGGCGGGCGCCGCCGGATGCGCAGCCGCGGTGCAGGAAACGGCGCACGTGCGAGCTGCTGCCGTGCCTGCTCGAGGTGATTGAGATACAGATGACAGTCGCCTCCCGTCCAGATGAACTCGCCCGGTTCGAGTTCGCACTGCTGCGCGAGCATGCAATTGAGCAACGCGTAGGAAGCGATGTTGAAGGGCACGCCGAGGAACACATCGGCGCTGCGTTGATACAGCTGGCAGGAGAGTCGGCCCGCCGCGACGTAGAACTGGAACAGCACATGGCAGGGCGCGAGCGCCATCTGCTCCAGCTCCCCGACGTTCCAGGCGCTGACCAGTATGCGGCGCGAATTCGGATTGGACCGCAATGTCTCGACGACCGCGCTGATCTGATCGATCTGCCTGCCATCGGCGGTGCCCCAGCTGCGCCACTGCTTGCCGTAGACCGGGCCGAGCTCGCCCTGCGCATCGGCCCATGCGTTCCAGATCGTGACGCCATGCTCGCGCAGATAGCCGACGTTGGTATCCCCACGCAGAAACCACAACAGCTCATAGACCACGGAGGGCAGATGGATGCGCTTCGTCGTCACGAGCGGGAAGCCCGACTGCAGATCCAGGCGCAGCTGCTGGCCGAAGAGCGAGAGAGTGCCCGTGCCGGTTCGATCGTCCTTTTGAACACCGCGCTCGAGCACGGCGCGCAGCAGCTCCAGATAGGGGCTCATCGTGCGGCAGTGAAATTGCCCGAGGCGGTGCCCGCCCGGTACGCGTACAGCATGAGCCCCAGGCCGCCGAGCAGCATCGGCAGCGACAGCAGCTGACCCATTGTGAACCAACCGCCCGCCAGGTAGCCGATCTGGGCATCCGGTTCACGCACGAACTCCACCGCGATGCGCGCCAAGGCGTAGAGGATCAGGAACAGGCCGACGGGCGCATAGCGCGGCCGCGGGCGGCGCGTGTAGAGCCAGACCACCGTGAACAGCACCAACCCCTCGAGACTGGCCTCATAGAGCTGCGAGGGATGGCGTACGATCGCGGGGCCGCCGTTCGGATCCGCAACCAGCATGGCCCACGGCACGTCCGTGGGACGGCCCCAGAGCTCGCCGTTGATGAAGTTGCCGATGCGACCGAAGAACAGACCCACGCCGGGCAGCGGCGCGGTGAAATCAAACACATCGCCGATATGGCGCCCGTGCAGGCGCGCGAACAGCGCGGTCGCGACCCCGACCCCGAGCAGCCCGCCATGGAAGGACATGCCGCCCTCCCATATTTTCAGAGGATAGAGCCAGTCTGCGCGCCACAGCGGCAGGCCGTAGAACAGCACGTAACCGATACGCCCCCCCAGAATCACACCGAGCATGGCGTAGAACAGGAAGTCATCGACGTCGGCGGCTTTCCAGCTCGAGCCCGGCTGCGCCGCACGCAGGCGCGCGAGCCACCAGGCGGCCCCGAATCCGAGCAGGTACATGACCCCGTACCAGTGAATCCGCAGCGGACCGACACTCAAGGCGATGGGGTTGATTTCCGGATAGCGCAACATGGGGGAATTCTAGCCGGTTGAACCAGGGGCTGCTTGGGCTGGCGGACCGCTCACTCGCGCGTGACGCGGCAGAAATACGCCTTCAGATAGCGTGTTTCCGGAATCGCCGGGTGCACCGGATGGTCGGGCGACTGGCCGCCGCTGTAGAGAATCTGCACGAACCGGCCGCTGTGCCGCGCAGCCGACTGGATCAGCCCTACCAGCTCCTCGGGTGCGAGATGATAGGAACACGAGCAGCTCACCAGCAGCGCATCACGCTCGAGCAGACGCATCGCCGCCTGGTTGAGCTTGCGATAGGCAGCCTGACCGCGCGGAATGTCCTTCTTGCGCTTGATGAATGCGGGTGGGTCGAGCACGATGGCGTCATAGCGCTCGCCCGCACGATGCAGTTCATCGAGCACTTCGAACGCGTCGCCGCGCTGCGTGGATAGCGTGACACCGTTGGCGCTCGCGTTGCGCACAGCCATGGCCAGTGCCGCCTCCGAGGAGTCCACGCACAGCGCGGCTCCGGCCCCACGCGACAGCGCGGCGATGGCCCAGGCGCCGGCATAGCTGCACACGTCGAGGACGCGCGCCCCCGGCACGATCAGGCGCCGCCACTGCTCGCGATTGCCGCACTGATCGTAGAACCAGCCGGTCTTCTGCGCTCCTGCCAGCGGCACGCTGTAGTGCAGACCCGACTCGAGCACCTGCAGCTCCTCGGGTGCGCGCCCGATCGGGGTGAGCACCTGACGCGGCAATTGCTCGAGCTCGCGCGCACCGCCGTCGTTCTTCCACACCAGGGCGCGCGGCTCGAGCACCGCGACCACAGCCGCCTCGATCTGCGCTCGCAGCAGTTCCATGCCGGCGGTGGCCGTCTGACCCACGACAGTATCGCCGTATCGATCCAGCACCAGGCCGGGCAGCCCATCGGACTCACCGAAGACCCAGCGGTAATACGGCGTGGCGTAAAGCCGCTCGCGCAGCGCGAGCGCGACGCGCAGCCGGTGTACCAGCAGCGAGGAATCAGGCGGCTGCACCGGACTGCGACTGAGGATCCGCGCGCAGATGAGCGCATGCGGATTGACGTAGGCGTAGCCGAGGAACTGATCGCGATCGGACAGCACGCGCACCATGGAGCCCACCGCCAGCTCCGTCAGCGGCGTCGCGTCGTTGTCGACCTCGTTCGAGAACACCCACAGGTGGCCCGCGCGCAGCCGGCGGTCCTCGCCGCGCTTGAGCCGCAGGGGCGGCAGGTCCGCGGCGGTACCCGGGGGCGCCGTGACTTCAGTCTCGACTGACATCAGGGTGGGAAGAATGAGTTGTGGCGCGGGCGCATGTTATTGAGCGACTCTGGGCCCTCGGCCCGGAGCATCGCTACAGCAGCTTCGCTCCGAGCGGGACGGTCTGGTCCGGAACACACAGCACCACTGCGCCGCGCTCGTCGTGGAAACCCGTGACCAGGCATTCCGACATGAGCGCTCCGATCTGCTTCTTGGGGACGTTCACCACGGCCACGACCAGCTTGCCGATCAGTTCCTCGAGCCCATAGCGGTGCGTGATCTGTGCGCTGGATTTACGCGTGCCGATCTCGGCGCCGAAATCCACCTGTAGCACGTAGGCCGGTTTTCTTGCCTCGGGAAACGCCTGTGCCGCGACGATTCGTCCCACCCGCAGCTCCACCTTGGCAAAATCGTCCCACGAGATCAGATCCATCCGGCAACTCCAGCACCGCAGCAATTAATCCAGGCCTCGACGAGGCTTGCATGATAGCCGAGCCGCTCAGCTCACCAGTTCCTTATACATGACCAGCGCATCGACGAAGCCGAGATCGCGGTGCCGAAATGCGCCCGGCAGGTTGCCGACCACGCTGAAGCCGAGACGGCGCCACAGACGGACGGCGCGCTCGTTCGTGGCCACGACCAGATTGAACTGCATGGCGCGAAATCCCAGCGATCGGGCGATGCGCTGCGAATGCTCGCACAGCGCCGTGGCGACGCCCCGGCCCTGAGCCTCCGGGGCCACCACATAACCGCAATTGCACACGTGCGCGCCCAGGGCGGGCTGGTTGGGCTTGATGAAGTAGCTTCCCAGAACTCTGCCATCCCCGGCACAGGCGATGAACGTGGCGGTGGCCCGCTCGACCCAGATCATTCGGATCGCCGCCTCGGTGCTGTCGGGCGCGAATGCGTAGGTGTCGCCGGCCTCGAAGGTACTGCGCAGGATGGGCCACAGGGCCGGCCAGTCCTCCGGCTGGAGGTGGCGAATCGACGCCACGGTGTGGCGCGAGCTGTCCGGCTCGAGGCTCAGAGCGCCTCCGTGGGCTCAACCCCCCCGCTGTCGCCAGCCCGGCGATTGACCGTCACGACCGTCGCTTTCGGGAAGAAGTTGAACTCCGACGCACTGGCCCAGGTATAGGCCCCCATCGCTCGACCCACGATCAGATCCCCCACTTTCAGATGCGGCAGCAGCAGATTCTCGGCGATCACATCGATGCTGTCGCAAGTGGGCCCAGCCAGGACCGAGGGCAGCAAGGGCTCGCCCTGGCGCAGTGACTCGACCGGATAACGGGCGTGATCGTACAGTTGGCCGCTGTAGGAGCCGTACAGTCCATCATCGAGGTAGTACCACCAGCGCCCTTCGCGGCGAGCGCGGCCCATCACCGTGGCGACGCCGATGGCGGCCGGACCGACGATGAAGCGCCCCGGCTCGGCGAGCACCCGCACCCGCGCCGGCAGATGGGCCAGCGCCGTGCGAATGGGCGCGCAGAATCTGCGGATGTCGAGCGCATGCTGCAGGTAATCAATCGGGAACCCGCCGCCGATATCCAGCGTGTCGAGCGTACCGAGCCGCTCGCGCCGCGCGCTCTTGAGCAGCGCCGCGCAGGCCTCGATCGCCTCGACGTGCTTGAGTGCGTCGGCAGCCTGTGAGCCGACGTGGAAGGAAAAGCCCTGCACATCGATACCGAGCGAGGCGGCGAGGCGAGCCAGGGCGATGGCGTCTTCCGGATCGCAGCCGAATTTGCGCGACAGGTCGCAGACCGCGCCGGGGCTGCGGAACGACACGCGCAACATCAGTGCCGCGCGCTCGGCATAGCGCTTGAACTTGCGAACTTCGTCGACATTGTCAGCGACGAAGCTGCGCACGCCGTATTCGAGCGCGTTACGGATGTCCTGGCCGCGCTTGATCGGGTGCGTGTGGATACAACGCCGCGCATCGATGCCTAGCCGCGCCACGAGCTGCACCTCGCCGGTCGTGGCCAGATCGAAGCCGCCCCCCTCCTGCATGACGACCCGCACCACGGCCGGATGCGGCAGCGGTTTGAGCGCGTAGTGCAGCTCCACGCCCGGCAAT
>JBELAR010000106.1:0-7779 GCA_049508555.1 Steroidobacteraceae bacterium
CATGGCCCATGCCGGTGGTCATCTGACAGATGGCCTCGGTATTGCAGCGTACCAGCGGATAATCACTGGACAGTCCGGGCACGCGGAACTCGCGTTCGGGCCGCAATGCCTCGAGCCAGGGCTTTGCCTCCGAGCCGAACATGTTCACGATCATGACCTTCACGGCGAGCGGCGCCGCCGTGTCGCTCGCGGCCGGCGCCGCGGCGGCGCCGGCCATGAGTGCCGCGCTGGCGCCCAGCAGTGCGCCCAGCCGACGAGCCAGCGCGCTGGCGCGGCTGGCCGATCGATTGCAGCGCGGGGTGCTGACTTTCAGACTGATATTCATGCACAGTGTCCCCGAGGCCGTTCAGTTCCGGTAATCCTATACAATCGAGGTCCGCCTTATGTACCGCAGGTTCGCTTCAAGACTCCTGTCGCCTCGACTTCGCGCCATGTTGAGCGCCGCGGCCCTCATCGGACTGGCGGCGCTGTGCCCGGCGGCCGATGCTCGCTTGAAGGTCGCATTCGTCTATGTCGGTCCAATCGCCGATGGCGGTTGGTCCTATCAGCACAATCTCGGCCGTCTCTCGCTCGAGAAGGCGCTCGGCGCGAAAATCGAGACGACCTATGTCGAGAGTGTGCCCGAAACGGCTGATGCGGAGCGCGTGATTCGACAGCTCGCGGCCAAGAACTACGCCCTGATCTTCACGACCTCCTTCGGCTACATGGATCCGACGCTCAAGGTTGCCAAGCTGTTTCCGCACACACGCTTCGAGCACGCCTCCGGTTACAAGGCGGCGGCCAATATGGTCGCTTACGAGGCGCGCTTCTACGAAGGCGCCTATCTGCTGGGCGTCGTCGCCGGCCGCATGACCAAGAGCAACATCCTCGGCTATGTGGGCTCGTTCCCGATTCCGGAGGTGTTGCGCAATATCGATGCCTTTACGCTGGGCGCACGCAGCGTGAACCCGAAAGTTCATACCAAGGTCGTCTGGGTCGACACCTGGTATGACCCCGGCAAGGAGCGCCAGGCCGCCGAAGCGCTCATTGCGCAAGGCGCCGACGTGCTGAGCCAGAACACCGATTCCCCCGCAACGGTCCAGGTCGCCGAGGAGAAGGGTCTCTACGCCTTTGGCTGGGATTCCGATCAGGCCAAATACGGACCGCATGCGCAGCTCACGGCCAACACCGAGGACTGGGGCCCCTATTACATCGATGAGGTGAACAAGATGCTCAACGGCACCTGGACCGGTGAGCGCAAGGCGCACCTCGGAATCAAGGACGGTGCGGTCGTGCTCACGCCGCTCAATGCGGTGGTGCCGCCGGCTGTGGCGCGCATCTTCCAGGACAAGAAACAGGCCATCGTGGCCGGGAGCCTCGTGCCCTTCGGCGGGCCCATCCGGGATAACACGGGCACTGTGCGGGTCGCCGCGGGCGCCTCGCTGTCGGACGATGAACTCATGGCGATCAATTGGTTTGTCGAGGGGGTCGACGGCTCGGTGCCCAAATAACCTCAACCGAGGAGCTCGGCCAGACGGTATCCGGCGATCAAGCCGATTTCCTGCAGCGCCCTCTGACGCTCCCGTGCCGCGTCGTTGCCGAGGCGAGCCTCGAAGTTCTCGATGATCGAAGCCGGGTTGTGGCCTCGCACTGCCAGGATGAATGGGAAATCGAATTTCGCGAAATAGGCCGCATTGAGCTGATCGAGCCGCGCCCAGTCGGCCGCCGTGCACAGGTCGAGCCCCGCCCGATGCTGCTCGCGCGCTGAGGCCGCAGTCAGTCCCACCCGGGCGCGGCCGCGCGCGCCGAGCTGCGGGTGCGCTCGAATCAGTGTCAGTTGTTCGGCGGGCGGGGCGGCCTGCACCACCGCGCGCATCGCCTCGAGCAGTTGCGCGCCGCTCGCGAAGGGGCGCTGCATTGCGGCGCGCGCGGGAATCCAGGGGGAGTGCTCGAAGACTCCGCCGAGGGCGGCGACGAATTCGGCTACCGGCAGCGCATTCAAAGCCTCCAGCGTGATCATGGGATGCTATGGACCCGCGGCCTGTGCCACCCACGCCAGCAATACCGCGCGCTCCTGCTCGGTGATGCCGGTGAGATTGCCGAGCGGCATTGCGCGCGTGAGCACTTGCTGGCGCACCTCCGGCAGGTGCGCCTTGAGCTGATCGAGGCTCTCGAGGATGAGGCCGTTGGGCGCGGCGCTGAAGCCCGGTTGCGTTGGCGCCTGGGCGTGGCAGGGCGTGCAGCGCGCGGCAATGATCCACTGTGCGCTGAGCGGCTCCAGACCCGCAGCGGCGCGTCTCGAGCTACCACCGCCCTGCCCGTGCGTGGGCGCGAGCGCAAGGATGACGGCGAGGACGCTCAGGGCGCCGAGGATCGCCGGCAGAGCCGGCGTGCGTCCGCCGCGCCGGGACGCATGGTGGCGCGCCACGAACCAGGCCCGAATCGAAGCGCCGGCGGCGCACATCGCGATGAGCACGAGCCAGTTGTAGCGCGCGCCATAAGTCATCGCGTAGTGATTGCTGATCATGACGAACAGCACGGGCAACGTGAAATAAGTGTTGTGTACGGAGCGCTGCTTGCCGCGCAGACCCGGCGCGGGATCGGGTTCGCGGCCTTGCCGCTTCGCGTGAACCAGCTCGCGCTGTCCTGGAATGATCACGAACAGGACATTCGCCACCATGATCGTGCCGAGCGCCGCGCCGAACACCATGAAGGCGCCGCGTCCGCTGTAGAGCTGGCACAGTCCCCACGCCTCCGCGGAAAATGCCAGCGCCAGCACCGCGCCGAGCGCGGCGGCGTGGCGCCCAAGACGCGAGCGGCACAGGGCGTCGTAGAGCAGCCAGCTCAGCAGCAACGCCGCCACCGCGAGCGCGATCGCGGTCGGCTTGTCCAAGGGGGCCACGGCCGGATCGATCAGGTAGGCCTCGGCGCGCCAGAAATACAACAGGCACAGCAAGGCGAATCCGGACAGCCACGTGACGTAGGCCTCCCAGTAGAACCAATGCAGCGTCGCGGGCAATAGCGGCGGCGCAACGCGATACTTCTGCGAGCGATAGAAGCCCCCGCCGTGCACGGCCCAGAGCTCCCCGGCCACACCGGCCGCCGAATCGCCCGCCACAGCGGGCGCGAGCAGGTGGTTGTCCAGCCATACGAAATAAAACGAGGCACCGATCCAGGCGATGCCAGCCACGAGATGCAGCCAGCGCAGCAACAGGCCGAGCCAGTCCAGCAGATAAGTCAGCACGTCGCGCCGCAGCTCCCACAGCGCTCGCTGCCGCAGTCGATCGAGCCCGCAATCGCTGGCTCCGGGCGCCGCTCCAGGCTCGCCTCGGCGGCGAGATCGCGCAGCAACTGCGCGGCCACGCCAACCGCTATCGCCGCGGGCCATTTGCTCGCGATGCCTGCAACACCGATCGGGCACACCAGACGCGCGATGAGCTCGGAGCTCAGGCCCTCGCGCGCGAGGCGTGCCCGAAAGCGCGCAGCCTTGCTCTGCGAGCCGATGAGCCCGACCCAGGCAAAATCGCCCCGCTGCAGAACGCTGCGGCACAGCGCGTAGTCGAGCGGATGGCTGTGCGTGAGCACGAGAAAGCGCGCGAGCGCGGGCGCCGCCGCAACGCTACCCACCGGATCCGCACTGTGCAGGATCTGCATCGAATCGCAATGCTGTGCCGGCAACAGCTCAGCGCGCGAATCGATCCAGGTCAGATGCACCGGGAGCTCCACGAGTATGCGTGCGAGCGCCTGCCCGACGTGGCCGGCGCCGAAGAGCCACAACGGCGGCAACGCCTGATCCAGCCGCTCCATGAGATGCGCCTGACCGGCCGCCGTGTGCAGCAGACGCGGCAGTCCCTGAGCACGCGGCGCGCGCAGCAGCCGATCGATCTGCGCATCCGCCCCGCTGTCGCGCACGAGCGCACGCTCGATGCCCGCAGGGGTGAGCGTGCTCAACAGCACCGTGGGTCCGCGCCGCGCGGCCTGGGCGGCGAGCTGCAGCAGCGCCAGGTCCGCGCGCGTGTAGCGTTCGAGCCAGAGCTCCACGACGCCTCCGCAGCATTGTGCGAGCTCGCTACCGAGCACCAGGCGCTGCACGCGCGCCGGGACTGAACTGTCGGCGAGCAGAGCGCGTGCCGCAGCGAGCGCCTGCCATTCGAGCTGCCCCCCGCCGATCGTGCCCGCGATGCCGCCGCCACCCACTAGCATGACGGCGCCGGGCTCGCGTGGGGCCGAGCCGCGCACCGCCGCCAGCACGATACGCACGAGCACTGCTTCGCGCTGCAGGCCCTGGATCAGTCCCTGCGGCCAGTCATGCAGCGCTCTGAGCGCAGCGAGCGAGCCCGCCGCCACGGCCGGCGCACTCGTCCCGAGCGCACTGGCGCGTGCGCTCATGCTGCCCTCGGCGCGCGCAGGAGCGCGATGGCCTGCAACACAGCCTCCGGGGTGGCCGGGGCGCTGAGTTCGGGCCGGGCCCGCGCGGCACCGCAGCTTGCGACCGCGTCGCGGATCGCCTGGAAGGTGGAAATGGCCAGCATCAACGGCGGTTCCCCGACAGCCTTGGAGCGATAGATCGTCTCCTCGCTATTGGGTTCGCGCTCGAGCAGCCGCACCGTGGCGCGCTGCGGCCAATCGCGTGCCGTGGGAATCTTGTAGGTCGAAGGGGCGTGCGTTTGCAATTCGCCGCGCTCGTTCCACCAGAGCTGCTCGCTGGTAAGCCAGCCGACGCCCTGCAGAAAGCCGCCCTCGATCTGACCGAGGTCGATCGCCGGATTCAACGATGCCCCGACGTCGTGCAGGATATCCACGCTGAGCAATTGGCTCTCTCCGGTCAGAGTGTCCAGGGCCACCTCGCTCAAGGCGGCACCGTAGGCGAAATAATAGAAGGGTCGCCCACGCATGGCGCCTTTGTCCCATTCAATCTTCGGCGTGCGATAGAAACCCGTGGCCGACAGGGAGATGCGTGCCCGATAGGCGCGCCGTACCAGCTCGGCGAAACTCATGCTGCGCTCAGCCGCGAGCACCTGGCCCTGCTCGTAGCGCACCGCCTGCGGCGTCGTGTTCCATTCGTCGCAGATAAACTCGGTGAGTCGGGCCCGGATCGCCTGGGCCGCGGCCCGCGCCGCCTGGCCGTTGAGGTCCGTGCTCGCCGAGGCGGCGCTGGCCGAGGTGTTGGGCACCTTGGAAGTATCGGTGGCGGAGACGCGAACGGCCGACAGGGGCAGACCGAACTCGGCGGCGACGATCTGCGCCACTTTGGTGAACAACCCCTGTCCCATCTCGGTGCCGCCATGGTTGAGCAGCACGGTACCGTCGCTATAGACGTGCACGAGCGCCCCGGCCTGGTTGAACATCGTCGAGGTGAAGGAGATCCCGAACTTCACGGGTGTGAGCGCCAGCCCGCGCTTGATGATGGGATTGGTGCTGTTCCAGGCCGCCACGCCGGCGCGGCGCTCGCGGTAGCGCGTATCGCTGGCCAGGCGATCGACGATCGTGTGGATGAGCGTGTCCTCGACCACCTGTCCGTAGGGCGTCACGTTGCGTTCATCCCTGCCATAGAAATTCGCACGCCGCACCTCCAGCGCATCCAGCCCCAGGGTGCGGGCGATCTCATCGAGTATCTGCTCGATCACCATCATGCCCTGTGGTCCGCCGAAGCCGCGGAAGGCGGTATTCGACACGGTGTGGGTCTTGCAGCGGTGCGAGATGATCTCCACATGCTCGAGAAAATAGGCGTTGTCCACGTGCATGAGCGCCCGGTCGTTGACCGGTCCGGACAGATCGGCTGAATAGCCGCAGCGCGAGGCAAGCATGACGCAAAGGGCCATGATCCGGCCGCGCGCGTCGAACCCGACCTCGTAGTCGGCCAGAAAATCGTGCCGCTTGCCCGTCATGAGCATATCGGTGTCGCGATCCAATCGCAGCTTGACCGGCCGCCCGCTTCGATGGGCCAGCACTGCCGCGGCAGCGGCGATCAGCGCGGGCTGGGTTTCCTTGCCGCCGAAGCCACCGCCCATGCGCCGGCATCGTACCGTGATGTCATTCGCACGCCTGGCGAGCACGTGCGCCACCACCTGCTGCACCTCGGAGGGGTGCTGCGTCGAGCTGTGGATCAGCATGGCGCCATCCTCCTGCGGCAGCGCTATGGCGATGTGTCCCTCGAGGTAGAAATGATCCTGCCCGCCGATCGTGAGCGTACCGCTCAGGCGATGCGCGCAGCGCTCGAGCGCCTCGCGCGGCTGGCCGCGCACCAGCCGCTCGCTCGGCAGCAGGTAGCTCTGTGCCGACAGCGCGGCGCGGATATCCAGAATCGCAGGTAACGGCTCGATATCCACGCGCACCCGCCGCGCCGCCCGCCGCGCCCGCAGATACGTGTCGGCAGCCACCGCGAACAACGGCTGCCCGGCGTATTGGACGAGCCCGGGAGCGAAGATCGGATCGTCGTGATGCGCGCCGCCATAATTGTTCTCCCCCGGTACGTCGGCGGCCACGGCGAGCTGGTACACGCCCGGCATCTGGCGGACCGCTGTGGTATCGAGCGCGCGGATACGACCGTGCGCGATGGGGCTCAGTCCGAAGGCGGCATGCAATGCGCCGATGGGCAGCGGGATGTCGTCGGCATAGAGCGCGCGTCCGCTCACATGCAGGTGTGCGCTCTCGTGCCGCTCGCCCGCGCCGATCAAATCAAGCCCTTCGGATCGCTCCTCTGTCATGGCACTAGAGCGACGTGGCCAGCGCGCCCGAACCGGCCAGTCCCTCGGCGGTGCGCAGTGCGGGGCGCTGCGCGCTGTGCTCCAGATAGAATCGGCGCAGCAGATTTCCAGCCGCCTCGAGTCGATAGGCGCTGCTGGCGCGCAGATCCGTCAGCGGCTGAAAATCCGCGGCCAGCGCCTCGGCCGCCGCATCGATGCTCGAGGGCTGCCAGGGCGCGCCGATCAACGCGCGCTCGCTCGCACGGGCACGCGCCGGAATGCCTGCCATACCGCCGAAGGCGATGCGCGCCGAGCGCACGTGTCCGTGCTCGAGCCGCACGGCGAATGCGGCGCAGACCGCAGAAATATCCTGATCGATGCGCTTGGAGATCTTGTAGCTGTCGACCCATTCACCCGCGCGCGGCGCCGGCACCCGGACCGCGGCAATGAATTCACCGGTACCGAGATCACGGCGCTGATAGCCGAGATAGAAATCCTCGAGCGCGAGCTGCCGGCTGCCAGCCCCTCGACGCAACTCCAGGGTCGCACCCAGTGCGATCAGCGCCGGCATCGAATCGCCAATCGGGGAGCCGTTCGCGAGATTGCCGCACAAGGTGCCGGAGTTGCGCACCGGTGGGGAACCGAAACGCTGAGCCAGTTCGGCGAACTGCGGATAGAGCGCAACGATCGCGTCCCAGGCCGCCGCCAGCGACACCGCCGCGCCGATCAGGATGCCTTGGGTGTCGCATCGCAGCTCTTTGAGCTCCCTGACCTCACCGATATAAATGATGGCGGGCAGATCGCGCAGTTGCTTGGTGACCCAAAGGCCAATGTCAGTGCCACCGGCGAGCAGCACCGCGCCGGGTTCGGCCTCGAGCCCCGCCGCGAGCTCATCGATCGTGCGCGGGGCAAACCAGCCCGGCATGCGCAGTGCTCGCTCGCGCCGGATCGAGCGCAGCGCCTCGCAGTGGCCAGGTGCGCTCGCGGCCTCGCGACTCCAGTGCGGGGGTTGCGGATAGCGGCCCATGCACAAGCCCGCATCGATGATCGGTCGATAGCCCGTGCAGCGACAGAGATTACCCGAGAGCGCCTCGAGCACCGCTTCACGGCTCGG
>JBELAR010000107.1:0-7777 GCA_049508555.1 Steroidobacteraceae bacterium
GGAGAAGGTGCTCCGCATCATCCTGGCGGGCCAGCCCGAGCTCAATGACAAGCTCGATGCGCCCGAACTCGAACAGCTCAAGCAGCGGGTACGGCTGCGCTTCCATCTACCGGCGCTCTCCAGCAGCGAAGCCCAGGCCTACATCCTGCATCGGCTGGAGGTCGCCGGCTCGCAGGGCCGGGAGATTTTCCACGCCGATACCTTCGATCTGATCTTCCGCTATACCGGCGGCGTGCCGCGCCTGCTCAACACACTGTGCGATACCGCCATGCTCTGCGCCTCGGTGCGGGATCGCGACACGGTCGGCTTCGACGACGTGCGCACGGCTATCGACGAATTGCAATGGGTCGAATACTCCTCGCACACCGGCACGCGCCTGCTGTCGCAGCAACCCGATGGCGCCCCCGTGACTGGCGATGGCACTGCGCCCGATGCGTCCCTGGGGGTGCCGCTGGCGCGCATCCTGCTCGCCAGCGCGGGCAACACCGTCAGCGAGCACGAGCTGTATCCCGGCCGCTTGATCATCGGGCGCACCTCGGCCAATGATCTGCAGATAGACAGCCGTTTCGTGAGCCGGCACCACTGCCAGATCCTGACCACGGCGCAGAGCTGCGTGATCGAGGACCTCAACAGCACCAACGGCATCTTCGTGCAGTCCAAGCGCGTTCGCTATCACAACCTCAACGACGGGGATGTCGTGTCGATCGGCCAGCACGAACTGCTGTACATCGATGAGCGCGCGCGCCATCGCCACAACGTCGAGCAGCAGCACTCCGACAGCGCGGTGCTGCCCGAGTCCGCCGCGCCCTGAGGGCTACGCGGTTCCGCCCACCGTGAGTCCGTCGATGCGCAGCGTCGGTTGACCTACGCCCACGGGCACACTCTGGCCGTCCTTACCGCATACACCGATACCCTCATCGAGCTTCAGGTCGTTGCCGACCATCGACACGCGCTGCAGCACATCCGGGCCATTGCCGACGAGCGTGGCGCCTTTGATCGCGGCGCCGAGCCGGCCGTTCTCGATCAGATACGCCTCGCTGGCCGAGAACACGAACTTGCCGGAGGTGATGTCGACCTGCCCGCCGCCGAAATTCACCGCATAGATGCCGCGTTGCACCGAGGCGATGATGGCGCCCGGGTCGTGCGGTCCGGGTCTCATATAAGTATTGGTCATGCGCGGTATCGTCATGTGCGCGAAGGACTCGCGCCGCCCATTGCCGGTGGAGCGCCCGCCCATGAGCCGTGCATTGAGCCGATCCTGCATATATCCGCGCAGCACGCCGTCCTCGATCAGCGTCGTGCACTGGGTCGGGGTGCCTTCGTCATCGATGTTGAGCGAGCCGCGCCGTCCATCCAGGGTACCGTCATCGACCACCGTGCAGCCCGCCGCGGCCACGCGCTCCCCGATGCGGTTGCTGAAGGCCGAAGTGCCCTTGCGGTTGAAATCCCCTTCGAGCCCGTGACCGATGGCCTCGTGCAATAACACACCGGGCCAGCCCGGTCCCAATACAACCGTCATGGTGCCGGCCGGCGCTGGCACGGCGTCGATATTGACGAGCGCCTGCCGCACGGCCTCGCGCCCGAGCGCCAGCGGCCGCTCATTGGCAACGAGTTCTTCGAGCGTGTAGCGCCCGCCGCAGCCCGCATAGCCCTGTTCGCGCCGGCCATTGTGCTCGACGATGACGCTGACGTTCATGCGCACCAGCGGCCGCACGTCGCCTGCGAGCACGCCATCGCTCGAGGCGATCAGGATCAGCTCATAGAGGGCATTCACGCTGGCCATGACCTGCACGACGCGCGGATCGATGCGCCGTGTCTCGCGATCAATACGCTCGAGCCAGGCGATTTTCTCCTCGTCGGCCAGACTCAACCGCGGGTCGATGGGCCGATACAATTGATGGCCGCTGACCTGGTGCCAGGCCTGTACGGCACCGCTGCCGCGGTGGACCGCAATCGCCCGCGCCGCCCGTGCCGCCTCTTCCAGTGCCGGCATCATGATCTCGTCCGAGTAGGCGAATCCGGTCTTCTCCCCGGCCAACGCCCGCACCCCCACACCTTGCTCGATGCTGGCGCTGCCTTCCTTGACTATGCCGTCCTCGAGCCCCCAGCTCTCGGCGCGGGAGAGCTGGAAATAGATATCCGCGCTATCCACGGCCGAGCCGAGCACCAGGCCCAGGGCCTGTTCGATGCGCCCCTCATCGAGACCGGCTGGCGCGAGGATGCCATCGCGCGCAAAACGCAGCGGGTCAGCAACAGCGAGCGGCGTCGGCAAAGCCATGGTCCACCTCTGATAATCACAATACTCTATGGGCGAGAGCGGGGAAATCACGCCGCACGGCTTCCTGCGCCGCCAGATCGAGCTGGGCAACGACCACGCCCTCCCCGCCGCTCAAGCGCCCCAGCACGGCGCCCCAGTAATCGACGATCAGGCTATCACCATAGGTCTCGCGGCCGCTGGCGTGAACTCCCCACTGCGCGGCGGCCACGACGTAGCTGAGATTCTCGATGGCGCGGGCGCGCAGTAGGGTCTCCCAATGGGCACGTCCGGTCGGCACCGTGAAGGCGGAGGGCACCGCAAACCATTGCGCCCCGGCGGCGGCCAGGCGCCGATAGAGCTCAGGAAAGCGCATGTCGTAGCAGACCGAGAGCCCGAGCAGTCCTGCCGGCGTGGGTACCAGCACCGAGCGAGTGCCCGGGGCCGTATTCGCCGACTCGCGATACTGCTCGCTGCGCCCCGGAATCGCGACATCGAACAGATGGATCTTGTCATAGCGCGCGACGCGCTCGCCCTGATCACTGTAGACCAGGCACGCAGCCGCCACGCGCCCGCCGGGACTATCCGCAATGGGAGTCGTGCCGCCGACGATCCACAATTCCAGCTCGCGGGCGCGCTCGCCCAGGAACCGCTGTACCGGACCCTCGCCATCGCGCTCGGCCACGGCGCGCTTATCGATATCGGCGCGGCCCATGAAGGCGAAGTTCTCCGGCAGCACGGCCACGCGCGCACCCAACCGTGCGGCCTGCTCGAGCAGCCTGCCGGCCGTCGCCAGATTCGCCGCCACGTCGGCACCGGTGGTCATCTGCACGGCCGCCACACCGACCGGTGATGGGGGGGATTCCCGGCTCATATTCGCGCCTCGTTTAAATTTGCCACAGCGGCAGGCCCGCTGCCGCCAGCAGCTGCCCGGTTTCGAACAGCGGCAGCCCCATGACGCCCGAGTAACTGCCGCGCAGCGCCTCGACGAACACGGCACCGCGACCCTGGATCGCATAGCCGCCCGCCTTGTCTCGCGGCTCGCCGCTGTCCCAGTATGCCTCGCATTCCTCTCGGGCGAGCGCCCGCAGGCGTACCCAGCTGCGGCTGAGCGCCAGGTTCACCGTCCCCGCGCACACGAGCGCCACGGCCGAGAGCACCTCGTGCTCATGACCCGAGAGCCGCTCGAGCATGGCCAGCGCGTGCTCACGGTCGCGCGGCTTGCCGAGCATCTGCTCCTCGATCACGACAGTCGTGTCGGCGCCGAGCACAGCAGCCGGCGGCGCCATGGGCTCGGCGGCGGCGAGCATCGCGCTGACCTGCAGCGCCTTCTGCATGGCGAGCCGGCGCACGCACTGCTCGATGGACTCGCCCTCGAGGCGCTGCTCGTCGATGTGGGCCGGCACCACCCGATGCCGCAATCCAAGCTGCGAGAGCAAGGCGCTGCGACGCGGCGATGCCGAAGCCAGAACCAGCGGCGAGACGGCAGCCATGCCTCAGGAGCGGTGGTAGGGATGACCGGCCGAGAGCGTCGCGGCGCGGTAGAGCTGCTCGGCGAGCAGCACCCGCGCCAGCCCATGCGGCAGCGTCAGGCGCGAGAGGGACCAGGTCCAGCGGCCGCGTGCGAGCACTCGATCATCCAGGCCATCGGGTCCGCCGATGACGAAGACCAGATCCTCGCCTTCCGCGCGTCGCGCCTCGAGCCAGGCGGCGAGTTCGAGGGTGCTGAACTGCTGACCGCGCTCATCGAGCGGCACGACGATATCGCCTGCATCGAGCAGCGCCAGAATGCGACGCGCCTCGGCCGCTTTCGCACGAGCGGGGGCACCTCCGGCCTCTGTGCGGCTCGCGGGCGCCAGGGCGTTGAACTCGAGTTTCCAGGATCCGCGCAGGCGGCGCGAATAATCCTCTACCGCCTCATCGACCCATCGGGGCATGCGAGTGCCGACGGCAATCACGCGCAAATGCATCGCGTCGGACGCGATCCCTCAAAGGCTCGCGCTGCGCGGCGCGGCGCTGCGGCGCCGGCGCGGCGCGGCACTGGCGAGCGAGGGCTCCCAGAGCTGCTCGATGGCGTAGAACTCGCGTACGCGCGGCAGCATGACGTGCACCAGCACGTCCTGCAGATCCACCAGCACCCATTCGCTCTCGCGCGTGCCTTCGATGCCGAGCGGCCGGCGCCCGGCCTCGCGTGCCTTCTCGATGATGCGGTCGGCGATGGCGCGCACGTGGCGGTCAGAGTTGCCCGATGCCACGATCATGCTGTCGGTGATATCGGTGAGTCCCCGCACGTCCAGCAATTTGATATTGACTGCCTTCATGTCTTCAAGCGCCGCGAGCACGAGCTTTTCCAGGCTGAGATTGCGTCGCGGTGCGCGGCGCGAGCGGGCGGTCGTTGTCATGCGTGTCGGCTGATCCTCCGTCAGGGCCTTAAGGGGCTGCGCGCAGCATAGCACCCGCTGCGCAGGATGAGATCGCGCACCGCCTCGGGCACCAGATAGCGCAGGTCGCGTCCGGCCAGAATCAGTGCACGCAGATCGGTCGAGGCAATTTCCAGCTGCGTCACGGCATGGACGTGAATGAGCCCGGCGCTCGCATTGTGCAGGTCGCGCACGCTGCCGGTACCGCGGTCGACCATCTCCTCGCCCAGCGGTCCCATGATCGGCGCCTTCCAGCCCGGCCGGTGCGCCACGACCACGTGCGCGAGCTCGAAAATCTCGCGCCAGCGGTGCCAGGTGGGCATGCCCAGAAACGCGTCCATGCCGAGCAACAGGCACAGCGAGCGCTGCGGATGCTCACGGCGCAGATCCGTGAGCGTATCGACCGAGTAGGACACGCCGCTGCGGCGAATCTCGCGGTCATCAACCGCGAAGCCGGGCTGGCCGACGACGGCGGCACGCACCATCTCCAGTCGCAGTTCGCTCGAGGCCAACGGCGCTTCACGATGCGGCGGGCTGGCCGTGGGCAAAAACCGCACCTGTGCCAGTTTGAGGGATTGCCAGAGTTCAAAGGCGGTGCGCAGATGCCCATTGTGGATCGGATCGAAGGTGCCCCCGAACAGGCCTATGGGTTCTGACATCTGGGGGTCAAGTGTGGTGGGGCAGGCCGCGAATCGCAAGCGCGGCGGGGGCGGCTAGCCCGCGCGCAGCAGGGGCAGCGTACGCTGCCCACACATCTCCACGGCCAGCAATGCGAGCTCGTCCCAGGGATCGCCCAGGGTCATGCCTTTGGCCATGCGATCGGCCCGTCCGGCCCGCACAGTGAGGCGCACGAAGGACAGCCCGGGCCCGGTGCCACCGGCACGGCTGCTGCTTTGCAGGCTGCGCAGCTCGCGCGTCAACGACCAGAGCACCAGCACCGGCTCGGTCCCCTCGGCCTGCAGGCCTCCCAGGATACGCAGCGCCCGTCCGGCCGCTCGGTCGCGTACCGCTTCACCGAGCTGGAATACGTCAAACCGCGCGCTGTCGGCGCTGCCGGCGGCGACCTCGCTCACGCTCACCGCCGCGTCGCGCTCGAGCAGCAGCGCGAGCTTATCGATCTCCTGTTGCGCGGCGAGCAGGTTGCCCTCGCTGCGCTCGGCCAGCAATGCAATCGCCTCATCGCTCGGGCGCAGCTGCGCGGCGCTGAAACGCTGCCGCAACCACTGCGGCAGCCGTTGGCGATCGATCGGCCGGATCGACAGTGACGCGCCGCGCGCCTGCAGCGCCTGAATCCACTCCGCGCCCAGAGTCTCGCGGTCGAGCTTGCCGGTGACGACCAGCAACAGCAGCTCATCGCCGGCGGCGGCGATGAGTCGCAGCAGCGCTGCCGCGCCGCTCACGCCCGCTTTGCCGCTCGGCATTCGGATCTCGACCACGCGGCGGCTGGCAAATAGCGACAGCGACTGCGCCGACTGCTGCACCTCGTCCCACACTGCGCTGGCGCGCTCGATGAAGAACACTTCGCGCTCGGTGAAGCCCTGCGCGCGCGCACGCGCGCGTATCAGATCGCCCGCCTCCCCGACCTGCAGCGGCTCATCGCCCGATATCAGATAGACGGGCAGCAAGCGCTGCGCCAGGTGACGCGGCAGATCCTCGATGCTCAGCTTCATGGGTTGTGCTCCATCGCGGCGTTATCTTAAGCTCATCGACTACCGGCGAGCGGGACAAGTCATGCCAACACTGTTCGAGCGCATCATCCAAGGCGAGCTGCCGGCCACGATCGTATATCGGGACGAGCGCGTTACGGCCTTTCGCGACATTCACCCCCGCGCCCCCACGCATGTGCTGATCGTGCCGAACAAGCCGATTCCGACCGCCAACGACGTCAGCGCCGCGGACGAGGCTCTGCTCGGACACATGTTCGTCGTCGCGGCCCAGATCGCCGCGCAGGAGGGCATCGCACAGAGCGGTTATCGCCTGATCGTCAATTGCAACGCCGATGGCGGACAGGAGGTCTATCACCTGCACGTGCATCTGCTCGGCGGCAGGCCGCTCGGGCCGATGGTTGTGACTTGAAGCGTACCGTCGCGAAAACTCGCGCACGCCCGGTCCGTCCGCTCAAGGCGCGTCGCAAAGCGCCCGCGGCCGCGGCCGCCTTGTATCCGCCGATCCGGCCCTTCCAGCAGGCGCGCCTGCGCGTGTCCGCATTGCACGAATTGTATTACGAGCAGAGCGGCAACCCGTCCGGCAAACCGGCCGTGTTCCTGCACGGCGGCCCCGGGGCCGGAACCGATCCGGCCATGCGGCGCTTCTTCGATCCCGCGCGCTACCGCATCGTGCTGTTCGACCAGCGCGGCTGCGGCGCGAGCCGCCCGCACGCCGAGCTGCGTGAGAACACGACCTGGGATCTCGTGAGCGATATCGAGCTGCTGCGCGCGCATCTGGGCATCGAGCGCTGGCTCGTGTTTGGCGGCTCCTGGGGTTCCACGCTGGCGCTGGCCTACGCGCAGCGACACCCGGAACGCGTCACGGAACTCGTGCTGCGGGGAATTTTTCTCCTGCGCCGCACGGAGCTCTCGTGGTTCTACCAGGACCCGCTCGGCGCGGCCTCCATATTTCCCGACCAATGGGAACACTACGTCGCGTTGATTCCGCAGTCCGAGCGCGGCGACCTGATACAGGCCTACTATCAGCGCCTGACTTCCAACGATGCCAGGACGCGCCGCGCTGCGGCGCGCGCCTGGGCGAGCTGGGAGGGTGCGACGAGCTATCTGCGCACCAACCCGAGCTACCTCTCCAAGTTCGACGATCCCGCTTACGCCGCCGCCTTTGCCCGTATCGAGGCGCACTATTTCGTGCATCGCGGTTTCCTGGAGCAGGACGATCAGCTCCTGCGCGACGTCGCTCGCATCCGCAGCATTCCGGCCGTCATCGTGCAGGGCCGCTATGACATGGTCTGCCCGATGCGCAGCGCCTGGGACCTGCACCGGGCCTGGCCCGAAGCCGAATTGCGCATCGTCGCCGATGCCGGCCACTCGGCCTTCGAAACGGGCATCTCGCGCCAACTGGTGGCGGCGACCGAGCGTTTCGCGCGCCGCCGAGT
>JBELAR010000108.1:0-7730 GCA_049508555.1 Steroidobacteraceae bacterium
CGAGGCGCGGGTGATCAGTTCCTGGGTCAATTCCAAGGTGGCGGACATCGCGCTCCTTCAGGCTCCAAGCTCGGGCGCCTTATACGGGCTGGGGGCGTCAGGGGCAAGGGCTGACACGCAACTGTCATCTGGAACCGTATAGCATTGCGGGATGAGTACGGAAGGTCTGGGTCACCATATATCGAGCCGCTACAACGAGGACCTCGAGCGCTTGCGCAGCAGCGTGCTCGAAATGGGCGGCATGGTCGAGCGGCAGCTGGCCCAGGCGATCGGCGGCATCACCGAGCCCGACGCGCGCATGATCGTGCGGGTGGCGCAGGAGGAGCTGCGAATCAATCAGCTCGAGCGCTCGATCGACGAGGACTGCAGCCGCATCCTCGCGACGCGCGGTCCCACGGCCTCGGATCTGCGCCTCATCATCACGATCCTCAAGATCATCACGGATCTGGAGCGCATCGGCGACGAGGGCGAGAAGGTCGCGGCGATCGCCGCGCGCCTGGCGACGCGCGAGCGACCCAACAACCGCTACCGCGAACTGCACAACCTGGGCGAGCTCGTCAGCGAAATGCTGCACGATACCCTCGATGCGTTCGCGCGACTCGACACGGACCTGGCGCTCGCGGTACTGCGCCGCGATCGCGTGGTCGACGAGGAGTACGAGGCCATTCATCGCCAGAGCATCACGTTCATGATGGAGGATCCGCGCTCGATCCGTCGCGCGCTCGACGTGATGTGGGTGGTGCGTTCGCTCGAGCGCATCGGCGATCACGCCAAGAACGTGTGCGAATACCTGATCTACCTGGTGCACGGCAAGGATGTGCGCCACACCAGGATAGAGGAAATCGAAAGGGAGCTGCGCGCCAGCAAGAGCTGAAGGCCCCGAGGGCCTTCTGGTACTGTAGCGGCGGGAATCCATGGAAACAGTGGTGAAGAGCATGGCCTCGGGCTCCGAGATGGGCGGCTTCCCGCCGGCGACGGATATTGATACCGGCGTCATTCCGATCCGTCCGAGCGGGCGCGGCATGCTGCAGGTCGCCGTGGACGAGACCCGCCGCTCGGCCGCGCTCAAGGCGCCGGTCAAGGCGCGGGTCGAGGCCTTGAGCTTCTTCTACGGGCTGACCAAGGCGCTCAACGATCTGAACATGGAGATCCGCGAGAAGCAGGTGACCGCGCTGATCGGTCCATCGGGTTGCGGCAAGAGCACGTTTCTGCGCTGCTTCAACCGCATGCACGATCTGACGCCCGCGACGCGTTATGAGGGGCGCATCATGCTGCTGCCCGAGGAGCTGGATCTGATCGCGGCCGACGTCGATCCGATCGAAGTGCGCATGCGCATCGGCATGGTGTTCCAGAAGCCCAATCCGTTCCCGAAGTCGGTCTATGAGAACGTCGCCTACGGTCTGCGGATCCGCGGGGTGCGCTCGCAATTGCGCATCCAGGAGGAGGTCGAGAAGGCCTTACGCGGTGCGGCACTGTGGGACGAGGTGAAGGATCGGCTGGCGGCCTCGGCGACCTCCCTCTCCGGTGGCCAGCAGCAGCGGCTGTGCATCGCCCGGGCGCTGGCGACCAACCCGGAGATCCTGCTGTTCGATGAACCGACTTCCGCGCTCGACCCGATCGCCACCGCCCGCATCGAGGAGCTCATCGCGGCGCTGCGCGAGCAGGTCACCGTGCTCATCGTCACCCATAACATGCAACAGGCGGCGCGCGTCTCGGACTATACGGCCTTCATGTACCTGGGCCAGCTGGTCGAGTTCGACGAGACCTCGCGCATTTTCACCAACCCGGCACAGAAGGCCACGGAAGACTACATCACGGGCCGCTACGGCTGAGCGCGCCGGCTAGCCCGTGTCGCGCAACAGCTCGTTGAGGGACGTCTTGGCACGCGTTTGCGCATCGACCCGCTTGACGATCACCGCACAATAGAGGCTGTGGCTGCCGTCCTTCGCAGGCAGCGATCCGGCCACCACCACCGAGCCCGCGGGCACGTGCCCGTGCAGGATCGTGCCCTGGGCGCGGTCATAGATGCGCGTGCTCTGGCCGATGAATACGCCCATCGAGATGACCGATCCTGCGCCCACCACCACACCCTCAACGATCTCCGAACGCGCGCCGATGAAGCAGTCGTCCTCGATGATCGTCGGTGCCGCCTGCAGCGGCTCGAGCACTCCGCCGATACCCACGCCGCCCGAGAGGTGCACGTTGCGGCCGATCTGGGCACAGGAACCCACCGTCGCCCAGGTGTCGACCATCGAGCCGGCGCCGACGTAGGCGCCGATGTTGACGTAGCAGGGCATCAGCACCGCATTGGGCGCGATGTAGGCGCCGCGGCGCACGAGCGCGTGAGGCACCACGCGTACGCCCTGCTGCGCGAACTGTGCGGCGTCGCTGTCGGCGTATTTGAGCGGCACCTTGTCGTAAAAGCGCGTGTAGCCCGCCTCGTGCACGCGGTTGTCCTGGGTGCGGAAATACAGCAGCACGGCTTTCTTGAGCCACTCGCGCGTCTGCCAGCGCCCCTCGACGCATTCCGCCACGCGGTACTCGCCGCGATCGAGTCCGGCGATTGCCGTCTCGATCGCTGCCCTGGTCTGCCCGGAAACCGTCGAGCTCGACAATTCATGGCGCCGCTCGTAGGCGGTCTCGATCGTGTGCTGCAGGGCGTGCGAGGTCACAACTGCGCTCACACGGCTGCGCTCACGCGGCCCGATTGCACGAACGCGCGCAGCCGCTCGGCCGCCTCGATGCAGCGCGCGAGCTCCGGCACCAGCGAAATGCGCACGCGGCCGCGGCCGGGATTCTCACCGTGGGCCTCGCGCGCGAGGAAACTGCCGGGCAGTACGATCAGATTGCTGCGCTCGTAGAGCGCGCGCGTGAACTGCACATCATCGCAGTCGAGTTCCGGCCACAGGTAGAAGCCGCCATCGGGCCTGCTGAGGCTGAGCACCGGGCGCAGAATGGGCAGCACCTGTTCGAACTTCTGCTGATAGAGACGGCGGTTGGCGGCCACGTGCGCATCGTCGCTCCAGGCGGCGGCGCTCGCGAGCTGCGTCGGCAGCGGCATCGCGCAGCCGTGATAGGTACGGTAGCGCAGGAATTGCCCGATCAGCGCGCTCTCACCGGCCACCATCCCCGAACGCAGCCCCGGCAGGCTCGAGCGCTTCGAGAGGCTTTGAAATACCAGGCAACGCCTGAAGCCGTCGTTGCCCGCCTCCGCCGCCGCGCGCAGCAGGCTCGGACTCGCCCGGCTCTCATCCAGGTAAAGATCCGCATAGCATTCATCCGCGGCGATGATGAAGTCGTAGCGTTCGGCCAGCTCGAGTGCGGCTCGCAGATACGACACTGGCAGCACGGCGCCCGTCGGGTTACCGGGCGAGCATAGAAACAGCAGTGCACAGCGGCGCCAGACCGAGGCCGGCACCGCCTCGAGGTCGGGCACTCCCTGCTGCGCGGCGGTGGTGTTGAGGTAGTACGGTTCGGCGCCGGAGAGCAGCGCCGCGCCTTCATAGATCTGGTAGCACGGGTTGGGCATGACGATCAGTGCGCGCGCAGCCGGATCCACCAGCGCCTGAACGATGGCGAACAGTCCCTCACGCGTGCCGTTGAGCGGCAGCACCATGGTCTCTGGATCGATCCTGCTCCCGGCCGGCAGGAAGCGGCGCTGCAGCATCTGAGCGATCGCCTCTCGCAGCGCCGGCAGACCGCGCATCGGCGGGTAGCCGCCGAGCTGATGCAGATTGGCCGCGAGCGTCCGGATCACGAATTCGGGTGGTTCATGCCGGGGCTCGCCGATCGACAAGGCGATCTCAGGCAGTTGCGCCGGGGGCCGGCTCGCCGCCAGCAATGCATGCAGCCGCTCGAACGGATACGGCTGCAGTCGCGAGAGCCCGGGATTCATGTCACGCGCGGATCGAGGGCCACGGTCAGGCGCTGTCGCAGCCGTTCGGACGCCGCTTCGTCCAGCGGCCGCTGCGCCCGGTCGGTCACGTAAAACACGTCCTCGGCGCGTTCCCCGAGCGTGCTGATCCGGGCGGCATGCAGGTCGACCCGCTCCTCCCAGAAGACCTTGCCGACATCGCACAACAGCCCTGGTCGATCGCCGGCCGTGAGTTCCAGGACGGAGCGGTGATTGCGCTCATCGACACTGATGCTGATCTGCGTCGCGGTCTTGAAGACCCGCATCTGCCGCGTGGCGCGCCTGGACACCGCGAGGGGCGCCTCCTCCGGGCGTTGCAATGAGCGCCAGAGAGCCTGCTCGATCTCGCGGCGCCGGTCCGCATCGGACACCGGCGAGCCGTCCTCTTCCAGCACGTGGTAGGAGTCGAGCGAGAAGCCGTTGCCGACCGGGGTGATTCGGGCCTCGAGAATATTGAGGCCGAGTTGATCGAGCACCGCGGTGGCGCGCGCAAACCCATGACGCCGGTGCGGCGCGTAGATCATGACCGCGGTGGTGCCGCGCTCGCTGAATGGCTCGACCGACACCAGAGCCTCATCGGCGTTGGCTTCCCCGGCGGCCAGCGCGCGCGTGTGGCGCGCAATCTCCTCGGGCGGATGGCGCAGGAAGTACACCGTGGGCAGGCGCGCCCAGGTGCTGTCGATTGCCGCGGGCTGAATTCCCGAGCCGAGCAGCAGCGCGCGGGCGCTGTCCTGATGTTCGCGCATCAGTTCGTCCTGATCCACGGGTGTCTCGAGGCCGCGGCGCAACGCGCGCTTGACCCGGTCATAGAATTCCTGAAACAGCGATGCCTTCCAGGAATTCCACAGCTTCGGATTGGTGGCGCGCACATCGGCGCAGGTCAGCACATACAGATAGTCGAGGTGGGTCTCGTCGCCGACGTAGTGAGCGAATTCGCTGATGACCTGGGGATCACCGATGTCCCGCTTCTGCGAGGTCATCGACAGCAGCAGATGGTTCTTGACCAGCCACGCGACCAGGCGCGCATCGTAGCGCGAGAGACCCTGCTCGAGGCAGAAAGCCTCGGCATCGACCGCTCCGAGGTCCGAATGATCGCCGCCCCGGCCCTTGGCTATGTCGTGGAACAGCGCCCCGAGGTAGACGATCTCCGGTTTGGGCAGGGTTTGCGTGATCGCCGACACCAGCGGCAGTTCGTGGTCGAATTCGCTCATGGCCAGGCGTCGCAGATTGCTGACCACAAACAACGTGTGAGCATCGACCGTGTAGGCGTGGAACAGGTCGTACTGCATGCGCCCGACGACGCGCCCGAAAGCCGGGATATAACGCCCGAGTACGCCGTAGTCGTTCATGCGACGCAGCTCGTGCGTCACGCCGCGCGGTGCGCGCAGGATCTCGAGAAACAGCCGGTGATTGCGCGGGTTCTGACGGAACTCCTCGTCGATGAGCCACAGGCTCCGCGCCACCGCACGCATGGTGCCGGCGCGCACCCCGCGGATCTGCGGGTTCTGCTGCAGCAGCACGAACAGCTCGAGCAGTGCCGAGGGCAGGCGCACGAATACGTCCTCATTGACCGCCTCGAGATAGTCGCTGCGCACCTGAAAGCGTGGATTGAGCGGTTGCGGCGGTGCGTGGTCGCTGAGAATCGCCTCGCGGAACAACTGCAACAGCAGCTCGTTGAGCAGCGTGACGTCCATGATCGTGCGGTAGTAGCGCTGCATGAGCTGCTCGACCGCCAGCGTGTAGGTGGCATCCTCGTAGCCGAAACTCTGCGCGAGCTTGATCTGATAGTCGAACAGCAGCCGGTCCTCGTGCCGCCCGGTCAGGATGTGCAGGCCAAAGCGCACTTTCCAGAGGAAGGATTGCGCCTGCTTGAGGCGTCGCAGCTCCGAGGGCGTCAGGAAGCCGTGGGTCACCAGCTCATCGAGCGATTCGGCGCCGAAATGCCGTTTGGCAACCCAGGCGATGGTCTGGATGTCGCGCAGGCCGCCGGGTCCGGTCTTGACGTTGGGTTCGAGATTGTAGGCCGTGTCGTTGGCCTTGAGACGGCGCTCCTGCTGCTCGCGCACCTTGGCCTCGAAGAACGCGCGCACTGTCCAGACCCGATCAGGGGCGAGCGCGGTACGCATCGCGGCGAGCAGTTCGGCCGATCCGGCCAGGCGGCGCGACTCCATCAACGTCGTCATGACCCCGACGTCGGCGGCGCTCTCCTCGGCGCATTCGGCGACCGTGCGCACGCTGTGGCCGACCTCGAGTCCAATGTCCCAGAGAAAGGCGACGAGCTGCTCGACGCTGCCGCGTTCACTCTCCGACAGCGGCGTCGGCACGAGCACCAGGAAGTCGATGTCGGAGTAGGGGTGCAACTCGCCTCGCCCGTAACCACCCACGGCCACCAGCGTGAGGCGGCTCGCGAGATCGGCCGGCAGCCGCTGCTGCCACAGGTGGCGCAGCAGCACGTCGGTGAAGCGCGCGCGTGCGCGCACCAGGCCTTCGACCGGCTCTTCCTCGACGAAGCGCGCTCGCAGCTCCTCCTGCGCTTGCTTGAGCAGGTTGCTGCAGGTCTCGGCCGGGGTCTGGCTGTCGCCCAGGAGCGCCGGCAGACGATTGAGCAGCGGCCAATCCAGCGGCGCACTCGCCTCGCCCGGGGCGTTGTCGAGCACCGTGGAATCGGAAACCGCCATGAGCCTCCTCAGTGTGCCGCGCGCGGGCTCAAGGTCAGCACTTCATGGCCGTGCGGGGTCACCAGCACCATGTGCTCCCATTGCGCGGAGAGCGAATGATCCTTCGTGACCACTGTCCAGCCATCGGGCAGCACGCGTACAAAGCGCTTGCCCGCGTTGATCATCGGTTCGATCGTAAAGACCATGCCAGCCTGAATCTCGAGCCCTGTGCCCGGCTCGCCGTAGTGCAGGATCTGTGGGTCTTCATGATACACGCGGCCGATGCCGTGGCCGCAGTATTCACGCACCACCGAATAACCCTCGGCTTCGGCCAGGCTCTGGATCGCGTGGCCGATGTCGCCCAGATGAGCGCCGGGCCGCACCAGTTCGATCGCGCGCCACATCGCGTCGCTGCACACGTCGGCCAGGCGCTGGCCGAGCACCGAGGGCTTGCCGACGAAGTACATGCGGCTGGTGTCGCCGTGATAGCCATCCTTGATGATCGCCACGTCGATATTGATGATGTCACCGGCCTTGAGCCGGCGCTCGTTGGGTATGCCATGACATACCACGTGATTGACCGAGGTGCAGACCGTCTTCGGAAAGCCGCGGTAACCCACATTGGCAGGCACCGCCTTCTGCACGTTGACGATGTAGTCGTGACAGATGCGATCGAGCTCGTCGGTGCTCACACCGGCCGCCACGTGATCGCCGATCATGTCGAGCACGTCGGCGGCCATGGCACCGGCGACTCGCAGCTTCTGCTGCTCCTCGGGAGTCTTGAGCGAGATCTGGGTGTTGCGCAACATAGCGGTCTCGGGGGGTTCGGACGGTGTCTCGGCTGCGCCCAAAGCATTGTTCGGGCTAGCACTTCATGGTATAAAGCGCGGCCTTTTTTGGCAACGCAATCCACACGCGCATCACGAACCTGTGACCGGGTGTCCCGAACGCGGCATGTGCGCCTGACCTGAGCTCGACTTCCAGCCGACTTCAAGGCCAGGGGCCACGGACCCGCCAGTACGGATCGTCATCAGGGATGCGCGGAGGCCACAACCCGACATAGGAGCCTTAACTGTCATGCCCAGCGTGTCCATGCGACAGATGCTGGAAGCGGGTGTCCATTTCGGACATCAGACCCGCTTCTGGAACCCGAAGATGGA
>JBELAR010000109.1:0-7572 GCA_049508555.1 Steroidobacteraceae bacterium
ACGGCAGCGACCGCCGATACGTCGGCCGCCTGCGCAGTTCGCACGGCGACGGGCGGCGCGGCCGGCCGCGCCGGCACAAAGCCCGCCGCAGGCGGCGCACTCCCGCTCGCCGCCTCGCGGTGCGGGGGAACCAGGGTCACGCGCCGCCACCGATCCTGCGAGGCGAATTTCAGATAACCCGACAGATCCGGCAATTGTTCGATCTGCGAATCCATGACAGCCGGTTCAATACTGAAATGCTCACCATGGGTCAGGGAGCTGAGGAACTCCCCGGGGCGCCGACTGCGTGAGCGCGTGGTGCGCAGGACCTCACGTTGCCCGATGAGCGTGGAGGCAAATCGGGACGTGCCGCCGCCCTCGCTGGCCGAGCAGCGCAATATCAACGTGTTGCCGCAATTCTCTACGACTGTATGGGCATCGCCAGTGCCATAGGTACTGGCCACCTGCGCGACAGATTGGAAGCCGAGGACGCAACGGCCTCCGAACTTGCGTATTCGGGCGAGCGCGTCCTTGAGGCCATCGATCTGCCCGAGCGCATCCAGTTCGTCGATGACAAACCAGAGGTGTTGATCCTGCTCGGGAGCGTCCATGGCTTCGAAGATGGCGATCCGCATCCAGGCAGAAACCGTCGAGCGCAGCGCCGCGATCTGCCCCGCGCGATAGGGAATGAAAAGTACTCCGCCCTGTCCCTCGCGGCCTCGCTTGACCCATTCGCGCACTGAAAACGGCGCACCCTGCTGCTGCGCTATGTGCTCCAGTGCAGCGACGGCCGAACTGGTCACCGAGCGTATGGAGTCGAACATGCGGCCGTTGTGTTCCTCCAAAAAGGGTTGCGCCGGAGTGCCGCCCGTAAGGGTGCGTAATTCGGCTGTACCGGCGATCACGAGCAGCCGATATAGTTCGCCGACCTCCTTGACGCCGCTGGCATGCAGCTGCCGCGTCACGGCCGTCAGAAACGTTCGGGCGTAGCCTCGCCAGCTACGCTCGGCCGCGTCCGTATCGGGCAGCAGCGAGCGCGCAAGCTGTTCGACGTCGTAGGGCTGTTGAATCTCGGCAAACAGATCCCACTTGACTGAACGCTGGTCAAACGGATTGAGCACGATGTCGCCTCGCCCGGGATCATAGAAACGGCGCAGATACCCGCCGTCCGGGTCCGCAATGACGGCGCGGTCGCCGCGCCGCAGAGCCGCCGCCAGCAACTGCGCGATAGCCGTACTCTTCCCCGTGCCGGTCGTGCCGATGATCTTGAAGTGCTTGGTCTCATCCGCTTTGGGCACAAATACGCCGGCAAGACTGAGCTGCTCGCAAGGCGAGGTGGCGGCATCGGCGGCCAGGGCAGCGCGGCTTGACTGAACCGGCATTGAGGACTGCTCGCCCTCGACGACCAGGGCGCCGCGCTCATAGCGCCAATGGCGCGCATCGGGGCGCACGATCGAGCGACCCATGACATAGCCCAACCCAGCACTGAATGCGGCGCCAAAGGCCCATTGCGCCAGACCACCGGGGGCGAGCCCCAGGCCGAGCAGTCCAGGACTCAGCAGCGAAAGCCCGAACCCCGCCACGGCCGTCAACGGCGCAGCGACCAGGGGTGAGAGCAGCAATTGATTCAGCCTGCAGCGCGCGCGGACCATTCCCGCCCACATGGGCGCCTGGACCGCCGAGTACGCCAGTCCAAGACCCGACCAGCCGTGGCTCAACGCGTCGATGCTGATTGCCGCCTGCATGATCGTTCGACTCATTCCAGCGATTGCATTCCGCGGCGCTTGAACGCGGGCTCGTACCAGATTTCCTCGATGCAACGCTCGCGGCGCCGGCAGGAGAACTGAATGACGATGTCGATCAGGGCAAATAACAGATTGCGGATTTCACGCCGCGCCAACTCGCGCCCCGAGGGGCTCTGCTTGACCAACAGCGTAAGCTGCTCGAATGCCAGCTCCGCGCTCGAGGCGTGCACACTCGTGATCGATCCGGGATGACCCGAGTTGACGTTGCGTAGATAATCGAACGCTTCCTCAGCGCGCAGTTCCGCCAGCAGAATGCGATCGGGTTTCATGCGCAGACAGGATTCGAGCAACTGCTTTGGCGTGACGCGTGCGAGCCCTTGATCGTCCTTCGAATAGAACAGACGTACGTGATTGGGATGACGATCGAGCACCAGTTCCTTGGCATCCTCAATGGTGATGAGCCGCTCGTCGGCCGGAATCTCGCGGATCAACGCCTTGGTCCAGGTCGTTTTGCCCGAGCCCGTGGGGCCGGATACCAGTATGTTCTTGCGGCTGATGACGGCCTGGCGCATGAAGGATTCGTAATCATTGGCCGCCAGTAACGCGAGAAGACCTGCTTCGCTGGCATCGCAGGCCTGCCCTGCGCGACGCGCCTGCCGAAAAATGCCGGCACGGGAGAGCTCTTCGATAGACCAATGCCGATCGGTCGGGCGCCGAATCGTGATAGCAACCGTTCGTGGGGTGGTAGCAGGCGGCAACACGATCTGCACTCGCTCACCGCCCGGCAGTGCAGCCGATAGCAGCGGCGAAGAGGCATCGACGCGCTGGCCGCTATAGTTGGCGACCAGCCTTGCCAGCCGCAGGCACCACTCGAAGCTCAATTCCGCAATCAAATCGCGACGCCAGCCGTCACTGGATTCGACGAATACTTCCCCTGGCCTGTTTACACACAGTTCTGTGACGGTCGGATCCCCAAGATAGCGATCCAACAAGCGCAGGGTCAGACTGAGCGCCGAACTGTCGCTCGCGGGCCCCAGCCCCCGGTGGGCGGATGGGGTCGCGACGCCGCCCTCGGCATCAGGGCTCGAGGTGGGCATGTTCTAGCTCATAAACTTCAGTGAAATCGATGTCACGCGCGACCAGGACCTGTATGCGATCCCCATTGCGCTTGAGCACGGTGGGGGGAATATTCACAGTGCTCTTGAGTGATTCGGTCATGACGTCCTGGGAGGCCGAGGGGTTGTAGATGACTGCGCCGTTACCGCGGCTTGCGGATTGCACACCTGCCTGTACCGCGCCATCGATGGTCGAGATGACCAGCGCCGCGCCAAATCGCTCCCAGAAATGCCGCTCGACGGTTCCAGCCAGACCGGCGCGACCGAGTTCGTCGGCGGCCGGAGAGTCCAGCGGCACGATGACGCCGGTCGGCGTGCGCGCCTCGGTCCAGAGCACGAACACGCGTGCCGACCCCTGCTGCACCTGACCCCTGGTCTCTCCCACCAGTTTGGTGCCGCGTTCCAGCAGTACGACCTTGCCGTCAATGCCGAAAGTATCGGTGGCGGTCACGCAGGTGGTCATGCCCGGCAGCGTCGAATCGATCGCGGTCTCCAGCGTGCAATCGATAAAGGCGCCCTTGGGCAGCCAAAGTCTTTGAGTCGGCAATACGTGAGCCACGGCGGCGCCGCCGCCATGATCAGCGCGCAGCAGTGTCGCCAGCGCGCCATCTGCGCTCGCGTTTCTTGTGGCGGGCAAGGGCAACTGCTGCCCCGTCGCGGAGCCTGGCTCGATCACCGTCGCGCCCGAGAGCGCACTGGGTACAGCTCTCTGCGGATCGCCCTCACTACTGGCCGCTTCTCGGACGAAGGCGGCGCCGGACAAGCGCCGATCGAGGCTCGAGGGCCGAGCCGCGGCGCCGTCGTGCGAAGCTTGCGCCCCGGCGCCGTCAATTTGAACGGTGCGCAGCGGCAGCGTGGAGTCGAGCACCGAGACGCGCACGGGCTGCGTCGCCGCGGCCCCAGGATCAAGTGTGCTCGAGGGGCCGACCGGCTGCGGCAATGCGAGGGGACCCAGCGAGGGTAAGGCTGCATCGCCCTCCGCCCTCTTGCGGGAGAGTGCCTGCGCACTCTGGCGCGCCTGCGAGTGGCGGCTCGACGTGTGTACGTAGTACCAGGCCAGCCAACCCAACCCCATGGCCAGCACTAGCCCCAAGGCCAAGCCGTTGCTGATCAGGGTCTGCACCGACGGCGTGCGGCTCACCGCCGAGGGACCGCGCTCACCCTGCACGGTCGTATCGGCGTCGAACTGCGCCGCCGACCAATGACGGCCGAACGCCTTCATGGCACCGCAGGCCGTGTGCCGCGCTCCACATCCGTACTCACTGTGCCCGATCGCAGTTCGTGCCCCACGCCGGCGAAGCCGTGGTTGACGATGCAGCCGCTGAGCCTGCCGCGGCGAACGACGAGCCGTCTCGCCACGCGGTGAATCACCAGCTCGCCCTGCTGCATGCTGAAGTTCAGCAGGGATTCGCTCCCGTCCTCGTTGCCAAGGAACAGTGCTGGCAGTTCGCCGCTCGGATCGAAGCGCAGGTGGGTATGCACACCGTCGTCGAATGCCTCGAGCGGCTGCAGCGCGGGGTGACCGCAATACCAGTAGTCTCGATTCATGGGCAGCGAGTTGGAGGCGTGGTCCAGCGCGGCGTCGGCGCCACGCGGGCCCGCTGCGGGGCTGGACACCGGCGGATAGGCGAATCGTAGCGTGTAGATCACTTCGTTTTGATTGGCGTCGGGACTGGCGCTCGAAGCCACGTCGTAGTCAAACTGATAGACGCGACGTGTGGTCAACACGGTCAAGTTGGTTCTGACTTTGGCCGCTTTGGGTTTGACGAACAGGTGATTGTCCTGGGCGGCGAACGCCAGAGCGTCGACGTCGCCAGCACCGAGCCCCACGAAGCTCTCGCCGCGCTCGAATTGCAGATCGATCTGATAGCCGACGAATCCGCGCAGCCGGTACACCTCATCGGCGCTATAGACCATCGTGCGGATGCGACTGTCGGCACGTGTCGATATCGCCGGGATCTGGGTCTGGGCCTGCGCCGTGCCCAGTGCGCAGACGAGGAGCATGATCATCCTCCAGGACCGCAGTCCGGCACGCGCCGCGCGCGCGAAATCCGTGCTCACGGCGAGGCTCCCTGGGTCCCAGTTTGCGACGGAGTCTGCGATTCAGTGGAAACTTCAGGCTCCGAACCGAACTCGACGATCTTGAAGCCCAGAGGATTCCAGCGCCGCAGCCGCGGATCCCTCGGAGGCAATGCATAGGCGAATTGAACCGTGGCGATCCAGCGCGTAACGTGTGGCGGCGCGCCGGCCGCTTGCTGCTCGCTCTTGATGTAACGCACCTGGGCGAGGTCGGCCACACCGCTGGCACGCTTGAAGAAACTCACGCTTTGCACCTGCGTGCGAACCAAGCTGCCATCCCGATGCAGGTTCAAAGGCGAATTCGGGTTATGGGTGTTCCACAACGCATACCACGCCTGGTTACGCTGCGTGGTGTGGAATGCTCCGCATTCCTCGTAATCGCTCTCCGCCGTCGCGTAGTTAAACCGCTCGCACACTGTGACGTAGTGAGTCAGGAAGTATCGACTTACCGTCTCATCCATCGCCGCGCCACCGCTGTACACGGGCGCGACGTCGATCACTCCCGTGCTGCTATCGACGCGGATCACGAACGGCTCCACGCGCTTCAAGGGCATGAGCAGCGCCAGTGCCATTGCACACATGAGCGCGCAAATCCAACCGGCCCCGGCAACGCGCCAGGCAACGCGTGCGGTGCGTGCCAAGGTCTCCTGACGATCGCTGTCCCAGCCGCTCGCCTCCTCGAAATAACCAGCCAGCTCGCTGGATGCATTCGCCGCGCTCATGGTGAGGTGTGCTGGGGCGGGGGCGGCGCCACGAGTGTAGCGGCCGCGGTGTTAATGGGGCGCAAGGGGCCTGCACAGCGCACGTCCCGAGCCGCACAGCCGACCTGTAGCGCGATCAACCCAAGCAATGCCAACCACCTCATCTCCGCACCTCCCATGTACCAATTGATCGCCCGCACCACGACAGGACGAATTCAGGGCTCGCGCCAGGACGGCGCCCCGGCCTCTGAGTTCGTGCTCCTCCTCGGCGAAATGGCGCCGACCTTACTGGCAACCATTTTCCAGGCCTTCGCCGCCGCAGGCGCAACCAGTATCCGGCCGCGACCAGTCCCCCAAGCCACCATCCGACTGGCGATACCGAAGCTGCTCAGAGCCAGGCCGCCACCCAGACCAGCTGCGATTGGCATGATCTGACGCATGAGCAGGAACACGAGCGCCGATACGAGCACCATATCGAGCGCATCCACGGTCAGAATTGCGGTGCCGCGCGCGGCAGTCTGTGCGGCGTAGGATTCGACTATCTGCAGCAGCAGCGCGGCAACCAGCACCGTGAGGATTGAAATCAGCGCATAAGTACTCAGTTGCGCAATCCAAGCTTCAAAATAGCGCCGGGTGCTCTCGAACAGCAGCATTGCAATGAACAGCGGCCCGATTGCCAGCAGTACGGCGCAGGCAATGCTCGAGAGAGAGATCAGAAACATGGCGTAGACGCACAGTGTCCCGATCAATATCCAGACGATGCCACCGGCCAGGTAGTAGCCGATATCGCTGTTATACACGGCGCCTTTGTCCCAGAGCTGCTCGGCCACCGCGCCACCCTGCTGCCATATCGCATCGATCGTGCCCACTGGGTCCGCCGAGCCAATCACCGCTCCGGCCAACTGCGCCGGCGCGGCATAGAAGGTATCGACGATCAACGCGTTGTAGAGCCATAGATGAAGCGCGACGGCCAGCACGAGCGCCAGCACGACGATTCGGCGGATACCTGCGCCCACATCCTCTTCGCTCCGACCCGTAAGTTGCAGATAGCCCCAACCCATCAGATAGATGGTCGCGAGCGTGACAATCGCCGGCTCCAGCGCTGCGGCAACTCGGGCCGTGTTATTGCCGATGTATCCGGCGAGGGTGGCGTTCAGCCAGCTCCAGAATGTCTGAAAGAATCCCATGACGATCCTCGAGGCCGCGCTATGGCGCCACGGGTTCGAAACGCGTCGCAAAGCGACCGTGGCCAAGCACGATCTGCTCGCGAGCGCTCTGGCGCGTCGCCCATTGCTGAGCCTGTGCGGCCTGGTACAGCACCTGCAACTTGGTTTGTTCGTTTTGCAGCATGCCCTGCTCGGCGCCGATGCGGGCCTGCAGATCGAGAACGCCCTTCTGGTCCTGTGCGCTCACAATTGCGTTGATCAGCTGTTGAATGTCGGAAAATCGCGCGCTGCTGTTCGCCAGAGCGTCCTGCGTCAGCCCTTGCAGTAAGGCCACGGACTGGCGCGCAGAATTGATGTGCGAGCGCGCGTCGGCGCCCAGTAAGGAGAGCTGCGGGCCGGACAGCACTGCGTTGGCACTCAGACTGCTCTGCACCGCATTCGAGAGCACACCGTAGCCGCTCGAACCGCCCTGAAGCACAATGGCCAGCTGCGCGGCGTCGATCGGCAGATAGTTACGCACCGTGCCACTGAGCAACAACTGCATTCCCCGGCCGCCGGTCATGGCCTGGTACTGGGCCTGTACCTGCTGCAATTGCGCTCGCGCGGATTCGAGCTGCTGCGCGAGCGTCCCGGCCTGTTGCAGCAGTTGCGCGACCGAGGCCACATCGATCACGGCAAATTGCGCCCTCGCGTCGGGAGCCACCCATGACATTGCCAAAACGCTCGAGAGCCACAGGCACCTGCGTGTCATGGACATGTGCGCCGCTCCTCTGAGGCCGCCGATGAG
>JBELAR010000011.1:0-29008 GCA_049508555.1 Steroidobacteraceae bacterium
AGGAGCGCGAGGTCGCCGTCGATGTGCGCATTGGCGGTCCAGGTCGGCTGCCCCGGCGGTTGCCCATCGAAGTGCAGATCACCGTTGAGTCCGAGGGAGTTGGCGGCGCCTATGGTGCCGCTGGCATGCACCTGCACGCCATGGAAGTCGAGCGCGCTGGCGTAGATGCGAATGCTCTTCGGGTAGACCGCGGCTGCGGCGCTCACCCTGCTGGAATCGAGCTCGACGCCGTTGGTCGCGATGAGCCGAAGCTGCTCGGCCTCGACCCGCTCGGCCATGATGCGCATGAGGGCGGGCAGAAAATGCGGCTCCCATGGCCGCGATGGCGATGACTCGGGCAACACGTGAACCAATAGCCGGGCGGCGTGCGCCTCGGGCACGCGTATGAGCTGCCAGGCCAAGGGCAGGATCGAGAGCCGGGCGCTCGCGTCTTCGATCTCGATGTGCACGCGGCGATGGTCGACCACGAGCCGATCGACGTGCGCGCCGTAGGCCAGGGTGCCGCTCACGCCCTGCACCTGGATTTGCACCGGCCCCACGCGTCCGGTGAGCTGGGTCGCGATGAGCAGCAGACCCCGCGGCGTATAGGCCAGGAAGTACAGCGCTGCGAGCGCCAGCAGCAGGGCCAGCGGGATCCAGAGCAGATGCAAGAGGTGTCGCAGACGCATGGTGAGGCGACAATCTAAACCCTTTAAAGCTGCATCGGCCTCAAAGTTTGGGCGAAATATTCAGATGCAGGCGCGGACCGGGCAGACCGTTGAAACCCGGGGCGCGCAAGGCCTGGGCCACGTCGATGCCCACGGTCACGACCGGCAGGCGCACGCGAAAGCCCAAACCCACGGAATAGGCGAGCGGGTCGCGGAAGCTGTCCAGGGCGTTGCCGCCATCGAAGAATGCCGCGATGCCAAAATTATGCGGCAGGTCGCGTTCGAGCTCGATCGTGCCCGTGAGGAGGTCGCGCCCCCCGGGTTTGACGGGAACCCCGCCGGATATCACGCCGGCGGCCGACACCGTGACCGGGGTCAGCTTGACCGGGGAGAGATCATCGTAGGAGAAGCCGCGCACGCTGCGATCCCCCCCGGCAAAGAAGCGGTACTCGCCGGGCAGGTCCTCCACATCGCTGATGCTCGTGGCGCCGAGCTCGCTGCGAAACAACAGGTGCCAGCGATAGCTCAGATTCACTTCCCGCTGGGCCTGCACATCCAGGCGCAGGAAGTTCTCGCGCGCGCCCATGGTGGTGGTGGAGCCGAGCAATTGTGCATACAGACCGCGGCTGAAGAGCGCCTCACCCAGGTAGCCTTCCGGGACCGAGGCAAAGACGATGCTGGGGACCAGTAGATTATCGACCTGCCGGCCTTCGAGGGGGTCCGTGGTCGTCGTGTGCACCGCGTTGAAGGCCAGCACGCGCTGCCAGGAGCCGAGGATCTGCGTCACGCCCGGCCCCAGGCTCACATCGGTGGTGTTCACGTTGTCGCCGTACTGGGACTCCTGGCCTATGAGCTCGAGCGAGGCTTTCTCCAGCGCCGGATCGCCAAAGGGGACGTCGTAGCGCGCATCGAAGGTCTGCTGGATCTGCGACAGCTCCATCGAGACGCGGAAGCGGTGGCCGTAGCTGTTCACGCGCGGCACGGTCAGGCTCGCGGTACCGCGCGCCCCCGTATCGGTGCCATAGCCGACGCCGAAGGAGTAGCCGATGCGCGCGTTGCTGGCGTGAATCGTGATCGGCACGGTGTGGTGTACCGGATCGCGCTCGCCCGCCTGCACTTCGACCGTCGAGTAATACTGGCTGTCATCGAGCGCAAACTGCGTGCGCAGCAATTGCAAGGCATTGTAGGGATCGCCTTCGTGGTAGCGCAGGAAGCGCCGCACCACGCTCTCGTGCACGGCGGTCTGCTCGACGGTCGTGGCGCCGAAGAAGTAGCGCTCGCCGGTCTCGATCTCCAGATCGACGTTGGCGCGGTGCGTGCTTGGGTCCACCTGCAACTCGCTGCGCAGCATGCGTGCGTCGAGGTAGCCGTAGGTGCCGGCCGCACGCTCCAGGCTGCTCTTGAGCTGATCGTAGGCGGCGTGGCTGAGTCGATCCCCGCGCTGGATCGGCACCGCGCCGGTGATGTGCGTGAAGATCTGATTCTGTGCCCCCGGGCCCTCGACCTTGACGATGACGGTGTCGATGAGCACCGGTAGTCCCGGATCGATCGTGATCTGCACCTGCCAGTGCCGGTCCTTGTCCGGACCCTCGATTCTCGAGCGGATCTGCGGCTCGTAGTAGCCGTAGGGGCGCATCGCCGTTCGCACCTCCTCATCGACCCGGTTGTAGAGACGCTGGACTGCCGCGGGCTCGACGCGCGCACGGTCCTTGTAGCGCTCCAGGCTCAGCAGCGTCTCGACGTTGTGGCGAATTTCGCCCTCGACGCCCGAGATCTCGATGTGAATGTCCGCCAGGGCCACAGGCGCCGCGAGCTGCGCGGCGGCGAGCAGGAGCCACGCGGCGCCTGGGCGCCGCCGGGGTAGCGTTGCGGACATGTGCGCCTTTGGACTCACGCGCGTAGCGGCCCGTTCCTGGCCCCGCCGCGTCTGTGTTGGGTTCAGCCGCCGGGATCGCCGGCGCCGCGGCTGCGAAACCAGGCCTCGATGAGCCGGCGCGCGATCGTATAAGGCGGCGGCAATAATACCCGCGGCGAGCCGCGCAGCTCCTCGAGCTCGAACCAGCGCGCGTCCTCGAGCTCCCCGTCGAGCTGCACGGGCGCCTCGTTGGCCTCGGCGTGAAAGCCCAGCATCAGCGAGGCGGGAAACGGCCAGGGCTGGGAGGCAAAATAGTGCACCCGGGTGACGCGAATGCCCGATTCCTCCTCGACCTCACGCGCGACCGTGTCCTCCAGACTCTCGCCCGGCTCGACGAAACCGGCCAGCGCCGAGTAGCGTCCGTTGGGCCAGGAGGCCTGCCGGCCCAGCAAGGCCTTCGGGCCGTCGGTGACCAGAACGATGATTGCCGGATCGATGCGGGGAAAGAATTCGGCGTTGCACCGCGTGCATACGAGCACGTAGCCGGCACTGCGCGGCGCGGTCGGTGCGCCGCAGACACCGCAATAGCGCGTACGGCTGCGCCAGATCAGCAGTGCCCGGGCGAGGCTCAGGAGCTGCGCCTCCTCGGCGCTGATCAGGGGCAGCAGCGGGCGCAATTCCTCATAAAAGGTGCCCGGCGGCATGAAGGGCGTCTCGGGCGGCAGGTCCACGAGCACGCAGCGCGCGCCGCGATACCAGCCCAGCAACACCAGGCGCGAGTCGTCGATCGCGCCGATCGCCTCCTGCTCGATGCCGAAGAGCGCGACCCCGGTGCTCGGCTCGCGCGAGACCAGCACGGCTGTGCCCTGGCCCACCAGGTACTGCGTGCGCGGGTCGGCGCGTGCCTCCTGCGCCCAATCGGCCTGCAGGCGCATCTCAGCGCGCCGCTGCAGTCCCTGGGTCGATACATCCGTCATGCCGCGCAGTGTTGCAGACCGCCCATCGCAGCGGCAACCCCAAAGATTCCCGGTCAGCGGAACACGGAGCGGCGATCGAGGGATACCCCGTCGTTCCCGTGGTATCCCGGACCGTTCAATCGACCGTGACTTCGATCTTGCGCGGCCTCAATTCGGCTCGCTTCGGAATGCTCACGCAGAGCACGCCGTTACTGACGTTGGCGACGGTCTTGTCCGCGTCGAGCTCGCCGCTCAATGTGAAACTGCGGCGATAGCGTGTTGATTGAATCTCAGCGTATAGCGCCTCCATGCCCTGAGGCATCGCGATCTGCACCTCGCCTTCGATCACCAATGTGTTCCTGTCCGCCTGGACGTTCACACGGTCCTTGGAAACCCCAGGCATATCCAGACGCAGTGTGATGCCGTCGGCATCTTCGAGCACGTCCGCGGGTGGGACCAGCGGGTAGTCGACCTCCCGCTCTGCGCGTTGAGCAGCGGCGGAGGGCTGATCAAATGCAGTGGCTTGCTTGTCGTTCATGGCTCGTGTCCTCGGGTCAATTGATTAGGATTTGGCGCGGCTTCGCCGTCTCGCGGCGCCGCAAACTGATCTGCAGGATGCCATCGCGATACTTGGCCTCGACCCGCTCCGGATCGATGTCCTCGGGCAGCGTGACGACCCGCCGGAACTCGCCCTCGAAGCGCTCTTGCCGGAAATAGGTCGCTTTCTCATTGATCGGCAGCTCCCGATTTCCGGAGACCAGGAGCAGGTTTTGCTGCATCGAGATGCTGAAGCTCTTGGCGTCGAGCCCCGGGGCGAACAGGTACACGTGCACCTCGTTCTCGGTGACGCCCACGTTGGTCGGTGGGAATGTGCCGCGTGATACCGACCGTATGCCGGCTGGCCGCGTGCTGCGGCCGAATATCTGATCGATGCCCTGCTCCATCCGCCTCAGTTCGTCAAAGAGATGTTCGAAAGTGGTCATATTGCCGAACATATTCACACCTCCTATCAGGTTGGCAATTTTTTCCTGGCGCAGGGACATTTAGGGTCGCAGCGTAATAGTTCAAGGGGCAGCCTGCGCCGCCGCCAAAACCGGCCCAGAGGGGCTTGAAAAGCAGCGACCTGTTCCGATTTAACGCCAAAGAACGCAACACCCGGGAAGGAGTACGACGGTGGTTTCCAAGAGGAAATTGCGCTCCGAGCTGGAGCGTCGCATTTCCCGCGCGTGGGAGGGACTTACCGAGGAATGGCGCGAGGTCCTTGAACGCAGCGCCGGCGCGCTGACGCACTTCGTCCGAGCTGCGAAGCAGCAGGGTGGTGGCACGAAGCAGGACTTTCCCCAATGGGCACTGTTGGCAGGGGAATCCTGGGAAACAGCGCACTCGGTCATCGTTCAAATCGAAATGCCTGGCATGAGCAAGGCAGACATCGATGTTTCGATTTATCCAGGCGGCCTGCGCATTCGCGGGGAGAAGCGCTCTGCCGGCGACCCCAGGGGGCGGCTCTACCACTTGATGGAGCGCGCGTTCGGCCGCTTCGAGCGCAGGCTCTGGTTACCACACAACATCGATACGGCAAAGGCCGAAGTCTCCTACCAGGACGGAGTCATTACGGTGATCGTGCCGAAGACGCTGGCCACTCCACCGACGCATCTGCCGCTCAAATGATCCGGAACGGTTCTTGAGCTGACCGCCTGCAGTGGCGCCAAGTGACGCCCGGCGCTCGAATGCAAAGCACCGCTGAGCGGTTCCTGGATACGAACATTCTAATCTACGCCTTCGCCAGCGATGATCCGCGAAGTGCTCGAGCCGAGTCGCTCATCGCCGCCGGCGGCGCCATCGGTGTGCAGATTCTCAACGAATTCACGAACGTCGCCCGGCGCGAGCGGCGCTGGCACTGGGGCCAGATTGAAGCGTCCCTAGCCGTCATTGATGAACTGTTCGGCCCGGTCGCTCCGCTGACGGCCGCCATCCATGCAAGGAGTGTAGTGCTGGCGCGCGATCGCGAATTATCCGTCTACGACGCCCTGACCGTAGCGGCAGCGCTGGATGCTGGCTGTCAGCTTCTATTGACTGAAGATCTTCAACATGGCGAGAAGTTTGGGACACTGACCGTAGAGAATCCATTTCGTCGCTAGACTGCGTCCGACCGGCGACATTCTGCGGACAGCCCCGCCGATCCGGCCGGCGGCGCGCAGGCGATGCACTGGGGAACGCGCAACGACCAGCGCTCCGCCACGACCAGGGCATGGCAGGCGCCGCAGGCGGCGACTGTAAGTTCATCGCCGCGCGCGAGCGCGGTGATCAGGAACACGGCGTGCTCGAAGCTGATCAGGGGCGTGTTCACCAGTGCGCGGTAGCTGTCGTAGCCCTGGCAGAGCAGCTCGCCGCGGCCCAGGCCCGGCAGGCGTTGCGCGGCCTCCCGGCTGCGCAGCGCGGGCAGCGCCCCGATCAGGCGCCAGAGGCTCGCCAGCAGCGCGCTCTCCTGGCGCGCGCGGGCGCTGCACGTGAAGAACGCGCTCTGCGCCGGCGACTTGCCGCGGTGGCGCACGAGCGGCGCACCGCCCGAGTCGGCGAGATAGAAACGATAGAGCTTGCGGATGCGGTCATCGCTGAGGCCGGTCCAGGCCCGGATCGTGTGCGTGCGCGCCTCGTGCCGGATGAAGCGCAAGGCGATCTCGAAGCGCCCGCGGTCGCGGCTGTAGCGGTCGTCGAACATGCGCATTTTTGGCAGCCCTCAAATAAAAACGTTACTGGTAACAATTTCGGTTTAAATATGGCAGAAATCTCCGGCGACTCCAAGTGGGGCTGCGGCAGGATATTTCGCCCCGTTCACAAGTAATGCCAGGAGCCCTGCCATGTTAGAGGACAAGCCATCGCCGCTCGAGGGCGGCTGGGACCCGGCGCTGTTGCTGCCGGTGGCCGAGATCAACGAGCAATTGCTCGAGATCCTGCGCGCGCGCGCCCAGAGCGCGGCCGCCGCGAGCACCATGAATGGGCTCGAGCTGCGCGCGCCGCCGCGCCTGCTCGGCGCGCTCGAGGGGCTCTGGGGCGCGCTCGACGGCCCGGCACAACGCCGTCTCGCGCACTGTCCCTACCTGCTGCTCGATGCCGGCTTCGCGGTCGCAGAGCGCTGGGAGCGCTCGCCCTTGGGGGTCGCCGGGGTCATGGACGCTGCCGGTCACGGCGGCTATTTCGTCGGCCGGGGCGGCGTGGCGCTGGTGCGGCGTACCTTCGTGCTGGGCTGGCACCTGGCGCGCTCCAATCGCCTGGCGGCACGCGTCCTGCTCGGCATGAGCGTCGATTGCGCCGAGCGCATCGCCGCCTGCCCGCTCGCGCAGCTCGAGGCGCTCGCCGAACTGTGTCCGGCCTGGGTCGTGCCGCGCTGGGAATTGCAACCCAACGTCTGGCGGCAATTGATCCAGGCCGCGCTCGCCGACCGTGCCGCGCCGCTGCGAGCGGTGCAGTTGCGCGGCCTGCAGCTCCTGGCCGGCATCCTGTGCTAACTTGCGCGACTTTTAGCGCAACCCTCTGGAGCGGCGAGCCATGCTGGCCCTGTCGACCCGCCTACTCAGCAAGACCTACAAGAACGGCGTCCACGCGCTGCGCGGCGTGGATCTGGACGTCGAGGTCGGGGATTTCTTCGCCCTGCTCGGCCCCAATGGCGCCGGCAAGACCACGCTGATCGGCATCGTGACCTCACTGGTCAATAAAACCGGCGGCACGGCCAGCGTCTTCGGTCACGACATCGACCACGAGCTCGAGCGCGCTAAGTCCTGCATCGGCGTGGTGCCGCAGGAGCTGAACTTCAACCAGTTCGAGTCCCCGCTGACCATCGTCATCAACCAGGCGGGCTTCTACGGCATCGAGCGCACCGAGGCCCGAAGGCGCGCCGAGCTGTATCTGCGGCAACTGCAATTGTGGGACAAGCGCAACGGTGCCGCCCGTGGCCTCTCGGGCGGCATGAAGCGCCGGCTCATGATTGCGCGCGCGCTCATGCACGAGCCGCGATTGTTGATCCTGGATGAGCCGACCGCGGGGGTCGATATCGAGATCAGGCGCACGATGTGGGAGTTCCTGCGCGGCATCAACGCGAGCGGGACCACCATCATTCTCACGACGCATTATCTGGAGGAAGCCGAAAGCCTGTGCCGCAACATCGCGATCATCGACAAGGGCGCCATCATCGAGCGTGACCGCATGGGCAACCTGTTGCGCCGCCTGAAGACCGAATGCTTCGTGCTCAACACGCGCAGTCCAATCGCCGCGGCCCCGGTGGTGCCGGAGTTCATCATGCGGCGCATCGATGAGAATACGCTCGAGGTCGACATCAGCAAGGAGCAGAATCTCAACGAGCTATTCGCCGCGCTCTCGGCCCAGGGCGTCGAGGTGCTGAGCATGCGCAACAAGGTCAATCGGCTCGAGGAAGTGTTCATGCGGCTCGTGGATGGCAAGGGCAGTCATGGTTGAGTCCGGCAGCGCAGAGGTCGTCACCCTCACCGCGGGTGGGGGCTCCTCGAGCCTCGCGCTGGGCACGGTGCGCTGGATCGGCTTCAAGACCATCGTGATCCGCGAGTACGGCCGCATCGTGCGCATCTGGGGCCAGACGCTGTTCCCCTCCGCGGTCACGGCGACGCTCTATTTCGTGATCTTCGGCAACGTGATCGGGCGTCGCGTGGGTCCGATGGGTGGCTTCGATTACCGGCAGTACCTCGCGCCCGGTCTGATCATGATGTCGATCATCACCAATTCCTACGGCAACGTGGTCTCGTCGTTCTTCGGCGCAAAATTCGGCAAGCACGTCGAGGAGCTGCTGGTCTCGCCGTTGCCCAACTGGATCATCGTCGCCGGCTACACCATGGGCGGCCTGTTGCGCGGCATCATGGTGGGACTCGTCGTCACGGCGGTCTCGCTGGTGTTTGCGCATCTCTCAATGGCGCACTTTCCGGCCATCATCGCCGCGGCACTGCTGACCTCCACGGTGTTCTCTCTGGCTGGGTTCATCAACGCCGTGTTCGCCCGCAATTTCGATCAGGTCAACTGGATCCCGACCTTCATCCTCACACCGCTGACCTACTTCGGCGGCGTTTTCTACTCGGTCGCACTGCTGCCCCCTTGGGCGCAGAAAGTCTCATTGGCCAACCCGATCCTGCACATGGTCAACGCCTTTCGCTATGGCTTCCTCGGCACCTCCGACGTTCACGTCACCTTCGCCTTTGTGCTGATGTCGGGGCTCGCGCTCGGCCTGTTCGCGGTCGCCGTCGGATTGCTGGATCGGGGCGTCGGCGTTCGCGACTGAAACGGCGCCCCGCCCGCCTGGGAATGGCCCACCCGGGCTGTACCACTCCGGTCTATATGTGAACTTTTTGAGCTTTTTCATGTGACTGGACGCACATTGTCACGTGACGTTCACGCAACCTTCATACAATCGTCCGCGCTCAGAGCCTAGTTTGGTGGACATGACCCGTACCCAGCTCATCATGGCTCGCTTCGATCTCGCCGAGTACCGGCTGTGCCGCGGCATCAATCGCGTCGCCGGGCCCCGGACGCTGCGTTGGGTGTTCCAGGCCGCGAGCCGGCTCGGCGACGGCCTCGCCTGGTACCTGCTGGTCGGGGCGCTCCCCTTACTCTACGGTCGCGCGGCGCTGCGCCCGGCGCTGGTCATGGCAATCACGGGCCTGATCGGCCTACTCATCTATAAGACGCTCAAGGGCACTCTGTTGCGCGAGCGGCCCTTCATCCGCCATCCGGGCATCACGCTCGCCATGCCGCCCCTGGATCGATACAGCTTTCCCTCCGGGCATACCCTGCATGCCGTGGCCTTCAGCTGGCTCGCGATCGAGCGCTTTCCCGAACTCGCCTGGGTCCTCATTCCGCTCGCCAGTCTGATCGCGGCCTCGCGCGTGGTGCTCGGTCTGCACTATCCGAGCGACGTGCTGGCCGGCGGCGCGATCGGGGCCGCGCTGGCTTTAGTGGCACAGAATTTTCTGTAGCGCGCCCCGTCCGTAGCCCTCGCTGCGCATGCGGATACTGTTCCTCACCGACGTCTATTTCCCGCGCGTCAACGGTGTATCGACCTCGATCAATACCTTTCGCACCGACCTTGGCGCCGCCGGCATCGAGACCGTACTGGTGGCTCCGGCCTACGGCACGCCGGGTGAGGGGGATGACCCGAGCGTGATCCGCGTGGCCGCGGGCCGCGTGCCGCGCGATCCGGAAGACCGGCGCATGCGCTGGGGTGCGCTGTGCGCGGCGCTCGCGCCGCTGGAATCTCAGCGCTTCGACCTCGTGCACATTCAAACGCCATTCCTCGCGCACTACGCGGGCCTGCGCCACGCGCGTCGCACCGGCGTGCCGGTGCTCGCGACCTATCACACTTTCTTCGAGGAATACCTGCATCACTACGTACCGATGTTGCCGCGCTCGCTGGGCCGCTCGCTCGCTCGCCGCTTCACGCTCTCGCAGTGCGCCGCCTTGAGCGCGATCGTGGCTCCCTCCGAGCCGATGCGCGAGCTATTGAAGGCTTACGGCGTACGCGCGCGCATCGAGGTGATTCCGACCGGCCTGCCCGCCGATCGCTATGTGCGCGGGGATGGGGCGCGCTTCCGGCGCCAGTTTGCAATCCCGCTGGATCGGCCCTTGTTGCTCTACGTCGGGCGCGTGGCGCACGAGAAGAACATCGAGTTCCTGTTGCACAGCTTCGTGGCGTTGCGCCGCTTGCGGCCCGACGCCCTGTTCGCGATCGCCGGTGAGGGCCCGGCGCGCGAGCATCTGCAGACCCTCGCGCGCCAGCTTGGCGTCGCGCAAGCCCTCTATTTCATCGGCTACCTCGAGCGCGAGCACACGCTCGCGGATTGCTACGCGGCCGCGGATGTATTCGTGTTTGCCTCGCGTACCGAAACGCAGGGACTGGTGCTGCTCGAGGCGCTCGCGCAGGGCCGCCCAGTGGTCTCGACAGCGGTGCTCGGCACGACCTCGATACTGCAACCGGGCTGCGGCGCGCGCGTCGCGCCGGAGAAGGCTGACGCCTTTGCGCTCACCGTTGCCGACATCCTCGATGATCCGCAGCGAGCGTCACGACTCTCGGCGCAGGCGCTCGAGTATGCGCAGGGCTGGGCCTCGGCGCTCATGTCATGGCGGCTCGCGAAGCTCTATCGGGAGCTGAAGCATCCCAGCGCCGCAACCGCAACGGTGGCCGCCGCACACGGCTAGCTTGTCTGCGTCCTCGGACACGCGGTCGCGGCGCCCTTGAGCTAAGATCCGCCTCAGTACTGCTACTCGCGGATGGCGCATGACGGCAAGACGGGCGCTCGTGGTCGATGACTCGCGATCTGCGCGCGCATTCCTCACGCGCATACTCGAGCGCTACGAATTGTCCGTCGACGGCGTGGAATCCGCCGAGCAGGCGATTCAATACCTGAAACACAAGCGCCCGGACGTGATCTTCATGGATCACCTGATGCCCGGCATGGACGGTTTTCAGGCCGTGCAGGCGATCAAGAACAACCCGCGCACGGCGACCATCCCGATCATGATGTACACCTCGCAGGAGGGCGAGCTGTACCTGAGCCAGGCGCGTGCCCTGGGCGCGATCGGCGTATTGCCCAAACAGATCAAGCACGCCGATGTGTCCAAGGCGCTCGAGCAACTCAACCTCGTGGGCGAAACCCCGCTCGACGGCGACATCGTCACGCTCAGTGCCGCGGCCAGCGGTGGCGCGGATGCCGCCACCGCCGCGACCCATGCCGATTCCGCAGTGACGCCGGTGCCGGCGCCCGAGGGGCCACCGCCGGGAGAGGCGGCCGCGCGCAGCGACGTCAAGGCTCCCTCCGATCGCCCCTTCGTCGAGCGGCGCTCGAGCAATCGGCCGGAACTGCCGGCGATCGCGCCGGAGCTGCGCAAGATCGTGGACGCGATGGTCTCGCACCACATGTTCGAGCTGCGGCGATTCATGATCGACAATCTCGAGAGTCAGGCCGATCGCATCGTGAGCGACGTGCGAGTGCTCGTGGAGGATCAGCCGGCGGCGCCCGAGAGTCCGCGCGTCCCGGCCGCCGAGCGCGGCGCGGACTGGGGTGTGTGGCTCGGAATCCTGGCCATCATCGCGGCCGCAATCCTGGGCGTGCTCTGGCAGCGAGAGCACACGACGTCGGCCACGCTTAGCGCGCGCCTGGCGCAATCGCAGCAACAGCTCACGAGTGCGCAACAGGAACTGCAGAGCCTGCAGGCGGCCGACGCGGCTGCGGACGCCTCGGCCGAGGCAGCGGGGCCGGTGGAGGATCCGAGCGCGAATCTCGCGCCCGGCAACGTTCTGATAGAACCCGTGCCTTTCGGTGAGACACCGTTGGCCGGCTCGCGGCTCGAGCGCATCCAATCGCTGCTGCAGCGGCTGAACTCGCAAGGCTTTCACGGCGCGATGCAGATTCGCAGCATTCCGGGCCGCTATTGCATGACCACGCCCTCGACCGCACAGCCGGTCATGGCCGCGGAGGCCATGCCCTATGCGCGCTGCGATCAGGTGGGCAATCCGCGCGAGGACAACGGCTCGGTCAGTCTTCGCCAGTCCGTGGCCTTCGCCAATATGATCGCGATCGCGCGCGAGAGCAGCAAAGGCGCGGTGGATATTCAGATCAGCGCGGGCGGCGCCGATGAGACGATCACGCCCTATCCGCCCGTCAGCGAAGGACTCACGGCCGGGGACTGGAATCGGGTCGCGGCCGCCAACAATCGTGTCGAAGTGCGCTGGCAGGCGACGCGCTGAATTCGCCATCGCGCCGTTCGAGCGAGCCCGCGGGCGCTTTTCGGCCCCCGCCACTGCTGCGCAACCGCCATGTGCAATCCATCCTCGGCAACCTGCCGCTCCAGGGTTGGCTGATCCGGCGGCGGGCGGCCGCATTGCTCGCGGCCTCGAGCGAACTCGTGCTCGAGTGCGGCGAGGGCGTGCGCCTGCAGGGTTTCTACTCCGCCGCGCAATACAGCCGGCGCGAGAGCGACAACCGGCGGCTCGCGGTGCTGCTGCATGGCTGGGAGGGCAGCGCGGACTCGAGCTACGTGCTCTCCGGCGCTGCCTTGCTGTACGAGCGCGGCTACAGCGTGCTGCGCCTGAATTTGCGCGATCACGGCGCGACCCACGCGCTCAATCGCGGGTTGTTTCACTCCTGCCGCCTGCCCGAGGTCGTCGGCGCGATTCGTGCGGCGAGCGCTCGTGCGCCCAAAGCACGATTGTGTCTGGGCGGCTTCTCCCTGGGGGGCAATTTCATGCTCCGCGTGGCCGCCGATGCCGGCGCGCCCTCGACGATCGCCGGGGTGGTCGCCATCTCCCCGGTGATCGACCCGGCCGCGACCCTGCTCGCGCTCGAGCGCAGTCTCGCGTTCTACCGGCGCTATTTCGTGCGGCGCTGGTCGCGCTCATTGCGCATCAAGCAGCGGGCCTGGCCGGACAGCCACGACTTCGAGGATCTGCTGCCGCTCAAGGATCTGCGTCAGATGACGGCCGCGCTGGTCCAGCGCTGCACCGACTACGGCAGCCTCGAGGCGTATCTGGAGGGTTACGCCCTGACCGGCGAGCGGCTCGCAACGCTGCACGCGAGCGCTGCAATCCTGCTCTCGAGCGACGATCCGATTATTCCCGCGGCGGATCTGCAGCGCCTGGCGCAAAATCCGCGGCTCTCGATACTGCGCACGGAGTACGGCGGACACTGCGGCTTCATGGACCGCTGGGGGCTGCCGAGTTTTGCCGACCGCTACATGCTCGAGCGGTTCGAGGGATTCTGGAGCGCCCAGCCGGGCGTCTAACGATCCGGCAATGCGCGCATGGCCGCGCTCATTGTTGCGACGTTCATGGTCTCGATGTAGTCGGCGCCGCGTTCGGCCAGGGATAGAGCGAGCGGCATCGAGTCAATCTCGTAGATCGCCCATCGCCAGGGTCCCTGCCAGAGCTTGCCGCTCGCGGGCAATTTCTCCTGGTCGCAGAACAGAAACTCCGGGGACAATGCCTCGTATTTGAGGCGGCTGTGCGTGTCGTAGTCGCTGAGCACCCAGCCGATCGCCCCGCCGCTGATCTGGCGCGCGCGGAACACGGCCGCCAGATCGAAGGAGATCACGACGCATTGGGTGCGCGCGGGCTTGATGGTTTCGAGCACGCGCGTGACCACCTGATCGAGGCCGAAATGGGCGAGGCTCGCGCGCTTGATCTCGACGAACAGGGTGACTTCCGGACGGCCTTTGAGCAGCCGCAGCACGTCGCGCAGCAGCGGTATGCGCGTGCCCCGGAAGCGCTCGCCGAAGCGCTGCGGCTCCCCGGCGTCGATCTGTACCAGTTCGCTCGCGCGCAGATCGAACACCGAGCCCGCAGTGCTGGTGGTGCGCTCGAGCCGATGGTCGTGGATCACCACCGGCACGCCGTCGGCCGACAGATGCACGTCGAGCTCCAGAAAGCGCAGCCCCAGCTCGAGCGCGGAGGCGAAGGCGGGCACGGTGTTTTCCGGGAATTCGCTGGCGTTGCCGCGGTGGGCAATCAGATGAATCAGTCGTTCAGTGCTCACGCAAAGACCTGTGCAGCCTCAGCGCGCGATTATACGCGCGCGTGGTGCTAGCTCGACCTGGCAGCGCGCTTCTCCTCGAACTCGATGATCGGCTCGCCGCTGGTCACGGTCACGTGGCCCTCGATCGTGGCCCCGCGCGCCATGGCGATGCGGCGTGCGCTCACAGTGCCGCGAATCACCGCGCTCGCGGCGATCTCGATCTTCTCCGCGACCACGATCGCCCCCGTGATCGAACCGGCGATCGCGGCGCTCAACGCGCGCACCTCTCCCTGCCAGTGCGCGCCCGCGGCGATCGACAGCTCGCCGCCGACGCGGCCGTCGCCCTGCACGAAGCCGTAGACCATCAGAGCGCCCGGGGTTTCGATATCGCCGACCAGGCGGCTCTCACCGGCCAGCAGCGAGGGTGTACCGCTGAGGCGGTCGAGCAGGCGGCGCTTGGGTGTGTCGTTCATCGACGCTAGTGTGCGCGCCGCACGGGCACGCAGTCATCTGTCTGCGGACTGATACAATGCGGCGCGCAATTCTTATGGCGCGGGGAGTGCAATCGTGGGAAGTGCAATGAGACGAGATTCGCTGTGGTGCTGGCGTGCGATCGCATTGACTGTGGCCCTATCGCTCGCGGGCTGCAGTCACGAGAGCTCGGACTGGAAGTCGGCCACCGCAGCCGATACCAGCGAGGCCTATCAGCAGTTCCTGCAGCAACATCCCAAATCCTCGAACGCAGCCCAGGCGCACACGCGTCTGCAGCAGTTGCAGGAGGTGCACGATTGGCAGGTCGCGAGCGCCGCGAACACGCGTGATGCCTATGAGCAATACGTGGCTCAACACCCCGACAGCCAATGGACGCAGGAGGCGCGTATTCGAATCGAGAATTTTGCGCAGAATGCGGCGGGCGGTGCTGCGCCGTCTGCCGCGGGCACGACGTCGCCGGCCGCTTCGAGCCCGAAGCCTGCGAAGCGCAATGCGGCGGCAAAGGCCACCGCGCAAGCAGCCGCCGCGCGCTACGTGCAACTGGGCGCCTACAGCAGCCAGGCGCGGGCCGAATCGGCCTGGAAAACACTCAGCGCCAGGTTCCCGCAGGAGCTCAAATCCCTCACGCCGCGCTATGTGGCGGGCAAGAGCCACGCGCATTCGGTGGTGCGGCTGCAGGTGGGCGTGGCCACGCGGGCCATTGCCAACGGGATGTGCGCGAAGCTCAAGAAGCACGCCCAATCCTGCGTGGCAGTCAGCGCCTGAAATTCGGGCGAGCGCGAGGGCGCCCTGGCGGCGCTCCTGTCGCCAGAGTGCGCCAGAAGCGGACCAGTTTTGCCTGTCAGGTTGTGTCAGAAACTGCGGCAGGAGTGACGGAATTTGTCAGCCTGCATGGGTTCCTGCGCCGCTTTGGGTTAGTAAGTCTTTGATCCTGAATGATTCTTGCTGGTTGGTACAGGCCTTGCTTTGTTTATCCTCGTAAGGTTTTCCCCTAACCTTTGCGAGCAACCCTTCCCCGGTGTTCGCCCTCAAGCGCCGCGGCCTAAACCGTCTTGCGGCGCTTTTCTTTTGGGCGAACAATTCGCCCCCCGCGTTGAAATCAGCGCCAACAGCTCAACTGTCAGTCTATGGAAAGCGAGGATCTGCGCGGTTCGAAATGGGCCAGCGGCGCCATGGGTGCGCCTGCGCTCGCTGTTCCAGCTCTAGGCGCGCCCGGACCGCGCTCCTTTGCGGGCGCTGTCGCGCAGGTCCAGACACGCACCCTGGCCAACGGGCTGAAGATCGTGGTCTGGCCCGATCACAACATCCCCAACATCGCGCTCTACAACTGGGTTCGCGTGGGCAGCCGCAACGAGGGCACGGGCACGACCGGGCTCGCGCATTTCTTCGAGCACATGATGTTCAACGGCACCACTGGTCACGGCCAGGGCGAGTTCGACCGCCTGCTCGAGGCGCGGGGCGGCAGCAACAACGCCTATACCTCTCAGGACGTCACGGTCTATCAGGACTGGTTTCCGCGCACCGCGCTCGAGCTCGTGTTCGAGCTGGAAAGCGATCGGATCGCCAATCTCGCCTTCGATCCTGAAGTGGTCGAGAACGAGCGCAAGGTCGTGTACTCGGAGCGGCGATTGCGGGTCGAGGACAGCAACGCGGCATTGCTCGATGAGCAGGTCCAGGCGACGGCTTTCATTGCGCATCCCTACCGCATCCCGACGATCGGCTGGCCCTCGGACATCCAGTCCTGGACCATGGCCGATCTGCAATATTTCTATCGCACCTATTACGCGCCGAACAACTGCACACTGATCCTGGTCGGCGACGTCGAGCCGGATGAGGCTTTCGATCTGGCTCGCTCCTGGTTCGGGTCGATCCCAGGCCGTGAGGCGCCCCCGCCGGTATCGACCGTCGAGCCTCCGCAGCACGGGGAGCGGCGGCTGGTGCTCGAGCGGCCCGGTCAAAATCCGCTGGTGCAGTACGCCTACCATGCCATCTCGGCCGCAGATCCGCGCCAGCCGGCGCTCAATATCCTGCAGATGATCCTGTTCGGCGGCGACGCCTCCCGCCTGCACCGCTCGCTGGTCGAGGAGCAGGAGCTCGCCGTGGCCATCGGCGGGGGCTGGCCGGAGGGTTTCGATCCGAGCCTGTTCAGTATTCAGGCGACGCTGCGCGAGGGCGGTGCGCCCGAGTCGCTGCAGGAGGCGCTCGATGCGCAGCTCGCACGCCTGGTGCGACACGGTGTGACCGACGTCGAACTGCGGCGCGCGAAGAACCTGGTGGCAGCCGATTTCTGGCGCGGCGTCTCGACCATCGATGGCAAGGCACGGCTGCTCGGGGAATACGCGGTCCTGCATGGCGACCATCGACTCCTCTTCAGCGCCCCGAGTGCCTACGAGGGCGTGCAACGAGCGCAGGTCGAGGAGATTGCGCGCGAGGTGTTCAATCCCGAACGGCGCACGGTCGGAGTCTTGAGGCCGACGGCCGAACCGGAGTGAAGATACCGCCGCACCAGCGCCATACGCTCGCGAACGGGGTGAAGCTGATCCTGCTGCCGCGGCACGATGTGCCTTTGATCGCCTTCGAGGCGGTACTGCGCGGCGGTGCGAGTCTCGATCCGCCCGGGAGCGCCGGGCTCGCCGCGGTCACGGCGGAGCTGCTCACGCGCGGGGCCGCCGGGCGCGATGCCTACGCCTACGCCGATGCGGTGGAAGGCGCGGGCGGGAGCCTCGAGTCCGAAGTCCATAGCGAGGCGATTCTGGTGCATGGCCAGTTCCTCGCGAGCGATACCGAGCTCATGCTCGAATTGCTCGACGACGCGCTACAGCGCGCGCAGTTCGAGGACGCGGAGCTGGCCACCGTGCGCGCTCGGCGTGTCGAGTTCATCAAGGCAGCAAAGGATTCCGAGCCGCAGAGCCTGATCGGCAGCTACGGGCGCTCATTGTTGTTTGCCGAGCATCCCTACGGCTCGCCGATCAGCGGCAGCGAGCGCAGCATTGCGGCGCTCACGCGCGAGGACGTGCGGCGCTTCTACTGCGATCAGTTCGGCGCCGACCGGCTCACACTGGTTTTCGCCGGGGACTTCGATCCGGACTGGCTGCTCGCCGCGGTCAGCATGGCGATCGGCTCCTGGCGCGCCGCGCGCGAGCCATTGCCGCCGCTCAGCGCGCCGCGGCGCGTGCAGGGCCGTCAGGTCCTGCTCATCGACGCGCCCGATTCGGCGCAGACCTATTTCTGGATCGCGAACGTCGGCGTGCCGCGCGCCTACCCGCAGCGCGCCGCGCTCGAGATCACGAATACGGCCTTCGGCGGCAGCTTCGGCTCCATGCTCATGCAGGCGCTGCGCGTGAAGACGGGTCTGACCTACTCGGCGAGCTCGAGCTTCCGGCGCGGCAGCGTCGCGGCGGAATTTGCCATCAGCTCCTTCACACAGACCGCGAGCACGGCCGAGGCCGTGGACGTCGCCTTGCAGACGCTCTCGACGCTCAAAGCTGAGGGCGCCGGGCGGGATGCGCTCGCCTCCGCCCGCAACTATATCCTCGGCCAGTACCCGCTCGGCTTCGAGACCGCGGCGGATTGGGCCGCGGCGCTCGCGGAACTCGATCTCTACGCGCTGCCCGACAGTTACATCGAGGACTTCGCGCAGTCGCTCCGGGACGTGGACGCGGCAGTCTCGCAGCACGTGGTCGACACTGCTTTCCCGCACGTCGATGATCTCGACATCGTGCTGATCGGCGACGCCGCGCGAATCCGCGCCGAGGCGGCGCATTTCGGTCCCGTGCGCGAGTGGCCGCTCAGCGCGCCGGATTTCGGCGCGATCGCGCTGCCCGGGGCCGGGACCGCTTAAGGGGCGTCGGGCGGTGCGTGCTGGGCCAGCCAGTCGGCCTCACGCCTTTCACTGTCTCGGCCCAGGATGGCGTTGCGTTGCGGGAAGCGGCCGAAGCGCTCGATCAGATGGCGATGCTCCACCGCCGCACGGAGGCTGCTTTCAAAGATGTCGCGCAGCTCCATTGGGGCTTCTTCGAGCAGGCGGCGGAAGGCGGCCACCGACTCGTCCTGCACGTCGAGGGACTCGGCATGCTGCAAGGGCATATAAAAGAATATCCGCTCGAGCGGATCGAGCGCGGCGTCGGCCCCGAACTGCATCCCCGAGACGCTTAAAGACAGGGCCGCGTGATCCTGGGCGTAGGCCTGCGGGGTGCCACGATGGCAATGGCGCGAGAACTGATCGAGCACGACGATGAGCGCGAGACGGCGCCGCGGGCTTGATTCCCAGGCGCGGAGCACTCCGCTCTGTGCGGCCGACAAGGTGTCGCCGTAGCGCTCGCGAATCATCTCGTCGGTCTGCGGGATCAGCTCCGGGGCGATGCTCGAGCCGAACCAGTACCGCAGGTGCCTCTGAACCCCGCTCCGGGTGTAGGGCCGGGATCCGAACCAGAAATGCAGGATCTCCTGGGCGCGGGCTGGCTTGGGCATGTTGCTGCGGCAGCGGCCGCGCTCATTCGCAGAGGCTTTCCAGGTAGCTCTGTGCGACCGAGGAGAGGCGTTTGCGCGCAAGTGCCCGAGCCTTCGGCGCATCGACCAGGTGTTCGAGCGGCCCGGTCACGAGCATGCGGCGCACGGCGGGGTCGCGGGCGGACAGGCGCGCCATCTTGTTCAGCACGGTGAAGCCGCGATAGATCTTGTCGCGCGAGGTCCGGTTGCCTTCGATGGAGCGGGCGAGGTACTGGCCGAAGCGGCTGTAGAGGAAGTAGTCGTCGTTGCCGACCTGAAAGCGTGCCTCGGCGAAGAAATCGGGAAAGTTCTTCTCGAGATACTCGTTAACGTGATGAAGACGGGGCCCAGGTTCGCTGGTAGCGGACGCTTTGCGCTTCTTCATTGCCGTGCTGTCACCTCTTAGATCTACATCGCAACGCGGGCGCACCATAGGACACAACAGCTTGCGATGCAATAGAGACGCGCACAGAAAATCCCTCGCCGCTTGAAGCGAGAGCGCGAAGTGCGGACGGCGTCGCGGCGTCGCGGCGTCGCGGCGTCGCGGCGTCGCGAGCCTCGGGGCCTGGCTCAGGGAATCTTGATTGGCTCCGGATCGTCCTCGCGAGCCTCGGATTCCTTGGAATCCTCTTCGATCTCCTCCAGCGTGCGCCGGTCGCCCTCGATCTCGCCCGCGGGCGCGGTCGTGCGCACGGATGGGTTCAAATCCTGGGCTTCGTCCATGCGAGGCTGCCAGGGCCGAGTCGCTTTGGGATCCTTCGGATCGACGGGTTGCATGGAGCGCTCCTGCGGTGCCTGGTCAGGGAAGGGGAAGGCAAGTCAGGCGCCGCGGTGGAACGGTACGCGCTTCGTGTCGGCGCGGCTGTAGGACGGGCACTGCTTACGCCGGGGAGGTGGGTCCCGCGTAGCGGGCGTGTGCGGCGTCGGTATTCAATGCGCGTTGTGACCCCGGATCACGATCAGGGCGGTGCGCAGCAGGATCCTGCAGTCGAGCCAGGGCGTCCATTGGCGGAGGTAATCGAGATCGTACTGCACGCGCAGTCGCATCTCCTCGACCGTCGTGGTCTCTCCGCGCAGCCCGTGCACCTGTGCCCAGCCGGTAATTCCGGGGCGCACCTTGTGCCGGATCATGTAGCCGCCGATCAGTTTGCGATACACCTCGTTGTGCGCGACCGCGTGCGGGCGCGGACCCACGAAGCTCATCTTGCCTTCCAGCACATTGAACAATTGTGGCAGTTCGTCCAGAGACGTGCGCCGCAGGAAACGGCCGACCGCCGTGATACGGCTGTCCCGCCGCTGCGCCTGCACGACGACGGGACCGTCCTCGCAGACCTTCATGCTGCGAAACTTGTAGACAACGATTTCCTCGCCGTGGAGGCCGTAGCGGCGCTGCTTGAACAATACCGGGCCCCGCGAGGTGAGTTTCACGGCCAGCGCGGCCGCGAGCATCAGTGGCCAGCAGATCAGCAGCGAGAGCGAGGCCAGCGCGACATCGGTCGTCCGCTTCTTGACGGCATTCATGCCGTGAAAGGGTGTATCGCAGATCGCCAGCATCGGGATGCCGTTCATCTCGACGCAGCGCGCCTGCACGAGATCGAAGGCGAAGATGTCGGGCACGAAGTAGACCGAAGCGGTCGTGTCGTGGAACTCGCGCAGCAATTCTTCGATGCGTGGTGCGTTGCTCATGGGCAAGGCGATGTAGATCGCATTGACTGCATTGCGACGCACGAACTCGCCGACTTCCTGGCATTTTCCGGCGAACTTGCCGCGTAAGTGATCGGGCAGGCGATCGGCGCTGCGAAAATCGAAGAAGCCCATGAAGGTGCCCGCGCCGACATTCTGCGAGATGCGGCGCGCAAGCTCGAAGCCGACCCCATTGGCACCGATGATGATGTGCCGGTGCGCAATGGAAGCCGTGCGCCCCGCCATGCGTACACTGCAAGACTCGCCAACCCAGAGCAGCAGCGTCGTGAGGCCAAACCAGCTCAGGATCAGCCGGCGCGGAAACATGTCCTCGAGCTTCAACGCGTAGCCGAGGAACGACAGCAGCGCGACGATCACGGTCCACTCGAGCAACAGGCGCGGAAAACTCAGCTTCGAGCGTTCGGAGGCGACGGGGCCCAGCAATTGCAACGGGCTGAAAACCTGGCGCGAGAGCAGAGCGGCGAGCACCGCGAGCGCGCCGCAAGCGATGCTGAGGCTCTGCCTGAAAAACAACTCGCAGGCCAACAGTGCTGCGACGACCACCGCGGGTTTGGACCAATTCTTCAGTAATGTGACGGCAGGGCGCTCGAGCGTACCGAGCTTGACCGTCTTTTGATGATGCGCCTGAGCGCCGGACAGCGCCGAAACGCTCGCTGTCGAGGAAAGTAAATCAGCAGGCGCTGCGACTGGGTCTACCAGGGCGCTGCCCACCATCGTGCGGGCCTGTTGCACTAATCCGTCCCTATCCTGGTGCGAGAAGCACCTTAACGCACGAGCAGTGCCCGTTGCCATGATGTTATGTCATGAGTCACAAAAATTTTTTGTGACGCAGTTGGATTGTCTGCATTATGTCCGCCGTGTTTCGCGCACATTCGCGTTGCGGTGAGGGCGGATAGATTAATTTTTTCGAGCGATTTGTTCACTTGGGATTGAAGCACATTGAATTGAAAAAAATACTTGCCGATGCGGCGCTTCGACGCGCAAGAGATCCCCGACGAGTGGGAGTCTGTCCGATAGACGATTCGTCGACTTTGTGTTGCGACGACGGGCGTCGGTGAATCCCGGATCACGGCAGAGTCCGCGACGAATAGTGCCGCCGCCCTGCTAATATCCTCACGACCGGAGCCGGATAGCTCCTCAAAAAGAACGCGGATTCCAAGGGTTGTATGCGTAAGGGAATCATCCTCGCAGGTGGCGCTGGCACGCGCCTGCACCCCGTGACCTTCGCGGTCAGCAAGCAGTTGCTGCCGGTCTACGACAAGCCCATGGTGTACTACCCCCTCTCAGCGCTGATGCTGGCCGGGATCCGCGAGCTGCTCCTGATCACGACACCGGTGGATCTGCCGGCCTTCCAGCGCCTGCTCGGCGACGGCAGCCAGTGGGGACTGTCGTTGAGCTATGCGGAGCAGCCCCGACCTGAGGGTCTGGCGCAGGCGTTCATCATCGGCCGGGAGTTCGTCGGGAACGACCCGGTCTCGCTCGTGCTTGGCGATAACCTCTTTTATGGGCATGGCCTGCCGGAGCAACTGCAAAAGGCTGCCGATCGCACCACGGGTGCGACCGTGTTCGCCTATCACGTCAAGGATCCGGGTCGTTATGGCGTGGTGCATTTTGATGCGCAGCAGCGTGCGCTCGGGATCGAGGAGAAGCCCGCAGTCCCCAAATCCCATTACGCCGTGACGGGACTCTACTTCTATGACAACCAGGTTCTCGACATCGCGGCGCAATTGGCACCGTCACCACGTGGCGAGCTCGAGATCACGGACGTGAACCAATCGTACCTCGAGCGCGGTGCACTGCAGGTCGAATTGTTCGGCCGCGGCATTGCGTGGCTGGACACCGGTACCCATGAATCCCTGTTGCAGGCAGCGATGTTCATCGAAGCGATCGAGAACCGGCAGGGCTGGAAGGTCTGCTGCCCGGAGGAGATCGCCTTTCGCGCCGGATTCATCGATGCGGCGCAACTGGAGAAACTGGCACACCCGCTGCGTAAGACCGACTACGGCGCCTATCTGATCGGTCTACTTCAGGAGCGTCTTTAATTGGAATTCATACCGACCCGTCTGCCGGAAGTCGTATTGATCAAGCCACGCGTGCTCGGCGATGCGCGCGGATTCTTCTTCGAGAGCTGGCAGGAGCAGCGGTTTTCAGCCGCGGGCATCGCCGGGCGATTCGTCCAGGACAACCACAGCCACTCGACGCTTCATACCTTGCGCGGACTGCACTTCCAGATTCAACAGCCCCAGGGCAAGGTCGTGCGGGTGACCCAGGGCGAGGTGTTCGACGTCGCCGTGGACATCCGGCGCCATTCTGCGCGTTTCGGGCAGTGGGTCGGCGTATTGCTCAGCGATACCAACCACCACATGCTCTGGGTCCCGCCGGGATTTGCCCATGGCTATCTTGCGCTCAGTGCGGAAGTCGATTTTCTCTACAAGTGCACGGATTACTACGCGCCGCAACACGAGCGCGCGATCCGCTGGAATGATCCGGAGCTCGGCGTGCAATGGCCACTGCCCGCGGGCGTCGCGCCGATTCTCTCACCCAAGGACGCCGTGGCGCCCTTGTTTCGGGAGGCAGAGACGTACCCTTGAAAGTGCTGATCACGGGCGCCTCGGGCCAGGTCGGCAGCGCGCTGCTGGAAAGCGCGCCGTCACAGGTGGAGCTGCGTGCGTTCACACGCTCGCAACTGGACATCAGTGACGCCCGCGCCGTGGACGCTGCGGTGGCGGCGTTTCAACCGGCGCTGATCATCAATGCCGCCGCCTATACCGCGGTGGATCGGGCCGAATCCGAGCCCGTACTGGCCGCCGCCATCAATGCGCGCGGACCGGCCTACCTGGCGCAGGCGGCGCAAGCTATACCGGGTTGCCGTCTGCTACACATTTCCACCGACTATGTCTTCGACGGGCGCGCCTCGGAGCCGTATCGACCGGCCGATCGCACCCATCCGCTCAGCGTCTACGGGCGTACGAAACTGCTGGGTGAGACGGCGGTGCTCGAGATCCTCGGCGAGCGCGCCGTGGTGTTGCGCACGGCCTGGGTATACGCGGCCCAGGGCAAGAATTTTCTGTTGACGATGCTGCGCCTCATGCGCGAGCGCGGCGCGGTGCGCGTGGTCGCAGACCAGCGTGGTACGCCCACGGCGGCCGACTCGATCGCGCGCGCACTCTGGGCGCTCGCGCAGCGGCCCGATATCCACGGCATCGTGCACTGGACGGATGCGGGCACAGCGAGCTGGTACGACTTCGCTCTGGCCATTGCCGAGGATGGCTATGCGGCTGGCTTGTTACCCAATCCGGCGCAGGTGACTGCGATCACGACCGCGGATTACCCGACCGCCGCGCATCGGCCCGCCAACAGCGTGCTCGATACCCGGGAATCGATCCTGCAGATTGGGCTTGATCCCCCACGGTGGCGGGAGTCGTTGCGCGCGACGCTGGGGGAGATCGTGTGCAGTCGACACGGGCGGCCGTGAGCGTGCCGCTGCATCCTATCCTGCAGAGACCTTAGCGCGCGGCGTCCGGAGTTATAAGTGGGTTAACCGCGCGGAGTGATTGCTTACCGATGCGCCCGAGATGGGTAAAACCAAAGCCGGCAGAGTATTTAAGTCCGTAGCCCAGCGCCCGGTCGAAACCGATATGCGCGCACCATATGATACCCGCGCCAAGAACAATGGGCGCCGAGAGCAGAAGGCCGACAATCAAACAGCAAAGAGCCCCAACGTAGGAATGGGCCAAGTTGTAGCTGATCGCGCCGATCTTTGATCCGGCGAGATATCCTGCAAACGAAATATCCGGCGTGAGAAAGCAGAGCGCGAATGTCTTCCATCCAAGGCCAAATTTTGAATAGGTGACCAAGGCGGCAATCAGGACACACAATCCTTCCAGCCGAAGCACCACACGTACCGCGCCCGTGGTTTCACCTGACATGAAATCTCCCCTTGGCGGACGACGCCGTTACCATTCTATGAGCAACGTTGATCCATGTAGGTAAGATTCAGCGGATAGCGCCGCCAGGCAAGCACCCCAGCCCTCAGGGAATGTGACCGGAGGCCGCGTCGCGGCTCCTCTATAATGGCCCGACCTAACACATTGCAGGGACGAGATATCGGCGATGGCAAAACTGCTCGTCACGGGCGGCGCCGGGTTCATCGGCGCGAATTTTGTGCACTACTGGCTGGCCCGGCATCCGGGGGACCGGGTCGTCGTGCTCGACGCCCTGACCTATGCCGGCAACCTGGCTAATCTGGAGCCGGCCCGGCAACGCCCGGAATATCGCTTCATCGAGGGGGACATTCGCGACACGGCGCTCGTCGAGCAGTTACTGCGGGAAGAGTCGCTCGATACCATCGTGCATTTCGCCGCGGAGTCGCATGTCGATCGCTCGATCGAGGGGCCCGATGCGTTCATCGAGACCAACGTGATCGGGACCCACTCGCTGCTCAAGGCCGCGCGCCGGGTATGGCTCGAAGGTCCGGGTGTCCTGCCGCACCGCTTCCACCACGTCTCGACCGACGAGGTCTATGGCTCACTGGGCCCCACGGATCCCCCCTTCACCGAGCTGACGCCGTATGCCCCGAACTCGCCCTATTCGGCCAGCAAGGCGGCTTCGGATCACCTGGTTCGCGCCTATCACCATACCTACGGCCTCAAGACCTCGATCAGCAACTGCTCGAACAACTACGGGCCGCATCAGTTTCCCGAAAAGCTCATCCCGCTCATGATCGCCCAGTTGCTCGCGGGCAAGTCCTTGCCCGTCTATGGCGATGGCCGCAACGTGCGCGACTGGCTGCACGTGGAGGACCATTGTCGCGGGATCGAAGCGGTGCTCGGGCAAGGCCGGGCCGGCGAGGTCTACAACATCGGCGGCGGTTCGGAATGCGAGAACATCCAGCTCGTGCGCATGCTCTGCAGTATCGTCGATGCGCATTTGCTCTCGACGCAGGAGCTCTGCGGCCGCTTCCCGAATTCGGCAGCCGCGCAAGGCGAGCAGAGCGAGCGGCTGGTTCGCTACGTCAAGGATCGCCCCGGACACGATCGCCGCTACGCAATCGATAGCGCCAAGATCCAGCGCGATCTGGGCTACCGGCCGCAGGTGGCCCTCGAGGCCGGATTGCGCTCGACCGTCGCCTGGTACCTCGATCGCGCCGACTCGCTGCGTACCGGCTGGCAACGAACGCTGACCTGAAGGGCGAGGTCCCTCTCAATAATGCGGCGGCTTCTCGAAGCCGGCCGCGCTGGCGCCGCCACCTTCCAGCGACTGGATCTGCTCCTTGAGTGCACGGTTGTGCGCGACGAGCAGCTCGATCTCGCGCTGCTGGCGCATGACCACGGCCCCCAGATGCTGCAACGAGCTCTCGAGATGGGAGAGCTTGGTCTCGATGGTCTCGAGTCGAGTGGGTTCAGTCATGGGACGTGCGCCGGGTGCATTTTCGGTGCTGTGACATGCGGTAGTGGTCGTACCTGGATTGCCGGAACCGAGGGTGGTCTCGACGCAAGCCACTGATTATATAGCGTGTTCAGATGCCGGCCGCATGGTGATATTTCGCCGGCGCGATCGGCCTCGCAGCGCCGCGATGAACGCTTGCGCCTGCATTGAGCCCGTGTATTCTCGATCGATGCTTGTTCGCAATACACTGTGTTCGAAGTGCGGGCATCGGGTGACATTCAGGTGAATCTATCGATCGCTTAAATGCACTGGTTGGCGAACTCGAAGCGCTCGAGGGGGGACTGAGCGAACTGACGGTCATCGACATACTGGCTCGCAGCAACCTGCGGCTGGACGACGTAGCGCGGTTCATAGCGCCTGAGGTGGAATCGTACGGGCGCCGTCGCGTAGCTCGAACGGACCATTTCGAAGTGCTGGTCATGACCTGGCGTCCCGGCCAATGCACCGGACCGCATGATCACGGCGGCGCAATCTCGGCGTTCAAGATACTAGGTGGCTCAGGTTCCGAGACGCGATTCTCGATGTCGCCCGACAGCCTGGTCGAGCCCGCAGCCGTTCGTGAGTTCGGGCGGGGCGAGATCGGTTTCGATGCCGGCGATGTGGTGCACGAGATCCGCAACGAAGCGTCCGATGGGCTTCTTCTGGTCAGCCTGCACGTCTATGCGCCACCGTTGCCGGAGCTCAGACGGTTCAAGCATCGGCCGCAAGCCCGCGTGCTGGCGCCTGCTTTTCAGCGCCGACCGAAGGCAGCGACGCCAACCGTCGCGATCGTCGGGGCCGGCTTTTCGGGGATCATGGTCGCGGCCCATCTGGCGCGGCAGAGCGCTCATTCGAGCCGACGGTTACATCTCATCCTGCTGGACCGTCAGGCCTCGATCGGGGAGGGTGCCGCCTATCGCAGCCCCGATGCCCGGCACTTGCTGAATGTGCCGGCGAGCGGCATGAGCGCATGGCCTGACCGGCCCACTGATTTCCTCGACTGGGCGCGGCAACGCAATCCCGGCGTGCAGCCCTATTCATTTCTGCAGCGGCGCGAGTACGCGGAGTACCTCAGGCAGCGCTTCTTTGAGACCGTCGCCGACTCCGACGTCAATCTAAGTATCGAGATCCGCCGGACCGAAGCGCAGCATATCGAGCCCCGGCCGAATGGCGGATGGCGCATTCAGTGCAGCGAGCGTGGCGAGCTGGAAGCCGATGCGCTCGTGTTGGCCACGGGACACCGCCCACCGGATGACCCGCTGGCTCGAGCGTGGAATGGTTCACGCGCGCGCTACGTGACGCACCCCTGGGCAGCGCTCTCACTGGCCTCGATCGAGCCACATGAATCGGTCTGCCTGCTGGGCACCGGACTGACCGCGATTGATGTCCTGATGTCCCTCTCAAAGCCGGGCAGGACCGCGCCGGTCCTGGCGCTCTCGCGCCGCGGCCTGTCGCCTTCGGCGCATGCGCCGGCCCAGTTGCCGCCGATCGACCCGCGAAGCTGGCTCGAGCCTTTGTTGACGGGCATCGCTTCGGTCACGACCCACACGCTCGTGCATGCCATCCGCGCCTCGATTACACGCGAGGGGATTTCAGGCGCGGACTGGCGGCAGGTCATCGACGGACTGCGTCCTTACCTTGTTCGAATCTGGCAGGCGTTGCCTGAGTCCGAGCGACGGCGCTTCCTGCGGCATGCGCGGCCTTACTGGGAGGTGTCGCGTCATCGCACGGCGCCCCAAGTCGCATCCGCGCTGGAGGAAGCGAAGCGCGCACTCCCGTTCCGTGTCGTCGCGGCGCGAGTGTTATCGGCACAGGGTAGACCCGATGGCGTGACGCTCAAGCTCTGCCCTCGCGGCGCGAAAACACCGGAGATCCATAAATTTGATTGGGTTGTGAACTGTACTGGACCGGGTTCCCCCGGCAGCAAGGGCCTGCCGACCATGCTCCAAGCGCTGGTCGATGCCGGCGTTCTCGAGGAGGACACCTTGGGACTCGGCGTCCGCAGCACGGGCGATGGCCGCGCGATGTCGCAGGGCCGGACAATCGAGGACCTGCTGGTCGTCGGCACGCTGCGCAAGCCCGATCTCTGGGAGTCCACCGCGGTGCCCGAATTGCGTGTCCAGGCGGCGGTCGCGGCCGAGGTTATTCTTCGTCATGTGCAGGCGGTCAACGAACGCCCCGCTGCGGGAGAGCCGCTGCCGCAATCTGGGTCTTCGTCGTGAGCAGTCAATCGGTAGATTTGCGCGATGCCGAGGTCCGGCCGGGGAGGCGGTGCGGGGCCCCGGCGGGTTCGCGCTCAATCTGGCGTGAACCCGCCGGTTCGAGGAGGAGCGCCCGCCTGGGGTGGGGCAAGGCTCAAATCCGAGCAGACAAAGGGCTGCTGGGAGTCTTGAATCGCACCTAGGCGCCGTCGGATACAAGAATAAAGCGGCGCATATGAATCGTTGCTGAATGGAGCTGGGCAATTTGACGGGTGAAATTCGACGCCGCGTCCGGCAGCGATACCAACCCCAAATTGCCTAGCTCGGCGCACATGGAAATTGGGTCGATTGCACCGGGAATGCCCCTGGCAGTGGCCGGTCGGACGGCGTCAAATCCATCAATCTAAACGTTGAACGGGCTCTGGAATGCACGCGCTGTACTCATTGTATGATGCTCTCATCAGCATCAACGTGCCCTCGGACAAGGCCAAGGCGGTCGTTGACGCGATGGAGCGCGACATGAGTACCTTGTTGGCCAGCAAGAGCGATATCGCCATGCTTCGGCAGGATCTAGACGGCGCTCGTATGGCCACGAAAGGTGACCTCGCGATCCTGCGTCAGGATCTGGACGCTGCCCGTGCGGCCACGAAAAGTGACATCGGGATGCTGCGGCAGGATCTGGACGCTGCCCGTGCGGCCACGAAAAGTGACATCG
>JBELAR010000110.1:0-7409 GCA_049508555.1 Steroidobacteraceae bacterium
GAGTAGCCGAGTTTGCGCGAGGCTTCCTGTTGCAGGGTAGAGGTGGTGAAGGGCGGCGCCGGATTGCGGCGGCGTTGCTTGCGATCCACGGCGAGCACCTGCAGCTCGGCCTGCGGGCCGGCCGCAGTCTTGAGCGCGCGCTGCGCCGCGTGCGCGGCCGCCTCGTTGGTGAAACTGAACTGCTCGACCTTCTGGCCGCCAAATTCCGTGAGCTTCAGCGGAAAGGATTGCGCCGAGTGCTCGCCCTGGGAGTCGATGCTCCAGTACTCCTGCGGCACGAAGGCTGCAATCTCCTCCTCGCGCTCGCAGATCATGCGCAGTGCAGGGCTCTGCACGCGTCCGGCCGACAGCCCTCGCCGCACCTTCTTCCACAGCAGCGGCGAGAGATTGAAGCCGACCAGATAATCGAGCGCACGGCGCGCCTGCTGCGCGTTGACCAGATCGAGCGAGAGCTCGCGTGGCGTGGCCACGGCTGCACGGATCGCGTTGCGCGTGATTTCGTGGAACACCACGCGGTGCACATGCTTGTGCTTGAGCTCGCCGCGCTCCTTGAGTATTTCCGAGAGGTGCCAGGCGATCGCCTCGCCCTCACGATCCGGGTCGGTCGCCAGATACAGCGACTGGGCTTTCTTCAGCGCTTTGGAGATCGCCTCGAGATGGCGTTCGTTGCGCTCGATGAGCTGATAGTGCATCCGGAAGTTATGTTCCGGGTCCACGGCGCCTTCCTTCGGCACCAGGTCGCGGACATGACCATAGGAGGCGAGGACCTCGAATCCGCTGCCCAGATACTTCTTGATCGTACGGGCTTTGGCCGGTGATTCAACGATGACCAGATTCTCAGCCATGACACTGCTGCGTGAGGGATCCTAAAACGAAAAACCGCGGCCGAGCCGCGGGTGACTGCCTCGACCTCAGGGCCGAAGCCTCAGTGCGGATCACGATGCGGCACATCGAATACCAGATCTTCCATCCGCGCGTAGGCGAGCTCCTGGCCGGGCTGGCTCGAGAGCACCATGAGTACGACCCATTTGACCTGCTCGAGATCGAGTTCCTCGGTGTCGAGCGCGAGCAGGCGATCGATCACGATCTCGCGCTGACTGGGCGAGAGAATGCCGGCGGCTTCGAGTGAGGCGAGTAGCCCGCGACATTGTACGTCCAGACGCGCGAGTTCCTCCGCGGCGTACACGCGCAAGGCCCCATCACCGCGCAGGTTGGGACGTTCGCGCTCATCGGCCAGATCCGCGAGCCAATCGAGCGCGCGCTCGACCGTGGCCTCGCCGAAACCGGCACTCTCCAGGTCGCGTGCCAGCGTCTCGCGTTCCGCGCTCGCCGGCAGCTCCTCGAGCATGTAGCGGTCAAAGACATAGATCAAAATATCGAAAACGCTGTTGTCCATCATGATTCGATTGCGGTGTATCGGGAAGCGATCCAGTTGAGCGAGGGCCTCACAGTCGTATGTAGCGACCTCCGCCGTGCACGCCGACCGCGCCTTGTAGCTCCAGAATCAGCAACATGGACGCGACGGATTGGCTGCTGAGGCCGGTTCGTTCGACCAGCGTGTCGACGCTGGCCGGCTCGAACCCAAGGGCATCTAACAGGATTTCATAGCCCTTGTCCAACGGCGCGACGCCTGCTACGGGGCTCTCAGGTTGTCCGACATCGCACATATCATCCTGTTTGGCAAAGTAAAAATCGATCTCCTCAAAAATATCCCCGACGTTTTCCACGAGCTTCGCGCCCGAGCGGATCAACGCATGACAGCCGCGAGCGAGCGGGTTGTGGATCGAGCCGGGAACGGCAAACACCTCTCGCCCCTGCTCTGCGGCCAGCCGCGCAGTGATCAGCGAGCCGCTGTGATGCGCGGCTTCGACCACGAGCGTCCCGAGGCACAATGCGCTGATGATGCGGTTGCGGCGCGGAAAGTTCGCACGCAGCGGCGCCGTGCCGCGTGGAAATTCGCTGACCAACGCGCCCTGGGCGGCGATGCGCGCTGCGAGCGCGCGGTGCTCGCGGGGATAGATTTGATCGAGCCCGGTACCGAGCACCGCGACCGTGCGGCCACCGGCGGCGAGCGCGCCCTCGTGGCTCGCAGCATCGATGCCGAGCGCCAGACCGCTGGTGATGACCAGCCCGGCGCGCGAGAGGGAGTACGCGAATCGCGCTGCGGTCGCTCGCGCGGGGGCCGAGGGGCGGCGCGCGCCAACAACGGCCAACTGCGGTGCACGCAGGCTCGCGACATCGCCCTGCACGTACAGCAGTGCCGGGGCCGTCGGGATCTGCGCCAGCAGCGGCGGATACGCGGGGTTGAACGTATCGATCAATTCGATGTGATCGCGCGCGACCCAGGCGCGGTCCGCATCGATCAGCTGCGGGTCCGGTGAATGCAGCCAGAGGCTCGCCGCAGCCGAGAGCCCGAGGCCGCGTAACCGCGCCGGCGGCTCTCCCAGCAGTGCTTCGAGTGCACCGGGCGCCTGCGGCGGGGCACCGGTGCGCGCGATGGCCGCGTGCAGTTGTTGCGCGCTCAGGTCCCGGGCGCGGCCGAGTACCAATTGCAGTGCGAGCGCGTCCATCGGCGCGCAGCATAGGGCGGCCGCGCAGCGCGGCGGCCGCGTCTTTATGGGCGGAAGATCAGAAAATCAGGGATTGCGGACCCGGTCGTAGACGTGTATCGGCGCGGTGTCATTGAGGATCAGCGCGTAGCTCATGTTCTCGTAGATCTTGAAGACCAGTAACGTGCCGGCGGCCTCACTCGGCAGGATCCTGCTCGGGTGGAACAGGCAGGTGCTGCGATCCCCGATGCGCGAGCACAGGTCATCGGTCCTGGCGGGCACCGAATCGGCCGTGAGCACCGTGCCGCGATCCAGTCCGTCCTTGGCGCCGCGATTGAGCGCCACGACGTCGTATTGACCCGAGAGTTCCTCGCCTTCAACCACCGCAATGATCCGGCCGTTCACGCGCCGCGTCGGGGGATGGGGCACCAGGTCGCTCGAGTTCGTGCCTTCATCCCGGATCAGCACGTCGCCCTGGAGGGTCTCGCGTGCCGCGTCGGTCAGCGTCGCTTTCGCCACCGAACCGGGCGTCGTGAGCTGCGCCGTGCCGGTATAGATCGCCAGATAACCGAGTCTGCGGCCGCTGTCCGGGTCCTTCAAAGGCTCATCGACGTGCATGACGCTGTACTGCGCGCCGGTCGTGCCGCTGAGCTTTTTGACATAAATCTCATCGCCCGTGCCGGCAATATCATGCTCATCGCGAAGCGCGAGGATATAGGGGGCGGACGTGACCTCATCGCGTGAGAGCACTCCGGGTCGCGCCAGGAAGGCGGAGATGACGGAATAGGGGATGGTCTGGATCGGACTCAGCAGCGGGGTGCTGCGCAGTAAGGGCTGCAGTCGCACGGCGGGCGAGGCACTGCTGGAACGAACCAGCTGCAATTCGGTGCGGCCGTCACTGGACAGGGCCAGGTGGACGGTATCGCCCGGATAGATGCGATGCGGGTTCTCGATCTCGGGGTTCACGTACCAGATCTCCGGCCAGAGCCAGGGATCTTTCAGGAACTTATTGGCGATGCCCCACAGCGTATCGCCGCGCTGCACCACATAATTTTTCGGTGCGCTCCCCTTGAGCACCGGAGCGGCATCGGGAATGACCGTGACCGTCTCCTCATCGGCAGGGGTGTTCACGGCGACTTCGGTCGCGGTCAAGGGGGGCTCTGCCGCCGCCATACCGCCATCGGATATGGGCGCCTGAGGTCCAGCGACCTCCTGCTCAGGGCTGTTGCGGGAGAACAACGAGCACCCGCTCAAAGCCAGGAGGACCGACAGGGTGACCGTAAAGGTGGCACCGCCGCGCATAATCGGGCGGACACTGAAGTTTCGACTCGAATACATCCCTGCTACCTCTAGTGACCGGGTAGGGCGTGGCGCCCGGCTGTTATAAACTCAACCGGGAGGAAACGCACACCATTCCTTTTGAAGTTTGTGCACTAAGTCACGCGGCAAAGCATCTGGCCGACCTTGAAATATTGTCACATTTCCCAAAGTTAAAGAACCGGAGTGTTGCGATGGCCCTTTTGCCCATACTGGAGTTCCCCGATCCCCGGCTGCGTACCCGCGCCGAACCGGTGCGTTCGTTCGATCCGCGGCTGCGTCAGCTCGCGGCCGACATGCTGGAAACCATGTACGCCGCAGCGGGAATTGGCCTCGCGGCTACCCAGGTGAACGTGCATCGCTCCCTGCTGGTCATCGATCCCAGCGAGCAACGGAACCAACCGCGGGTGTACATCAATCCGCAGATTCTGACGAGCGACGGGCTCGCGGTTGCAGAAGAAGGTTGCCTGTCGCTGCCGAATATTTACGACCAGGTCGAGCGCGCCGCGCGCGTGCGGGTGCGGGCGCAGGATCTGGATGGCAACGTGTACGAGCGCGACCTGGAGGGTCTCGAGGCCGTGTGCGTGCAGCACGAAATGGATCATCTGTCCGGCAAATTGTTCGTCGACTACCTCTCGAGCCTCAAGCGCTATCGCATTCGGCGCAGGCTCGAGAAAGAGCGCCGTGAGCGCCCCACTGGCGCAGGCGCCGCGGCCCCCGGGGTCGCTGCGCGCGTCCTATGAGCGATGCTGCGCGTCGCTTTCGCCGGTACGCCGGAATTTGCGGTGCCGGCCTTGCGCGCACTTGCGCGCTCGGACCATCAGCTGGTCGGGGTGCTGAGCCAGCCTGACCGACCCGCCGGGCGTGGCCGGGAGCTCAAATCCAGTCCGATCAAGCAACTGGCGCTCGAGCTGGGACTGCCGCTGGCGCAACCCGCGCGGCTCAGGAGCGAGGCGGAACGGGCACCGCTGGAAGCCTGGGCCAGCGACGTGCTGGTCGTGGTCGCCTATGGCCTGATCCTGCCGCCGACTGTGCTCGCCCTGCCGCGGCTGGGCTGCTTGAACATCCATGCCTCCTTGCTGCCGCGCTGGCGCGGCGCCGCACCGATCCAGCGCGCGATCCTGGCGGGCGATGCCGAGACTGGCGTGACCATCATGCAGCTGGACGCCGAGCTCGACACCGGCGCCACTTTGGCTCAGCGCCGCGTGGCGATCGAGGCGACGAGCGACTCCGGACAGCTGCAGGCAGTACTGGCCACGCTCGGTGCGCAGCTGCTGCTCGAAACGCTCGATGCACTCGAGGCCGGCCGTGCCAGCGCCACGCCACAGCCGCGCTCGGGCGTGACTTACGCGGCCAAGATCGACAAGGCCGAGGCTCAAATCGACTGGCACCAGAGCGCCGAGCAGATCTCGCGCCAGGTGCGAGCCTTCAATCCCTGGCCTGTGGCCGATACGCGCTGGCAGGGGCGGCAGGTGCGCATCTGGGAGGCCGTAGGACTTCAGGCGAGCGCCGACAACGAATCGGGCAGCGCCCCGGGGGCCGTGCTGGGCCTGGTCGACGGGCTGTTGCGGGTGCAATGCGGGCAAGGCGCGCTGGCCATCAGGCGGCTGCAGCTGGCCGGCCGCCGAGTCGTGGACGCCGCGCAATTCGCTGCCGGCGCGATGCTCCCGGGCGCGCACTTCGATTGAGCACCGAGCCCTACCGCACGGCTGCGGTGGTGCTGGCGCAGGCCGCTCGCGCATTGCGCTCGGTGGCTTTTGGGGGCCGTTCCGCCGACGAGGCACTCTCGGTCGCCACGGCAGCGCCGCGCGCGGCCGTACGCGCAGTCACACTGGGCAGCCTGCGCTGGTATCCGCGGCTCGAGCCGATCGTGACCCGATTGCTCGCCGGCAAGGCGCTTGCGCCGCTGCTACGCACATTGCTGGTGGCGGCGCTGCACCAGCTCGATTTCTCGCGCAATCCGGCCGAGACCACGGTGCACTCGGCCGTCGACGCTGCCCGACTGCTGCGCCAACCGCACGCCGCTGGTCTGATCAATGCGCTGCTGCGTCGTTATCAGCGCGAGCGCGAGACACTGCTCGGCATCGTGCTGCAGGATGGACCGGCGGCGAGCGCACACCCGGCCTGGCTGCTCGAGGCACTGCGCGAGTCCTGGCCCGGGGATTGGCAGCAGATTGTCGAGGCGAACAACGAACACCCGCCGATGAGCTTGCGCGTGGATCTCTCGCGCACCTCGCGCGAGGCGTATCGCGAGCAACTGGCTGCGCGCGCGCTCGGCGCACGCCCGGTGCCCTGGCAGGCCACGGCACTGGTGCTGGACACTCCCGTGCCGATCGGGGCGCTGCCCGGCTTCGCCGACGGACTGGTCTCGGTACAGGACGCCGGTGCGCAGCTCGCCTGCACCCTGCTGGCGCCCCGGCCCGGCGAGCGGGTGCTCGACGCCTGCGCGGCGCCCGGCGGCAAGACCGGCGCCCTGCTGGAGGCCGTGGACGGAGCGATCGACCTCACGGCCGTGGATTGTGATGCCGCCCGTGTCGAGCTCATCGCACAGAACCTCAACCGGCTGCGTCGCAGCGCCAGGCTCGTCACAGCCGATCTGCGCTCAGACCTGTCCTGGTGGGACGGCGCGCGCTTCGATCGCATCCTGCTCGACGCGCCCTGTTCGGCCACCGGCGTCATCCGCCGTCATCCGGACATCAAGCTGCTGCGCCGGGCGACGGACATCGCCGCGCTCGAGCCGACGCAGCGCGCACTGCTGCTGCAGTGCCTCGAAATGCTCAAGCCCGGCGGCCGACTGCTCTACTCGACCTGCTCGCTGCTGCCGGCCGAAAATGAGCAACTGCTCGCCGCGGCTCTGGCCGGGAGCGCCCATGCCCGCAGCGTGCCGCTGGAGCTCCCGTCCCCGCTGCCAGCTCACGCCCGAACGCGGGCCCTCGGCCTGCAGTTGCTTCCGGGGGCGGAGGCGCTGAGCGACGGCTTCTATTATGCTTGCGTGACAGTGACTTAATCGCAACATACGCTCATCCGCGCTTTATTCAGAATCGATGCGGGTGTCGGAAAAAGGTAAAAGTGCTAGCCAGGATGAGAATTGGCATCGCCCTCGCACTGCTGGTGTGCTCGGCCACGGCGCTGGAGGGGCGGGCGGCCGGTCCGCTCGATGGCGACTTCCAGGTCCGCTCGGCATTCGTCGTGCTCGAGCGCGGCGTTTTGCAGCTCAACGCGCACGTACAATACCCCGTCAACGAGCGCATCCGCGCTGCGCTGCAGGATGGGGTGACACTCTCTTTTGATCTGGATCTGAGCGTCAGCCGGCGTCGACACCTCTGGTTCGACGCCCATGTCGTCGATCTGACGCTGCGGCGCGAACTCACCTACCACGCCGTGACCGACCGATACGTGGTGCGCGATGAGACGGGAGGGGAGCAGGAGAGCATGCCGACGCTGGAGGACGCACTGGATAAGCTCGGCCGCATCGAGGATCTGCCGGTCGCGATCGCCTCGCAGTTCAAAGGCGATGGGCCCTGGCAAGTCGCGGTGCGGGCC
>JBELAR010000111.1:0-7407 GCA_049508555.1 Steroidobacteraceae bacterium
ATCGAGCGGGGGCACCGGCGTCTCGCGCGTATCGAGCAGCTGGATCACGTGCCAGCCGTATTGCGACTGCACCGGGGTCTGCGTGTATTCGCCCTTCTTGAGCGCAGCAACCGCGTCGGCGAAGGGCTTGACCATGTTGGCCGGGGAGAACCAGCCCAGATCGCCGCCCTGCTCCTTGGAGGAGTCCGTGGATTCCTTCTTCGCCAGGTCTTCGAACTTCGCGCCCTTCTTGAGCTGATCGATGACCTTCTGCGCCGCATCCTGGGTCGCAACCAGAATATGGCGCGCGTGATACTGCGTCTTGGGCATCGCGGCGACCTGCGAGTCGTACTCCGCCTGACGTTCCGTATCGGTGGGCTTCTTGTCCTTCAGGTACTGCTCGGCGCCGGCCTGCTCGAGAATCTGCAGGCGCGAGAGGGCCAGCAGCGAGGCGGTGTCGCCGGTCTTGTCCAGTCCGTCCTTGAGCGCCTGCTGCGCGATGACTTCTCCGCGAATCAGGTTATCGAGCAACTGTGCGCGCTGTTCGGCGCTGATCTCGCCGTTGGACTTGCCCGCGGTGTTCTTGATGTAATAGTCGAACATCGCGCGGCTGATGGGCTCACCATTGACCGTGGCGACCGGTTTTTCAGCCGGCGCAGCGGTGGTCGCGGCGTTGGGACTGGAGCCAAGCTTGTTGCACGCGCTCAGCAGCAGGAGTGCGGCCACCGGCATGATCTTAAGAATATTCATCTGATGTCTCATATAGTTAGATAGATTACTTCAAAAACTCGTCAGGTGTCAGGGTTTCCATCGCCACGGCATGAAGTTCGGTCTCGTACAGTGGCGATAGCAGGTCGTTGACCAGGCGATGTCGCTGTATGGGCTTCAGCCCTGCGAAACAGGTTGACACGATTCGCAGCCGGAAGTGCCCCTTGCCCCCGGCGCTCGCGTGACCGGCGTGGGCGGCGCTCTCGTCGCGCACCTCCAGATGCGTCGGTAGCAGGCGCTGCTGCAACAGCCGCTCGATTCTTGCGGCGGTGGGGCCGGCGGCGCTCATGAGGCCTGTGCCGCTCGCACCTGCGCGCGCGTGGCCAGCCAGAGCGCTTGCAGCATCGCAAAGAGCAGAAAGGCTGCGGTGAGGCCGAAGAATTTGAAGTTCACCCAGAAGCGCTCGCTGCGGTGGTCGGCAATCCAGAGGTTGGTGGCACCGAGCAGCGCGTAGAAGGCCACCCAGACCCAGTTGAGTTTGAGCCAGGTTGCCCGGGGCAGTGTCTCGCTGTGCGCGACGATCGGCTGCAGCAGCCGCTGCGCAAGCGGCACGCGGCTGAACCAGACGCTGACCACGGCGGCTGCGGCCACGAGCCAGAGGAATATGGTCGGCTTCCATTTCAGGAAGCGCGCGTCGTGCAGCAGCAGCGTGACGCCGCCGAGCAGGAAGACCAGCGCCGCGCTGAGCAGATGCATGGGCGGCAGGCGCCGCAGGCGCAGGTAATCGACCACCAGCAGCAACAGCATTGCGGCCATGAGCACCGCCGTCGCGACATAAATGCCGGCCAGGTAGTACGCCAGAAAAAACGCCGCCACGGGCACAAGGTCGAATAAGGCTTGCATGAGAGCCCGCTATGATAGCGAAACTGCCCCCATATGTAATTTATGAGTCAATACTTCGACTTGCACCGGCAGAATCCGCAGCTGCGACTGATACGCCGCGCCGCTGAAATCGTGCGTGCCGGGGGGGTGATCGCTTACCCGACCGATTCCTGCTACGCCCTGGGCTGTCAGATCGGCGACGCGGCGGCACTCGAGCGGCTGCGTCACATCCGCGGCGCCGACAAGAATCACCACTTCACGCTGGTGTGCCGGGACCTGCGCGAGATCGCGCGCTATGCGCGCATCGACACGCCCCAGTTCCGCTTGCTCAAGGCGGCCACACCCGGGCCGTTTACATTTCTGCTGCAGGCCACACGCGAGACCCCGAGACGGCTGCAGCATCCCAAACGGCGAACGATCGGCATCCGCATACCCGATCACATCGTGCCACGAATGCTGCTGACGGAGCTGGGCGAGCCGCTCATGAGTTCCACGCTGCTGCTGCCCGGGGATGAGCTGCCGCTGACCGATGGCGAGCAGATTCGCGCGCGCCTCGAGCATCAACTCGATGCGATCCTGGATGGGGGCCATTGCGGCATCGAACCCACCACGGTCGTGGATCTGGCGGTCTCACCGGCCGTGGTCGTGCGTGAGGGCCGCGGTCAGCTCGCGGGCGCGGAGTGGGAAGTCGTCGCGAACTCCGTATAATCAGGTCTGCAAAGATAGAGGCCCGCCCCTGGCGCGGGTAAACCGACAAGGATGAGTGCTGTTCCCGCAGGCAAGCGCGTGCTCTCGGGCATGCGCCCTACAGGCGCGCTGCATCTGGGCAACTACCACGGTGCCCTTCGCAACTGGGTCGAGCTGCAATATCAGTACGAGTGCTACTTCTTTGTCGCCGACTGGCATGCGCTGACCACGGGCTATGAAGATACCTCGGGCCTGCAGGCCGCGATCCGCGAGGTCGTGATCGATTGGCTGGCCGCGGGCCTCAATCCAGGCGTCGCGACGCTGTTCGTGCAGTCGCAGGTCCCCGAGCACGCCGAGCTGCACCTGTTGCTCTCGATGATCACGCCGCTCGGATGGCTCGAGCGCGTGCCGAGCTACAAGGATCAGCAGGAGCAGCTCAAGGAGAAGGATCTCGCCACCTACGGCTTCCTGGGTTATCCCCTGCTGCAGAGCGCCGACATCCTGCTCTACCGCGCGGCCTTCGTGCCGGTGGGCGAGGATCAGGTCGCCCATGTGGAGGTGACCCGCGAGATCGCGCGACGCTTCAATCATCTCTACGGGCGCGAGGCGGACTTCGAGCAGAAAGCCGAGCGCGCCATCAAGGAGCTCGGCGGGCGCAATATCACGCTCTATCGGCAACTGCGCCGCCGCTTCCAGGAGTCCGGAGATCAGGCGGCGCTCGAGCGCGCACGCGCGCTGGTCGAGAGCAACTCGCGCATCACCGTGGCGGATCGGGAACGCCTGCTCGGCTATCTCGAGGGCACCTCTGTGAGCATTCTGACCGAGCCGCAGGCGCTGCTCACGGCGATGCCCAAAGTGCCCGGACTCGACGGGCGCAAGATGTCGAAGTCCTACGGCAACACCATCTCATTGCGCGAGGACCCGGATACGGTCGCGGCCAAGCTGCGCACGATGCAGACGGATCCGGCGCGCGTGCGCCGCTCCGACCCGGGCGATCCGGATAAGTGTCCGGTGTGGCAATTGCATCAGCTCTATTCGGATGAGCCGACACGCCAATGGGCCAGTGAGGGCTGCCGGACGGCCGGCATCGGCTGCCTCGACTGCAAGGCGCCCCTGATCGAGCGCATCGTCGAGGAGGTCAAGGGCATGCGCAAGCGCGCGCAGGAGTTCGAGGACAACCCCGAAGTCGTCTCCAATCTGATTCGTCAGGGCGGGGAGAAGGCGCGGGAGGTCGCGCGGGCGACGATCGATGAGGTTCGGCGTTCGATGAACCTTCGCGCTCAATGAGCGCAACTCGAACAGACACGCGGGGCGGCCTGTGGGTGCGGGAGACAGCGCCGATCATCCTGCTGCTCGTTCTGATCACCGCGGTAGGGGTTTTTTTGCGCAAGAGCGGACTGGAATGGCTCGTTGGCGCCGGACCTACACCGAGTTTCAGTTTTCACCCCGACGATCGACGCTTCGTCGCCATGGTTTCGGACTTCGAGCGCGGATCGGTCGACGGCTACGTATTGGGTATGGGCACTCAGTTATTCCTGCTCAACGCGCTGCTGTCGCGAATCGGCGCTCACCCTAACGTCGCTGTCCTGATGCGCGGGATCACGCTCTTCTACGCGGCACTGTCCATAGCGCTCACATACCTTTTGGCCCGGCAGATGGGTCATTCACGGCGTGTCGGCGTGCTTGCGGCGGCATTGCTCGCCGTGGCCCCACTCCATGCGGTCAGCTCTCATTTCGGCACAGCTGATATCACCGTGGTGTTCTACTTTTATCTGAGCCTGATGGCCGGGGCAGCTTATCTGCGGACAGGATTGCAACGTGACTTCATCGTCTTTGCAGCCCTGTGCGGCGCTGCAGTGGCCATCAAATTCTTCGTCACGCTTGGTGTTGCCCTGGCACTGGTGGTCCTGATCGACCCGTATCGCGACTGGAAAAAGCAGGTCCTGCTCTCGCTGCTCGTTGCCTACGTGACATTCGCAGCGTTTTCGTTCTTCAACTTCAATCCGTGGGCCATGCACCGGCTCATCAGCATGCTCCGGTATGACAATCTGAGCGTGGGTGCTGGCGGTTTGTCGCCGGTACAGCAGCTGAAGCAGTATGCGCTCGACGGCCTACCGGGCCTGGGCCTGGCACTCGCCGCCCTGGTGGCACTGGGAATCATCAGCGCAGGAGTTCGCCAGGTCGGCAACTATCGGCGGCGACAACAGATCGTCCCGAGCGCTCCGGGCAATGCGTGGCAGCGTGCTTTGCCCTTTCTGCGATCTCAGCAGGGACTCATACTGGTCGTGCTCGCCGTCCACGCTGCCTTGATTCTCAAGGCGCAGACGCATGACGCGCGTCACCTGCTGGTCTTCATCCCGGTGCTCTGTGTATTCGCCGCTGCGGCGCTGCTGCAGTTCACTGCGTCGCTGCGCTTCCCGGCCGCTATCACGGCGATAGTGATCGCCGGGATTCTCGCCTACCAGTTCGTCCAGGTCAGAGCGATAGATTCCCTCTTCGGCTCGGACGTACGGGCTCAGCTTGCCGACTGGGTGAGCGCCAGGAGCTCCGAGGGACTCGGGGTCGACACGACCAGCGAGTATTCATGGGTTCGGGGCTCGGAGCTGGTCGCTGGCCACGACGAAGTTCTGGCTAATGCGTCCTACTATATAACCTGCGACATCGAGTTCTCGCGTTACTTTGGCGAAATCGATTCGGCTCGAATACTGCACACGGCGGGGCAGGAGCGCGCGGATTTTTTCCGAGCGCTGTTCTCTGAACGCCTGCCATTGCATCTTGTGCGCGAGTTCAAACAGCCTCCTCGCAGTCTCGAGCAACGGCTGTTTGTCGAAGGCAGACTGAACTCGGTCGGAACTTATGTGCCTCAGCTTTGCTACGCATTCGCCCGTGATGGTGACAAGGCAGGCGTGAGCAGCCCCAGTTTCCCCGAACTCAGACTCGGCTCTTGGTAGCCTCGTCGGCAATAGCGAGCGGCTATCCGGGGCGTCCTCGAACGAAGTCTGACAGGGCTTGTGTATACTGTGGCTTATACGGCAGTCCTGCGACATGAAGCCAGACCTCAAGATAGTCGTCTCCAATCCGCCGCCCCCGCCACCGGCTCTGGAGGCGGCGCCCGAACAGGTGGAGATGCCCTTTGCGGTCGTCAACGGCGAGCGCATCACCCACTTGCCGCGAGATCTGTACATACCGCCCCAGGCGCTCGAGATCTTTCTCGAGGCTTTCGAGGGCCCGCTCGATCTGCTGCTGTATCTGATACGGCGGCAGAACGTCGACATCCTCAACATTCCCATCGCGGAGATCACGCGCCAGTACACGCAGTACATCGAGCTCATGCAGGAGCTGCAGCTCGAGCTGGCCGGCGAGTACCTGGTCATGGCCGCGACGCTGGCGGAGATCAAATCGCGCATGCTGCTGCCGCGGCCGCAGGATACCGAGCTCGGGGAGGAGGACCCGCGCGCCGAGCTCGTGCGACGGCTGCAGGAGTACGAGCGCTTCAAGCGTGCTGCCAGCGATATCGATGCCCTGCCGCGGCTCGAACGCGACGTCTGGCAGGCGAGCGCGCAGTTGCAGGAGCGCCCGGCGGTACGCCTGCTGCCGCAGGTGACGCTGCGCGAGATGCTGCTTGCATTCAAGGAGGTGGCGCTGCGCGCCGAGATGTTTGCGCACCATCACGTGAGGCGCGAGCCGCTGTCAGTGCGCGAGCGCATGAGCAATATTCTCGCCGCGCTCGAACACGGGAATTTTCTGGAGTTCTCGCGGCTCTTCACGCTCGAGGAAGGCCGCGCCGGCGTCACGGTCGCATTCATCGCGGTGCTCGAGTTGCTGCGCGAGGGCCTCATCGAACTCACGCAGACCGAGCCCTACGCGCCGCTGCACGTGCGCAGCGCCGCGGCACGCCGTACACTGCGCCTGGTCGGCGAGGACGATACGGAGACGGCGGAGCCTCGGGATGAGTGAACAGGGCATGAGCGACACAGAGATCAGGAACACCATCGAGGCGGCGTTGCTGGCTGCCGGCAAGTCCCTGACCCTCGGCGAGCTGGCGTTGCTGTTCCAGGACGCACAGCGTCCGGACACGGCCGGAATGCGCGCCGCGCTCGAAGCCCTGGCGCAGGAGTACGTCGGCCGCCCGATCGAGCTGCAGGAAACCGGTGGGGGCTATCGCGTGCAGGTGCGGCGCCAGTACTCCCCTGCGATCGCGCGCCTGTGGCCCGAGCGCCCGCAGCGCTACTCGCGCGCGCTGCTCGAGACCCTCGCGCTCATTGCCTACCGTCAGCCCATCACGCGCGCGGAGATCGAAGCGGTGCGCGGGGTCGCGGTCAATCCCAACATCACCAGGACCCTGCTCGAGCGGCAGTGGATCCGGGTCGTGGGTCATCGCGATCTGCCCGGACGGCCGGAACTGCTCGGCACGACGCGCGATTTTCTCGACTACTTCGGCCTCAAGAGTCTCGATGAAATGCCGCCGCTCTCGCAGTTGCGCTCGCTCGGGGAGCTCGACCCGCAGCTCGAGCTGGGCGTGGAGGAGCTCGCCGAGGGGGCGCTGCCCGCCGAGTCGCTCGGCGAGCCGGCCACAGTCCCTGATGACGATTCGAGCGCCGAGGGCGAGGCGGTCGACGCCGCCGACGGCGCCGATGCCGAGGAGTACTCGGCCGCCACGCCTCGAACCTCGGTCCTGGTCGCCGGACCGCCCGAAGACATGGCGTGAAGCGCCATGGCCGCAGCGCCGGTCCCGGCTCCGGGCGCGGAGCGTGTACAGAAGGTTTTATCGCAGCTCGGACTCGCTTCGCGCCGCGAAGCCGAGCAATGGATCCGGGCCGGACGACTCACGGTTAACGGCCGGCCGGCCGCCTTGGGGATGCGCGTCGCGCCCCAGGACCAGCTCAAACTCGACGGACGGCTGATTCGTCAGCGTGCCGCCCGGGGCGCGCCCCAGAGCGCCCAGGTTTTTCTGTGTCATCGCTCCCCGGGCGAGCCGTTGCTGCCGGCGCGGCGCGGCAGCGAGTCGAGCGGTAAGGCCAGCAGCTCGAGCAGCATGGCCGAGCGCTTGCCGCGGCGCGCGGGGTTGCGCTTCATCAGCATCAGCCCATTGCCGGCCGTCGATGGCGGCATCGAATTGCTGACCGCCGACGGGGCGCTGGCGGCGCGCTT
>JBELAR010000112.1:0-7381 GCA_049508555.1 Steroidobacteraceae bacterium
ATGAACCGATCGTGCAGTTCCGTGCCCCAGCGCGCCAGACGTCCCGGCCGATAGGGCGTCTCCCAGAAACGCGCGATCAGCGAGCGCAGCAGCAACTGCTGCGTGAGGCTCATGCGGTAATGCGGCGGCATCTCGAAGGCGCGCATTTCGAGCAGCCCGAGGCGTCCCGTCGGTGAGTCGGGGGCGTAGAGCTTGTCTATGCAGAACTCGGTACGATGCGTATTGCCGGTCACATCGATGAGCAGATTGCGCAGCAACCGATCGATGAGCCAGGGTGCGACTTCGGAGCCCGGCTCGGGTATCTGCTGCAGGGCGAGCTCGAGCTCGTAGATCGAGTCGTTGCGCGCCTCATCGATGCGCGGCGCCTGCGAGGTGGGCCCGATGAACAGTCCCGTGAACAGATAGGACAGCGAGGGATGATTGTGCCAGTAGCTGATCAGGCTCGTGAGCAGATCCGGCCGGCGCAGGAACGGCGAGTCCGACGGCGTGGCGCCGCCGAGCACGAAATGATTGCCGCCACCGGTGCCGGTATGGCGCCCGTCGAGCATGAACTTCTCGCTGCCCAGGCGCGATGCGCGTGCCGCCTCGTACAAAAAGGCCGTGTCGTCGACCAGCTCGCGCCAGTTGTGTGTGGGATGAACGTTCACTTCGATGACGCCGGGGTCCGGCGTCACGCGAAACACATTCAGTCGCGGATCCTTGGGCGGCTCGTAGCCCTCCAGCAGCACCGGATGCTGCAGCGCCTCGGCCGTGGCCTCCACCGCGGCGACGAGTTCCAGATAGTCTTCCGTGCGCTCCATCGGCGGCATGAACACATACAGCACGCCGTTGCGTGGCTCCGCGCACAGCGCCGTGCGCGCGATCCACGCGGCCGATTCGCGCGGCGCGGGACGCCGCTCGGGAGCGGCGCTGCTGGTTCGCGCCCGCGGGACGGCGCTCGGCGCGGTGGCACTCGGCGCGGTGGGGCTGGGAGCCGCAGCGCGCAATTGCGCGCGCACCTGGGTGTATTGCTCCAGCGCTGGAAAGCTCTGCATCGGATCGGGCATGTGCACGTAGGGATAGTCCCCGGCCGTGACCCAGGGCAGCGAATCGAGCGGCAAGCGCAGCCCCAGCGGTGAATCCCCGGGAATCAGGTAACAGCGCTCCGGGCGCAGGAACCACGAGCCGCTGCGCCAGCGCGTACCGAGCGCATCGCGTGCGATCGGCAGTACATGACCGGCCACGCGATCGAGCCCGTGGGAGTAGAGCCGCATGAGCCGCGCGCGCTCCTGCGCATCATCGAGCTTCGAATCCAGCGGATCGACGTTGACCGGCAGTCGCCGCTCGCGCCACAGGTAATAGAAGACATCCTCGAATGCCGGAAACACATGGTGCGGATCCAGACCCAGACGCTCGGCCACGCCAAACAGGAACGACTGCGCGATTTCCGCGGTGCTGCCATAGTCGCGATCCTCATTGGCGATGAGCGCGCGCTCGCGCCAGATCGGCTCCTCATCGCGGCGCCAGAAGCAGTTCAGCGACCAGCGTGGCAGCGGCTCGCCCGGGTACCATTTGCCCTGGCCGAAGTGCGTGAGGCCCTGCGGCGCGTAGCGCTCGCGCAGCCGGTGATAGACGGCCGCCGCCAGGCTTCGCTTGGTCGGTCCGAGCGCGGCGGTGTTCCATTCCTCGCCGTCCGGATCGTCGATCGCGACGAAGGTCGGCTCCCCGCCCGTCGTCAACCGTACGTCGCCGCGCTCGAGCTCCTCATCGATGCGCTCCCCGAGCTGCTCGATGGCGCCCCATTGCGCCTCGGTGTACGGCTTGGTCACGCGCGGCGCCTCCCACACGCGCGCTATCGACATGCTGTGCTCGAATTCGACTTTACAGTCATCGACGGCACCGCTGACCGGCGCGGCCGATGAGGGATCAGGCGTGCAGGCCAGGGGAATATGGCCCTCGCCCGCGAGCAGTCCCGAGGTCGGGTCGAGGCCGATCCATCCCGCACCCGGCAGATACACCTCGCACCAGGCGTGCAGATCGGTGAAATCCGCGGCCGGCCCCACCGGGCCATCGAGCGCCTTGACGTCGCTCGTGAGCTGAATCAGATACCCCGAGACGAAGCGGGCCGCCAGGCCGAGATGCCGCAGCAACTGCACCAGCAGCCAGGCGGAGTCACGGCAGGAACCGGCGGCGCGCTGCAGCGTCTCCTCGGGGCTCTGCACGCCGGGCTCCATGCGTATCAGATAGCGGATATCGCGGGCGACACGCTGGTTGAGCGCCACCAGGAAATCGATGGTGCGGGTCTTGGTGCGCGCGATACCCTGCAGATACTGTTCGAACGCGCTCGTTGGGCTCAAGCGGGCCAGGAACGGCTCCAGCTCCACCGCCTCCGTGGGCTCGTATTCGAACGGCACCTCATCGGCATAGGGGGCGAGGAAGAAATCGAAGGGATTGAGCACCGCCATCTCGGCGACCAGATCCACCTCGACGCGCAATGCGCGCGTGGGCTCGGGAAACACCAGCCGCGCCAGATAGTTGGCCTGGGGGTCCTGCTGCCAATTGATGAAGTGCTTGGCCGGCAACACGCGCAGCGAGTACGACAGGATGCGCGTACGACAGTGCGGCGCCGGACGCAGGCGGACCAATTGCGCACTCAGGGAGACCGCGCGGTCGTAGCGGTACTGGGTCACATGATTGAGTGCGACATGGATTGACACGTGCGAGCGGGCCTCCGTCGAAGCAATGGGCAGCAGCTCAATGATGCCGTAAAACGGCCGCACGAATCTAAATGCCCGTTCCAGGTGCAAAGCATCGGCCCCGGGCAGCGAACGGTGCGCGGGCGGGGTGGCGCAGTTCGGGGCTAAAAAAAAAGCCCCGCATAGCGGGGCTTTAAGGTATTGCGCGGAAACGGGGGGTCTTGTTCCGCGACTTTTAGGGCTACGCGAACTGGCGTCCGCCTCACCCTGAGACCAACTATACCGGAGAATTTTGGTTTGTAAAGTTAACTATTCGTTACATGTACATTACCGCAGGTCACCTAATGCCCGAGGCGGCGGCGGGGCGGCCGGCGCCAGCGCGGGGTTGATCGAGGCCTTTTCGACGGCGTAATCTGCCCCGGCAGTCAGCAACTTAGGGGGTTTGCCGATGAATCGCCGTGAGTTCGTCGCCCATGGAGTGGTCGCGGGCGCTGCGCTCGCGGCAGGCGCTGCCGCCGGTGCCGAGTCCGGCCGGCCCGCCACCCCCGTCCTCACGGTGCACGCCGATCGGCCGCTCGCCGCCATCGCGCCGGATTTCATGGGTCTCGGCTATGAAATCTCCTCCGTGGCTACGCCCGGTCTGCTCAGCCCTGCCAATCGCGTGTATCTGCAGCTGCTGCGCACGCTCGGTGCTCGCGGGATCGTGCGTATCGGCGGCAACACCTCGGACTACGCGCGCTATGTCCCAGGCGGCCCGGCGGTATCGAGTGCCCGCGGCAGCGTGATCGACACCGCAGGTCTGCAGGAGCTCGGCGGCTTTCTCGAGGCGAGCGGTTGGCAGCTGATCTGGGGCTTGAACCTCGGCCGCGGCTCCGAAGCCGATGCCATCGCCGAGGCCGGGGCGGTGCGGGCGGTCGCCGGGCAGAGGCTGCTGGCGTTCGAGATCGGCAACGAGCCGGACCTCTTCGGACGCGCGCAGCACCGCCAGATGGACTACGGCTACGAGGATTGGCTCGCCGAGTACCGTCGCTACAAGCAGGCATTGCGCACCCGGTATCCCGGCATTGCTCTGGCCGGTCCGGATGCGGCCGGGCACACCGATTGGGTCACGCGCTTCGCGGCCGATGAGGGCCGGGACGCGGTCCTGCTGACTCACCACTACTATCGCGAAGGGCAGAACCCGGGCAGCACGATCGAGAAGCTTCTGGGTGTCGATCCGAAATTGCAGAGCCAGCTCGATGCCCTGCGCGCTGCCTCCAGCAGCAGCGGACTGCCCTATCGCATCTGCGAGGTGAACTCCTTCTCCGGCGGGGGCCGTCCGGGCGTGAGCGACACGATGGCGGGCGCGCTGTGGGCGCTCGATTACATGTACACGCTGGCCGCCAACGGCTGCGCCGGCGTGAACATGGAGAGCGGTGTGAACCATCTGGATTTCATCAGCTCGTACTCGCCGATTGGCGACGATCAGCACGGCCACTATGCCGCGAAGCCGGAATTCTACGGCATGCTCGCATTCGCCCTGGGCGGCAAGGGCAGAGTGCTGCAAACCGAATTCCCGGCAGCCAGCCCCGAGCTCAAGGCCTATGCCACCGTCCAGGAGCGCGGCGCCTTAGTCCTCACGCTGATCAACAAAGGCGCCGATGAGGATGTGGTCGCAGTGCAGATCAGCGGCCGTAGTCCGGACGGGGAGGCCTCGATCACGCGTCTTCGCGCCGCGGCGGTCGATGCCCAATCCGGCGTGACTCTCGCCGGTGCCGAGGTCGGCACCGAGGGTACCTGGCAGCCATCGCATTCCGAGTCGCTGCGCCTGCGCGGCGGGGGACTCAGCCTCGCGCTGCCCGGCTACAGCGCGGCGATCTGCACGATCGGCTAGCTTGCCGGCTCGCGCTGGGGGGACATTAAAAAGAGAAACCCCGCTGACCGTGACCGATCAGCGGGGTTTCGTTGGGCAGAGCGTGGCTCTACGCCGGACGCTTTACATGTCCATGCCGCCCATGCCGCCGCCCGGAGGACCGTGACCGTGCTCGGCCTCTTCCTTCGGCGCCTCGGCGATCATGACCTCGGTCGTGAGCAGCAGACCAGCGACCGAAGCCGCGTTCTGCAATGCCAGCCGAGTCACCTTGGTGGGATCGAGAATACCGGCCTCGATCAGGTCGCCAAACTCGCCCGTGGCCGCGTTGTAGCCGTAGCTACCCTTGCCCGCTCTGACGTTGTTCAAGACAACCGCGGCATCTTCGCCGGCGTTCTCGACGATCTGACGCAGCGGCTCCTCGATCGAGCGCGCCAGAATGCGGATGCCGACCGTCTGGTCCTCATTCGCACCTTCGAGCTTATCGAGCGCCTTGAGCGCGCGAATCAGCGCCACACCGCCGCCAGGCACCACGCCTTCCTCGACCGCCGCACGCGTGGCGTGCAACGCATCCTCGACGCGAGCCTTCTTCTCCTTCATCTCGATCTCGGTGGCAGCCCCGACCTTGATCACGGCGACACCGCCGGAGAGTTTCGCAACCCGCTCCTGCAATTTCTCCTTGTCGTAGTCGGAGGTGGCCTCCTCGATCTGCTGGCGGATCGATTCCACCCGCGCCTTGATGTCGGCCGCTTTGCCGTGACCGTCGATCACGGTGGTGTTTTCCTTCTCCACCACAATCTTCTTGGCCTCGCCCAGATCATTGAGCGACGCCTTCTCGAGTGACAGGCCGACCTCATCCGAGATCACCGTGCCACCGGTCAGCACCGCGATGTCCGCCAGCATCGCCTTGCGGCGATCGCCGAAGCCCGGGGCTTTCACGGCGGCGACCTTGAGGATGCCGCGGATATTGTTGACCACCAGCGTGGCCAGCGCCTCGCCCTCGACGTCCTCGGCGACCACGAGCAGCGGACGACCCGCCTTCGCGACCCCTTCGAGCACCGGCAGCAGCTCGCGGATGTTGCTGATCTTCTTGTCGACCAGCAGCACGTAGGGCTTCTCGAGCTCGGTCGTCTGATTGGCCTGGTTGTTGATGAAATACGGGGAGAGATAGCCGCGATCGAACTGCATGCCCTCGACCACGTCGAGCTCATTGTCCAGACCCGAACCTTCCTCGACCGTGATGACGCCTTCCTTGCCGACTTTTTCCATCGCGTCAGCGATGGTCTTGCCGATGCTCTCATCGGAGTTGGCCGAGATCGTGCCGACCTGCGCGATCGCCTTGCTGTCCTTGCAGGGCTTGCTGAGCTTGCGCAGCTCTTCGGTCGCCGCGATGACGGCCTTGTCGATGCCGCGCTTGACGTCCATCGGGTTGCGGCCCGAGGCCACGGCCTTCAGACCCTCGCGGATGATCGCCTGCGCCAGCACGGTCGCAGTCGTGGTGCCGTCGCCGGCTTCGTCCGAGGTATTGGACGCGACTTCCTTCACCATCTGCGCGCCCATGTTCTCGAACTTGTCCTTGAGCTCGATTTCCTTCGCGACCGAGACGCCGTCCTTGGTTATGGTCGGAGCGCCGAAGCTCTTCTCGAGCACGGCATTTCGGCCCTTGGGGCCCAGCGTCGCCTTGACGGCGTTTGCCAGGATGTTGACGCCGCGAAACATTCGCTGCCGCGCGTCGTCACTAAAACGTACTTCTTTGGCTGCCATTTCTGTAGTCCTCAGATGGAATTACTTGCCTTCGATGACGGCCATGACGTCTTCTTCGCGCATGACCACGAGGTCTTCGCCTTCGACTTTCACTTCAGTGCCGCTGTATTTGCCGAACAGGATCTTGTCGCCGACCTTGACGTCGAGCGGACGGACCTGCCCGTCTTCGAGAATCTTGCCTTTACCGACCGCCACGATCTTGCCCTGTACGGGCTTCTCGGCTGCGGTGTCCGGAATCACGATGCCACCGGGTGACGTGCGCTCCTCTTCCAGGCGCTTGACGATCACACGGTCATGAAGAGGACGAATCTTCATGGATGCCACTCCTTAAATTAGAATGAAGGTTGAACGGTTGCTCTTGCGACAGCCCTTGACGTGCAATGGACTGTCCCGAGGGTGTTAGCACTCTCCCTCGTTGGCTGCTAATCATAGAGGCAAGCCTTGGAATTTCAAGCCCTGGCGCTGCCGTCGAGCCCCATATTGGCTCGGATCAGATCAGGTAAGTTCTATTTAATGCATTGATAATCAATAGTTTATACCCCCGCTGGGCATCTTGGCAGGATTGTGCCGCGTGACATGGCAGAACGCGGGCAAAGTCTGCAAACTTACCCGTTGGTGCGTCAACGCTTATGTCAATAGACTAGGGACCTCATGAATCCGAACCGCCGCACCCGCCCTATCCCATTGGCCGCCGCCCTGCTCGGAGCCTGCATTCTGGGCACGTTCTCGACCCTCGCGCGCTCGGCGAGCGGCAGCGAGCTGGACGCCGTACTCGACCAGTCCCGCAACGCCCCGGCCCAGAACGACTTCCTACCCCCTGAGCAGGCCTTTCGCCTGAGCGCCACCGCCGCGCGCGAGGCCGGCGTGCGCCTGGACTGGATCATCGCACCTGGCTATTACTTGTATCGAGATCGCATACATATCGCCGAGGATCGCAACCAGATCGGCGCGCCTCAGTTCCCCGAGGGACAGGTCAAGAACGATGAATATTTCGGCCGGCAGGTCGTGTACCACAATGAGCTCGTCACGATCGTACCGATCGTGAGCAGCGCGGGCACGGCCGCGCCCAGCTCAGTGTCGCTGCACGTGACCT
>JBELAR010000113.1:0-7223 GCA_049508555.1 Steroidobacteraceae bacterium
TCGAAGCGCTATATCGGCAACGCGGTGCAGGTATTGTTCCGGGACGGAACCTCGACGCCGCGCGTGGCCATCGATTACCCGATCGGCCACCGGCGGCGGCGCGCCGAGGGACTGCCGCTGCTGCGGCGGAAATTCGAGAGCGCCGTCGCCGATCACTTCGGCGCCGCACAGGCCATGAGGATCGTGCAATTGTTCGCCGACCGCGAGCGCCTCGAGGCAATGCCCGTCAGTGAGCTGATGGCGCTGCTGAGCCGGCACTGAGCCGCGCCGCTCTGGCGCTGCCTGTCCTCAGCGCGAGCGCGCGCTCCCCGGGGTGACCGCCACGATATTCACGCTCTCCGAGTGCGCGTCGAAGATGATCCGCGCTTCGCCGCGCTCGAGCTGAGCGATGACGTGCGTGACTTTCTCCTCCAGCGTGAAATCCCGCTCGCCGTACTCGGTGCCTTCGCGCAGGACGAAGGATTCGACGAGCGCGCGCAAGGTGTCGGGGCCGAGCTGCGTGTGTGGCACCACGATGGGATCGGGGGTTTCCTCAGTCATCGCGGCTCATCTCGCGGCTCGTGTCGCACCGATCGCGTCCGCGATAAAATGCCCTCACATGCACGCGATGGTGTTGACACGCTTGCGCTCTGCCCTCGAGTGGAGCGAGATCCCGGATCGGGTACCCGGGCCCGGGCAGATCCGGGTCCAGGTGAGCGCCTGCGGTGTCTGCCGCACGGACCTGCACGTCGTCGATGGCGAATTGCCTGCCCCGCGCGTGCCGATCATCCCGGGTCACGAGATCGTGGGCCGCATCGACGCCATCGGCGCCGGCGTGGAGGGGCTGCGGCCGGGACAGCGTGTCGGCATTCCCTGGCTCGGCCACACCTGCGGGGTATGTCCGTATTGCCGCAGCGAGTCCGAGAACCTCTGCGATGATCCGCTTTTCACCGGCTATACGCGTGACGGCGGCTATGCCACGGCGACGATCGCCGATGCGCGCTTTGCCTTCCCGCTCGGTGAGTCCGGCAGCGACGCGGCACTCGCCCCTTTGCTGTGTGCGGGCCTCATCGGTTGGCGCTCGTTGCGGCTCGCCGGTCCGGGCCACGCACTTGGGATTTACGGCTTCGGGGCCGCGGGCCATATCGTGGCGCAGGTCGCCCGCTGGCAGGGTCGCTCGGTCTATGCATTCACGCGGCCAGGGGATCTGGCCACACAGGCTTTCGCCCGCAGCCTCGGCGCGCAGTGGGCCGGCGGCTCGGATGAGCCACCGCCGCAGCCCCTCGATGCCGCCATCATCTACGCCACGGCCGGCGCGCTCGTGCCACAGGCGCTGCAGGCCGTGCGCAAGGGCGGTCGGGTCGTATGCGCCGGCATTCATATGAGCGACATCCCGGGATTTCCCTATCGACTGCTGTGGGAGGAGCGTCAAGTGCTTTCGGTGGCCAATCTGACGCGCCAGGATGGTATCGACTTTCTGCCACTCGCAGCGCAGATCCCGCTGCAAACCCGGACCACGAGCTATCCGCTGCAGCAGGCCAATCAAGCCCTGGAGGATCTGCGTGCGGGACGATTTGAAGGGGCCGCGGTGCTCCTTCCCGGCTGAAGGCGCTCCGATCGCACCGCACTCAGGCTGGGGGCGAACCTCAGGCTGGGGCGGGCGCCGGAAATAGACCCGCTTTCGTCATCAGACCCGGCACGCCGTGCCCGAGTTGCTGCTGCAACCAGCGGGCGGTCTCGATCAGGGCCGGCAGCGATACGCCCGTGCGCACACCGCTGCGCTCGAGCAGGTAGATCAGGTCCTCGGAGGCGATATTGCCGGTGGCCGCGGGCGCGAACGGGCAGCCGCCAATGCCCCCGATGCTGGCATCGAGCGTGCTCGCCCCGGCTTCAAGCGCAGCCCAGGCATTGGCCATGCCGGTATTGCGCGTGTTGTGGAAGTGACAGCGCAGCGGCAAGCGCGGCCACAGTTCCCGGGCACGCGCCAGCAGCGCGCTCACCTGGGCCGGTACCCCGACCCCGATCGTATCGGCGAAACACAGCTCGCAGGGCTCCCCATCCACGAGACGCTGCGCGACATCCAGCACGCGCTGCATGGGTACCTCGCCTTCGAATGGGCAACCGAATGAGGTCGAGATCGTGACCTGCGCCCGCACGCCAGCGGCGCGCGCGGCGGTGGCGATCTCCAGCCAGGCTGCGATGGATTCGTCGGTGCCGACCTGCTGATTGCGACGGTTGAAGGTATCGCTGGCCGCCACCACCATGCCGATCTCGTCGCAGCCCGCGCCGAGGGCGCGATCCAGGCCGCGGCGATTCATCACCAGGCCGGTGAAGCGGACCCCGTCGGGCCGGTGCAGCTGCTGGAGCAGCGCCTCGGCATCCGCCATCTGCGGCACTCTTTTGGGATTGACGAAGCTCGCAACCTCGATACGCCGCACGCCCGCGCCCAGCAGACGCTCTATCAGCGCGACCTTGACCGCAGTGGGCACAACCTCGGGCTCCATCTGCAGGCCGTCACGCGGACCGACTTCGAACAGCTCGACGCCACGGCGCTGACCGGGTTGCATCGAGCTCACCTAGCACGCCCCGCGCAGCGTCGCCCATTCCGCCTTGCTGATACGGTAGATCACATTCGGCTGGCTGGCTTCGCCGTAGTAGCTCATGGCCACTTCGCCGACCAGTGTGCCGCCGAGTTTCTCCATGGCCTTGCGTGAGCGCAGATTGTTTGCCCCAACATGAAATTCCACCTGGTCCACGAACTCAAATGCGTGGTCCAGCATCAGAGTCTTGAGCCGCCGATTGTATCCCCGGGCCCAATACTGCCGGGCGATGAAGGTATAGCCGATGGCGACCGAGCGCTGTGCCGCATTCAGATCGTAGTAGCGGGAGCTCCCGATCACCTGCCCGGTCTGCGCGTCGCTGATCAGGAAGGCGCCCCCGGATTCCATGGCGCCCTTGAAATACATGGCAAACACGTCGCGCTGGTAGCGATTGCGATTGGGGTGCTGCTCCCAGATCAGCGGATCGGAAGCCGCCGCATAGAGGGCCTCGAAGTCCTCGGATCGCAGCCCTCGCAGCCTGATCCATGCGTCTTGGAGAACCGGCTGCAGATTGAAGGTCATCGTACTGAGCCTGTAAGCGTGATCCGAGGCGAGAAGTCCGATGAACCCGTGCCAGTTTATCCAAGCTCCACCGTCAGGACAATCGCTGTCAGGTCCCCGGCTTGGGCTTTGTTAGGATGGCGCACATGAACTGGCGCCGGAATCGAATCATTCGGCTGTTGCGCGCGCGGCCACGGCTCTACATCGCGACCGCCATTGCCATCCTCGTCGGCATATGGCTGCCCACCGGGCTGTTCGATCACCGGGTCACGCGCTGGCTCATTGCGTGGAACTGCGGCGCGCTGCTGTACGTGGTGCTGGCGGCGATCATGATGAGTGGCTCGAGCAGCCTGCAGATGCGCCACCGCGCACAGCTGCAGGACGACGGTCAGGTGGTGATCCTGACGCTGGTCGTGCTCGCGGCCATCGCCAGTCTTGCGGCCATCGGCGGCGAGCTGGCCGTGGTCAAGGACACGCATGGCCTGCTCAAGCAGATGCACATACTGCTGGCCGGGATCACGGTGCTGTCCTCCTGGGCCTTCATCCAGGTCATGTTTGCCCTGCACTACGCCAATGAATACTACGCGGCGGTGTGCCAGGGCCGCGCGCCGGGGCTGCGTTTTCCGGACGAGCTCGCTCCGGATTACGGCGATTTCTTTTATTTCGCGGCGATTATCGGCACTTCGGGTCAAACGGCTGACGTCGCGTTCGTGAGCCGCTCCATGCGGCGCATCGGCTCGGTGCATTGCATTCTGGCTTATCTTTTCAACACGATCGTACTGGCGCTGCTGATCAACATCGGCGCGAGCATGTTCTGATGAACTGGCGGGCGTGGGCGGCATTCCTGGCGCTGGGCATCATCTGGGGCGTGCCTTACTTCTTCATCAAGCTGGCCGTGCAGGAGCTCGCCCCGGTCCTGGTTGCCTGGAGCCGTATCGTGCTCGCCACGCTGGTGCTGTTACCGCTGGCCTGGCGGCGCGGCGCTCTGCGCCCGCTGCACGCCCACAAGGGCGCGGTGCTGGCCTTTGCCCTGGTCGAGTTCGTGGTGCCCTTCAGCGCGATCGCGCTCGGGGAGCGCTGGATCAGCTCCTCGGTCACGGCCATCCTCATCGCGACGGTGCCCTTGACGATCGCACTGATATCGCGCTTCTTCGGCGTGCACGAGCGCTTTGGCCCATGGCGGCTCCTCGGGTTGGCGATCGGCTTGATCGGCGTCGTCACGCTGGTCGGGCTCAGTTCGATCAGCGGCCCGCTCGGCTGGAGCGGTGTGGGGTGCATGCTGCTGGCCACCGTGGGCTACGCCGTCGGTCCGCTGATCGTGCAGCGTCATCTCAAGGGCATCGATCCGTTCGGTCCGATCGCCGGGAGCCTGTTTGCCGCGAGCATCGTTCTGCTGCTGCCCGCGCTGCTGACGCTGCCGCAGCACATGCCCTCGATGCGCGCACTGCTGAGCATCGCAGTGCTCGGTGGACTGTGCACCGCACTGGCGATGCTGCTGATGTTCTATCTGATCGACCAGGCCGGCGCGGCGCGCGCCTCCGTGATCACCTACATCAACCCGGCCGTCGCGACGCTGCTGGGAGTGAGCGTGTTGCACGAACACCTGGGGCTCGGGGGGATCGTGGGGCTGATCCTGATCCTATCGGGTTCATGGCTCGCGACTCGCGGCGGGAGAGTCGCCATCGCTTCGGGCGCGGGGGCCCCGGCCGCCTGAATCGATCAGCGCGCCGCAGCGCGCGGCGGCTTCGAGCGGCGCTGCCCCGCGGCGGGGCGGCGCGCCACGGCGGCGGCCGAGAGTTCCCGGCCCTTGATCCGTACGCGCTGCAGCCGGCTGAGTACCGCCGGAGGCATGCCCGCCGGCAGACGCACGAAACTGTGATCCTCCTGAATGTCGATGCCGTTGATCTGCGAACCATGCAGGTCCGCCTCATTGGCGATGGCGCCGACGATATTGCCGGCCAGTACGCCGTGCGCGCGGCCGACTTCGAGCCGGTAGGTCTCCTGCGGACCGAAATGCGATCCCTTGCGCACGCCCTTGCGCGCTCGGGGCTGATCGGAGCGCTCGTGGCCACGCGCGTGTTCCCCACGATCGGCCGCCGCCGGGCGCGGCTGCTCAGCGGCCGGCGAGCCGCTCAGGATCAGCGGCGTCTTGCCCTGAGCGAGGCTGGCCAGTGCCGCAGCCACGTCGAGCATGTCCGCCCCGCTCTCGCGCGCGAACTCCTCGATCACGGCGCGATAGTCGGTCGCCGCGCCGCCGCCGAGCGCCGCCGCCACTCGAGCCTTGAAGCGGCCGATACGGCGTGTGTTGACATCATCGACGCTCGGCAGAGTCATCGCCTCGATGGGCTGACGCGTGGCGCGCTCGATGGCGTGCAGCATGCTGCGCTCGCGCGGGGCGATGAACAGGATGGCCTCGCCGCTGCGGCCGGCGCGGCCCGTGCGTCCGATGCGATGCACGTAGGACTCGGTGTCGTGGGGTACGTCGAAATTCACCACGTGCCCGATGCGCTCCACATCCAGACCACGGGCCGCGACATCGGTCGCGACCAGTATGTCGATGGCGCCGGATTTGAGCTGCGCGATGGTTCGATCACGCTGTGACTGCTGCAGGTCGCCGTTGAGTGCGGCGGCGGCGAAGCCGCGCGCGAGCAGGCGTTCGGCCAGCTCCAGCGACGATTGCTTGGTGCGCACGAACACCAGCATGGCATCGAAGCTCTCGACTTCCAGGATTCGCGTGAGTGCGTCGAGCTTGTGCATGCCGCTCACGAGCCAGTAGCGCTGATGTATGTTCGTGGCGGTGGTGGTCTTGCTCTGGATCGTGACCGTGCGCGGGGAGCGCAAATGGCGCTGCGAGATATGACGGATCGGCGCGGGTAACGTGGCGGAGAACAGCGCCACCTGTTTCTCGCGCGGCGTGCGGGACAGAATCGACTCGATCGCATCGACGAATCCCATCTGCAGCATCTCGTCGGCCTCATCCAGCACGACGAAGCGGATGGCATCGAGCGCGAGCGTGCCGCGCTCGAGATGGTCCATGATCCGGCCCGGCGTGCCGACGACGACCTGGACGCCGCGCTTGAGCGCATCGAGCTGCGGTGTATAGCTCTGCCCGCCGTAGATGGCGAGCACACGCAGGCCGTGCATGTGCACGGCATATTTCTCGATCGCTGCCGCGACCTGGATCGCCAGCTCCCGGGTCGGCACCAGGACCAGCGCCTGCGGCACGCGCCGCTCGGGTTCGAGCTGCGAGAGCAGCGGCAGGGCGAAGGCCGCCGTCTTGCCGGTGCCGGTTTGTGCCTGACCGAGCAGATCGGCCCCTGACAGCAGCACCGGTATGCTCGCGGCCTGGATCGGCGTCGGCGCCTCGTATTCCAGGTCGGCCAGCGTGCGCACAAGGCCCTCGTTGAGCCCGAGAGCGGCAAATGACGCCGCGGGGAGGGTGTCGACAGATTCCATTTAGAGTGCCTGCAGAGGACAAAGCGGCGCGCAGTGTAGCCGCTTGAGCGCCGGTGCGTATGACGTTGGGGCCGCCCGGCGTTTGGCCCGGGTTCGGCTCGGCTTCGGCCCGGCTTTGCCATAAGCCCCAGCGCCGCCGGCGAGCCGTCTTCAGGCCAGCGGCAGATTGTGCGGCCGCACCAGCATGTGCCAATCCTGATGCTCTTCCAGGATCAGTGCGATTGCAGCCTCGATCGCGGCCTTCAGCGCGCTCGCCTCGGCTACCCCAGCGCCGCGCTCGAGCAGGGTGGCGCGGATGCTGTCGATCGCGCCCTGCAGATCCGTCACGAGCCGCTCGGAGGTGGCGCCGAGCCGATAGGCTTCCGATTGCGCCAGGGCGCCGTGCAGGGAGGCGGCCAGCGCCGGAAAGAACGTTGTGATCAGGGACAGCCACAGCGAATGCACCAGCAGATGCGTGAGCGCACCGAGCGCGGTCAGCGCAAACAGAGCGCTGGTGACACGGTGCACGCGATGCAGCAGCGCATGCTGGGTCAGGGCGACACGGTGGTGGTAGTGCTTCTGACCCTCGAGGATCTGCACCGTCCAGCGCGCATAGCCCGTGACGAACGTCGGGTCTGACCAGGCGTGCTCAAGGAGCCCGCGCGCCAGCGGCTCGTTGCGGCTGCACAGATCCGCAATATCGGTGGC
>JBELAR010000114.1:0-7203 GCA_049508555.1 Steroidobacteraceae bacterium
TGCCCGCGCTCGCGCGCGAAGCGCTCGATGCCCGCGAAGATCGACTTGGGATCGAGGTGCGCTTCTTCGATGACTTCGCCTTCGAGTCCGCCGGTGCGCCAATTGTTGTCCCAATCGGACGTGAGCGAGTACTCATCGGTCAGTGGCCCCAGATTGCGCACCGGCATCATGCGGCGGGTGCCGGTGGAGACCACCATCAGGTCGAAGTAAGCTTCGGGAGGAAGCACCGCGGTGCGATACGCTTCCGGCTGGCGATCGAAAAGATCCTCGCTTACCGCCGCGATCACCTTCACGTTGATCCCGGACTCCGCGAGGTGCTTCAGCTCCCTCACCAGGTTCACCGTCGAGCTCGACCCTTGCACCACCACGTACCCGTGCCGCTCGCCGGGCGCGAAATCGCGAATCACGTAGAGTCCCTTGGCGGCGGCCTTCGGATCGCTATCTGCGAAGCCCGATCGATCGGCCACCGGGAAATCCGGCCGCGCCACGTCGATGGTAATCAGCCCGACTTTGGGATCGCGCGCGGCGATTTCCGCGGCCGCGAAGTAGCCCGGCGCCACGTCATTGTAGTCCCAGAAATTGAGGTTGATGGCCTGCCCGCGCGGGAACAGCTTCCACACCTGCGGCGCGAAAATGCCGAAGTGCGTGCGCGCATCGGCCGCCGTCTCCGGCCCGGAGTGCGCCGAAAGAATGTGCAGCACACCCACGCGGAAGCGGCTGTCCTGATTCTGCTGGCTCCAGACGCGCGCCGGCGTATACATGAGCGGCGTGAAGGCCCCATAGGTGCCGCTGAGCGCCCACACACCGGCGAACTTTTCCGGATCCACGCTCGCACTCTGGCTCACGAAGCCAATCGCGCTCGAGGCGTTGCCCGCCTCCTGAATCGCGGCCTTGATGCGCGTGCCGAGTGGATTGGTCTCGGGATCGTAATGACCCCACAGACTCCCGTGCTCGACATTGATGGATTCCGAGAGATCGGCGGCCAGCGTGATGAAGCGGCCCTCCGTCACGTAGTTCATCCACTTGATGATTTCCGAGATGCCGCGGCGCGTGCCGGCAATTTCCCCGGGCTTGCGAAACAAAGTAATGCCGACCTGCTTCTCGGCGCCCGAGATGGCATTGCGCACGTTAAGCTTCTGCGGCTCGACGGGCAGGTTGGCCACGCGCAGGCGCTCGTCGAGAAATGGATCGCGCTTGGGGTCAAAGCGCAGCTTGAGGTCCTGGGGCACGGTATCCCCGATGCTCACGAGGCGCTCGGCGAGCCAGTCGCCCAGGCCGTTGCGATCGAGGACAGACATCGCGATGTCGATGTTGGTCTTGAACTGGATCAATCGCTCGCGCTGATCCTTGACCGGGCCTTGGCGGATCCCGGCGAACTCGACGCCGTATTGCTCTTCATACGTGCGCGCCAGGGCGATGAAGTAATCCGAGTTCATCTTGAATGCATAGGGATGGCTCGGGTAGCCCACGATCTGATCCAGCGGCGGGGCGGAGAACTTGCCGTGGTTGACCTTGGGCCAGTATCCCTTGACGGTCTTGCCCATCAGAACCATCGGGCGCCGATCGTTCGGATCCCAGTCGTCCATGGTTTTCAGGGCCCCGACGACCTGGTCGTAGTCGTTGCCATCATCGATCGAGAGCACGTTCCAGCCGTAGGAGCTCCACTGCTCGTGCAGGTTGTAGCCATCGTATTTCTTGGCGATCACGCCGCCGAGCAGCGAATCGTCGATGCCGGCGTTGTTGTCGGAGATCATCACCCGCAGGCGTTTGCCGACCTGCATGGCGAGCGCCTGAGTCTTGAGCTCCTGGGCGTGGCCCTCGGTCATCGCGAACTCGCCCTCGAAGGCGATGACTTTCGGCCCGGCCAGGCTCGCGCCCGCGATGTCCCAGAAAGCAGCCTTGCCGGCCGCCGTGACGATGCCGACCCCGGAGGGCCCGCCGTTCACATCGTTGGTGAGGTCGGTGCTCTCGGCATGTCCGGCCAATGCACGGATGCCGCGGCCCTTGGCTTCGGCGAACAGGGGGTGATCCACCAGCGCGTTCTCTTGCAGGATCGTCGCCATGGCGCCCGCCCCGCGGCGAAAGCCGATCGCGTCGATACCGAGCATCGCGACGTGCGGATCCACGTAGTAGCGTTTGTTGCCCGTGGCCTTGTAGCGGCGTACCAGGGCCTCGCCCATGATCATCCAGAGGGCGTAGCAGGTCGGAATGGAGTGGCCCCCGGCCAGCATGAACTTGTCGCAGTAGGGGTGCTTGGGATGCCGGTAGTCGTAGCGCAGGCCACCGAACTGCGGACCGGCCAGGTGCACGGCCACGTTATAAGGCGTGTAGGCGAGGGGACCGCCGAAATGACCCGTCTGAGCGTAGTTGCCCAGCAACACCAGGGTCATGCAGGTCATGAAGCCGACGTCCTCCAGACGCTCCCGGTCGTAGGCCAGGTTCAACGGCTGCACGGTAGAAAATACACTCGGCGCTCTCACGGCCATGGCGATGCCCCCCCTCTGGCTACTTGCATACCCATCAATATGGCAGATTCCGGGGGCTGCCGACCCGCTCCTGACGCAGCGGCGCCTTCAGACGCGCTGCCCGGCCTCGAACAGGAACCAGACGCGCCGCTCGGTCTCATCGATCCAGACCTCGAGCAGGCTCGCGGAGGCGATATCCCCGTATTTATCGCACAGCCCATGCGTCTCGCGCATGAAGGCGGCGAGCCGCATATTGTCTTCCCGCAGCTCGGCCAGCATGTCCTGGGGGGTGACGAAATCGGCGTCGTTGTCCGCCAGGCGCTGCAGACGGGCGATATGACCGATGGAGCGCACGGTCGTGCCGCCCACCTTGCGCACGCGCTCGGCGATCGGATCGGCGGTGGCATAGATCTGATCCGCCTGCTCATCGAGCAGCAGGTGGTAGTCGCGAAAACTCGGCCCGGAGAGGTGCCAATGGAAGTTCTTGGTCTTCAGGTACAGCGCAAAGGTATCGGCCAGCAGAGCGTTGAGCTCGGCCGTGATGTCGCGCGTGGCGTCGGCGCCCAGTCCGGTTCGCGTCTGCAGCGGCGCCATGCGGCGCTTTTTTGCGTTCTCGAGGCTGCTGGTCTTGGAAGTGCTCATCGCGGCGGGCTCCGTTGGGTTCGGTTTTCCGGGCCCGGCAGTATACCCATCGGAGCGCGCTTTTCGAATCCGGGTGTAGCGGGTTGCTGCCATGCGCGCCGCTGTGTGAAGATCCGCCTCCCGCTTGCCATGCCAGCCCGATAGCCTCTTCAGTGCCAGTCATTACCCTGCCGGACGGCAGCCAACGTCAATTCGAATCCGCCGTCAGCGTCGCAGAGATCGCAGCGAGCATCGGGTCCGGCCTCGCGCGCGCGGCCCTGGCCGGCCGCGTCAATGGCAAACTGGTCGACACCTCGTTTGTGCTCGAGCACGACGCCCGGCTCAGCATCGTCACGGACCGCGACCTGGACGGACTCGAGATCATCCGTCATTCCACCGCCCACCTGCTGGCGCAGGCGGTCAAGCAATTGTTCCCCGACGCCCAGGTGACGATCGGTCCGGTCATCGAGGATGGCTTTTATTATGACTTCGCCTACGAGCGCCCCTTCACGCCGGAGGACATCGCGGCGATCGAGGCGCGCATGAAGCAGCTCGCTCAGGCCGATGAGCCGATTCACCGCCGGGTCTTGAGCCGCGATGAGGCGGTCGCGTTTTTCCGTAATCTGGGCGAGCACTACAAGGCGGAGATCATCGCCGCCATTCCGGCCAATGAGCCGATCAGCCTCTACGGTCAGGGGGACTGGGTCGATCTGTGCCGCGGTCCCCACGTGCCCTCGACCGGTAAATTGCGCGCCTTCAAGCTCATGAAGCTCGCCGGCGCCTATTGGCGCGGGGATTCGCGCAACGCCATGCTGCAGCGGATTTACGGCACCGCGTGGCCCGATCAGAAGCAGCTCGATGCCTACCTGCACCGGCTCGAGGAGGCGGAGCGGCGCGACCACCGCCGGATCGGCCGCGAGCTCGATCTGTTCCATTTGCAGGAGGAGGCCCCGGGTGCGGTCTTCTGGCATCCCAAGGGCTGGCACATTTTTCAGACCCTGATCGGCTACATGCGCGCGCGGCAGACGGCTGCGGGCTTCCAGGAAGTCAGCGCGCCGGAGCTCATGGATCGCAGCCTCTGGGAGGCCTCGGGCCACTGGGAGAAGTTCGGGGAGAATATGTACACGACGCGTACGCCCGATGAGCGCGTGTATGCGATCAAACCGATGAACTGTCCCGGCCACGTGCAGATCTTCAAGCAGGGACTGCGCAGCTATCATCAGCTGCCCCTGCGTTTCGCCGAATTCGGCAAGGTCCATCGCTACGAGCCCTCGGGGGCACTGCACGGGCTCATGCGCGTGCGCGCCTTCACCCAGGACGACGCCCATATCTTTGTGACCGAGGAGCAGATCACGGCCGAGTCGGTCGCCAGCACGCGCCTGATCCTCGATATCTACAAGGATTTCGGCTTCGAGGACGTTCGCATCAAGTTCTCCGACCGCCCGCTCAAGCGCGTCGGGGCCGATGAGGTCTGGGACAAGGCCGAGGCCGCCCTCCAGGCCGCGGCGCGCGCGGCGGATATCGAATTCGGCCTCAATCCGGGCGAGGGCGCCTTCTATGGGCCGAAGCTCGAATTCGTGCTGCGCGATGCCATCGGGCGCGACTGGCAGTGCGGAACTTTGCAGGTGGATCTGAACCTGCCGGGACGCCTCGATGCGTATTACATCGATGAGCACAGCCAGAAGCGTGTGCCGGTGATGCTGCATCGCGCGATTTTCGGCTCCCTCGAGCGCTTTTTCGGCATTCTGCTCGAGCATCATGCCGGCCGGCTGCCGGCCTGGCTCTGTCCGGTGCAGGCGGTGCTCCTGAGCATCACCGACCGGCAGCACGAATACTTGAGCGCTACCGCGGATTTCCTGAAAAATCAGGGGGTTCTGGTTCAGTGCGACTTGCGCAACGAAAAGGTCGGCTTTAAGATCCGCGAACATACGCTGCAACGCGTACCGTACCTTCTGGTAGCGGGGGACAAGGAAGTTGCGGCGAATCTGCTTTCAGTGCGCTCCCGTAACGGCAAGGATCTGGGTGCGATGACACCACAGACGTTCGTAGAGCGTCTGCGCATCGAACTGGAAAGCCACGGGCGCCGAACTTTGGAGGATTGATATATAGCCATTTCATCGAAGCGTGTCCGGCGTAATGACGAGATCAGCTCACCCACAGTGCGCGTGATCGGAGCGGATGGAGGGCAAGCAGGCGTTATGACTCGAGCGGAAGCGCTTCAACTGGCGTCCTCGGCGGAGTTGGATCTTGTGGAAGTCTCGCCCATGGCGGAGCCGCCGGTGGTGCGGGTCATGGATTACGGCAAATTCCTGTTCGAGCAGAACAAGAAGGCCCACTCTGCCAAGCGCAAGCAAAAGCAGATCCATGTGAAGGAAGTGAAGTTTCGTCCCGGAACGGAAGAGGCGGATTACCAGGTCAAGCTGCGCAATCTGATCCGCTTCCTGTCCGAGGGTGACAAGGCCAAGGTGACCTTGAGGTTCCGGGGCCGTGAAATGGTGCATCAGGACATCGGTCGCAAACTTCTGGACCGGGTGCAGGCCGATCTCGCTGCCCACAGCGTGATCGAGCAGCAACCGCTCATGGAAGGCCGGCAGATGGTGATGCTGTTTGCACCGAAAAAAAAGTGATCCTGCGGTCCGCAGCCTGATCGGCGGCGAGCCCCGGGATCCGCGAGCAAGCGGGTTCGAGCGCATGCGCTCGGGCCTTGTGAGCTCTGGCTACAATGAGGAGTGAAGATCGTGCCTAAGTTGAAAACCAACCGGGCCGCCTCGAAGCGTTTTCGCAAGACCGCGAACGGCTTCAAGCGGTATTCGGCTACCCGCCGCCATAACCTTGGCCACAAGGATTCCAAGCGCAAGCGTCATCTGCGCTCGGGCGGCAGCAGTCTGGTCAGCGAGAGCGATGTGGGTCGCCTCGCGCAGTTGCTGCCGAATACCAAATAAAGGAGTCCTGACATGGCAAGAGTCAAACGCGGTGTCACGGCCGGACGCCGGCACAAGAAGGTCCTCGGCAAGGCCAAGGGCTACTACAACGCGCGGCGCAAGATCTATCGCGCCGCCAAGCAGGCGGTCATCAAGGCCGGCCAGTACGCCTATCGCGATCGGCGCGCGAAGAAGCGCGACTTTCGCGCCCTGTGGATCACGCGCATCAACGCTGCCGCGCGCACGCACGGCATGTCCTATAGCCGTCTGATCGAAGGGCTGCACAAAGCGGGTGTCGAGATCGATCGCAAATTGCTGGCCGATCTCGCGGTCAATGATGCCAATGCCTTCGGGCTCATCGCCGAGCGCGCCAAGGCCAGCCTGACCGCGGCCTGACGCTTAAGGGTTCGGCGTCTTGGCAGAGCTCGCCGCCCGGATCGACTCTGCGCTCGCGCAGATCTCATCGATCGCTCGTATCGAGGAGCTCGATGAGATCCGCGTGCACTGGCTCGGTAGCAAGGGCACGCTGACCGAACAGCTCAAGGGCATCGGCTCGCTGCCGGCGAGCGAGCGCCCGGCCGCCGGCGCGCGCATCAACCAAGCCAAGCAACGTCTGCGCGAGGCCATCGACGCGCGGCGCGCCGCGCTCGAGGCGCTCGCGATCGAGCGCGAATTGCTCTCCGGCGCCATCGACGTGAGCCTGCCCGGTCGCGGCGAGTGGCACGGGGGGCTGCATCCGATCACGCAGACGCGACTGCGCATTGAGGAGATCTTCAGCCGCGCGGGCTTCGAGATCGCTCACGGCCCGGAGATCGAAGATGAGTTTCACAACTTCGAGGCGCTCAACATCCCGGCGAACCATCCCGCGCGCGCCATGCATGACACGTTCTATTTGCGGGACGGGCATCTGCTGCGCACCCACACCTCCCCGGTGCAGATCCGGGCGATGCAGGAGCGAGCGCCGCCGATGGCGCTGATCGCGCCGGGGCGAGTCTATCGGGTCGATTCCGACGTGAGTCACTCGCCGATGTTTCATCAGGTCGAGGGATTGTTCGTCGATCAGAACGTGAGTTTCGCGAATCTCAAGGCGATTCTGCACCGCTTCATGGAAGCGTTCTTCGAGCAGAACCTCTCGATGCGGCTGCGGCCGTCGTATTTTCCTTTCACTGAGCCCTCGGCCGAGGTCGATATCAGCT
>JBELAR010000115.1:0-7054 GCA_049508555.1 Steroidobacteraceae bacterium
CGATATCGGCGAGGGTAACGTCGGGCTCATCACCTACATGCGTACCGATTCGGTATCGCTGGCGGGCGAGGCGGTGCAGGAGATCCGCTCGGTCATCGAGCGCGTGTATGGCGCGGAGGCAGTGGCCGAGGAAGTGCGCGTCTATCGCACCAAGTCGAAGAACGCGCAGGAGGCACACGAGGCCATCCGCCCGACCTCCGCCGCGATCATCCCGGCCGACATCGAGCGCAAGCTCGATGCGGATCAGTTCCGCCTGTATGCATTGATCTGGAAGCGCGCCGTCGCCAGTCAGATGGCGCATGCCGTGTTTGATACGGTGGCCGTGGATATGCTCGCCGGTCCGGACGGACCCGACCGGCATCTGCTGCGCGCCAACGGCTCGACGCTGCTCAAGCCGGGCTACATCGCGGTGTACCAGGAGGGCCTGGACGATGCTGTGGCCGACGACGACGATCACGTATTGCCGGCCATGAATGCCGGTGACGTCGTGCGCTTGCGGGAAGTCACACCACAGCAGCATTTCACCGAGCCGCCGCCACGTTTCACCGAAGCCTCGCTGGTCAAAGCGCTCGAGGAGTACGGTATCGGCCGGCCCTCGACCTACGCCTCGATCATCTCGACGCTGCGCGATCGCCAGTATGCCGAGATCGACAATCGCCGCTTTACGGCGACCGACATCGGCAAGATCGTCTGTCGCTTTCTGACCGATCACTTCCATCAGTACGTGGAATACGGCTTCACCGCGGCCATGGAAGATGAGCTCGATGCGGTCTCGCGCGGCGAGGAACCCTGGACCACGCCGCTGGCGAAGTTCTGGAAGCCGTTCATTCATCAGGTCGAGGACGTCGAGAAAAACGTCACGCGCGAGCAGGTCGCACAGGCGCGCGAGCTCGGCCGCGATCCGGTCAGCGGCAAGCCGATGAGCGTGCGCATGGGACGCTTCGGCCCCTTCGTGCAGATTGGCACCAAAGACGATGCCGACAAGCCGCGCTTCGCGGGCCTGCGGCCGGGCCAGAAAATGGACAGCATCACGCCAGAGCAGGCGCTGGCACTGTTTGAGCTGCCGCGCACGCTCGGGGCAACCGCCGATGGCGAGCCCATCGTCGCCAACGTCGGTCGCTTCGGACCCTATATCAAGTACGGCGCGAAGTACGTCTCGCTCAAGGACGACCCCTATACCGTGACGCTGGAGCGCGCGCTTGAGTGCATTCGGATCAAGCTGGAGGCGGACGCGAACCGTATCATCCACGACTTCGGCATCGAGGGCATTCAGGTGCTCAACGGCCGCTATGGGCCCTACATCACTAACCGCGAGAAGAATGCGCGCGTGCCCAAGGGCCATGACCCCAAGACGCTGACGCTCGAGCAATGCCGGGCCTTGCTCGAGGCCGCGCCGACGCGCCCGCAGCGCGGGCGCGGCCGCTTCGGCGCGCGTAAGGCCGCCCCGTCTACCCCGTCGAGCGAACCGGCCGCGACGGCCGCCGGGACCAAAGCGCAGCGGCCGACACGCCGTCGCGGCGGCGCGGCGCGCCCCGCTCCCGCGCTGGGCGAGACCCTCAGCGCGCTGGCGGCCAAGAGCGCCGCGCCGCTCAAGATCACGCGCGCCCCCGGCGGCCGGCCCAAGCCGAAGGTCAAGCGCAAGGCGCGAGCCGGCACTCCCGTTGCCGTGGCGAAGCGGGCCGCGGCCAAAGGTGTCGTCAAGGCGGTGACCGGCAAGAGAGCTGCGAACCGGCCGGCGGCCAACCGAGCGGTCGCGAGCAGGCCGGTGACAAAAAAGGCGGCCGGCGCGGCCTGAGGGCCCCGGGGTGTAGGATCGCCTCCTAGGCTCGTTCGATGAAGTATCGCCACAGCTTTCACGCGGGGAATTTCGCCGACGTGCACAAGCACGTGGCGTTGTGCGCGCTGCTCGAGGCGCTGCAGCGAAAAGACAAGGGCTTCTTTTATCTCGATACGCACGCCGGCGCCGGCCGCTACGATCTGTCCGGCCCGGACACGCACCGTGGCGCCGAGGCCCGGAGCGGCGTGACGGCGCTGTTGACCGCCGCGCCGGCACTGCAGTGCCCGGAACTGCAGGCCTACTGCCAGGCCGTGACGGCCCTGCGCGAGAGTCTCGACAGCCCGCACGTCTACCCTGGCTCGCCCTGGCTCGCGGCGAATATGCTGCGGCCGCAGGATCGCGGCCTATGCTGCGAGCTGGTGCCGGCGGAATGCCGGGCGCTCGAGCGCGCCCTCGGCGGCCTGCGGCGCATGCGCGTGGAGTGTGTGGATGGCTACGAGCAACTGCGAGCCGTGCTGCCGCCGCGCGAGCGGCGCTGTCTGATATTGATCGATCCACCCTACGAGAGCCCCGGCGCCGAACTGGATCGCGCGCTGCAGGGGATCGAGCTCGTGCTGGAGCGCACGGCCAACGCGGTGGTGGCGCTGTGGTATCCGATCAAGGACGAGCGCACGCTCGTGCCCTGGCTTGCGCGCGTCGAGCGGCAGTTGCTGGCGCCGACGTTGAGCCTCGAACTGTGGCTGTACCCGCGCGATTCGCGCGTCGGCCTGAATGGCTCGGGGCTACTGCTGGTCAATCCGCCGTACCAGTTCGACGAACGCGCAGCGCTCTGGCAGGAGGAATTGCTCGGAGTGCTCGACAAGACCCATCGCGGCGGCAGTGCCACCCGCGCTCTGAACGCAGCGCTCGAGCGCCATGACGCTCTCTCCTGAGCGCTATGCGGTGCTCGGTCATCCGATTGCGCACAGTCTCTCGCCGTGGATTCACGGTCAATTTGCGCTTCAGACCGGGCAACGATTGACCTACGGGGCAATCGACGTGGCGCCCGAGGCGCTCGCGCCGGTGGTGCGCGATTTCTTTGCGCAGGGTGGTTGCGGCCTCAACATCACCGTGCCACACAAACAAGCGGTGCTCGAGTTACTCGATACACTGAGCGAGCGGGCTTGCGAGGCGGGCGCGGTCAACACCATCGTGCGCGAAGCGGAGCAGCGGCTGCGTGGTGACAATACGGATGGCATCGGATTCGTACGCGATCTGACGCAGAACCTGGACCTGCGGCTGACCGCAGGCCGTGTGCTCATGCTGGGCGCCGGCGGTGCGGCGCGTGGCCTGCTCGCTCCCTTGTTGCGGGAGGGCCTGCAAGAGCTCGTGATCGCCAATCGTACCGCGGCGCGTGCGCGCGAGCTGGCGGGCGCCTTCGCGCACCTGGGCCCGGTTCGCGGCGCCGCCTTCACGGAGCTCGACGGACTCGATTACGCGCTGATCATCAATGCCACCGCGGCGAGCCTTCAGGACGAATTGCCGCCGCTGCCCGCGGGCGCGCTGGCCGCCGAGACGGTCTGCTACGATCTCGCCTACGGGCACTCCCCGACGCGCTTCGTGCAATGGGCCCGGCAGCAGGGTGCGGCGCATGCGTACATGGGCACAGGCATGCTGGTCGAGCAGGCCGCAGAATCCTACCTGCTCTGGCACGGCGTGCGGCCGCAGACCGCCCCGCTGCTCGCCGCGCTACGTAGTGCGTCTTCGGACACATTGAAGCAGATGAGGCAGCACTGATGCATTCCCGAATTGCGCCCGCGCTGATTCCGTACGTCGCCGCGCTGCTGCTCGCTGCCTCAGGCAGTGCGACTCGAGCCCTGGCGGCCGAGGCCAGCGGCGAGAGCCAACCCGGGGATACGGCGCTGCTGAGCCTCGCGGATGACTATTTCGATCATTTCTATTTCCCGCAGAACCCGTCCGCGGCGACAGCCGCCGGCATTCATGACTACGACGAAAAATTGGAGGACCTGAGCCGCGCTGGGGTCGAGCGTCAGGTCAAGGCGCTGCGCCGCTACGCACAGCAAGTTGAATCGTTGGACGAGTCCGGACTGTCCGAGCGCGTGCGCGGGGATCGCGAGCTGTTGCTCGCCAGCATACGCGGCAGCCTGCTGACGCTCGAGATCATTCGGCCCTGGGAAAAGGATCCCGACAGCTATCCCTCCGCCATCACGCAGAGCGCCTACTCGATCATGGAGCGCAATTTCGCCACACCCAACGAACGCCTGCGGCTGCTGCTAGCGCGCGAAATGCTGATGCCGGCGGCACTCGCGGCCGGGCGTGCGAACCTGCGTAATCCGCCCCGGATCTACTCGAGCATCGCGCTCGAGCAAATGCCGGGTGTCGTGAGTTTTTTTTCGCGCGATCTGCCCTCTGCCTTCAGCGGAGCGGACGATCGCGCCTTGCAGGCTCGCTTCAAGAGCGTCAACGCTCGCGTCATCGCCGCGTTGAAGAGCTATGAGCACTGGCTACGCCGGGACCTGCTGGCGCGCTCGCACGGAGATTTTCGCCTCGGCGAGCGCACCTTCAGCGCCAAGCTCCTCTACGACGAGATGGTTGACACGCCGTTGGACAAGCTGCTCGAGATCGGCACCGCGGATCTGAAGCGCAACCAGGCGCAGTTCATCCGCGTCGCCAAGGAGCTCGAGCCCGACAAGAGCGCCGCTGAGGTGCTGGCCGAACTGGCGGCCGATCATCCCGCCCCCGCGGCGCTGCTCGAGAGCTTTCACGCTACTTTCGACGGGCTCGTCGAGTTCATCAATGCGCGCCAGATCATCACGATTCCATCCGCGACGCAGCCGACTCTGCGCGAGACTCCGCCGTTCATGCGTGCGACCACCTTCGCCTCGATGGATACCCCGGGGCCCTACGAGGCGCTGGCGCAGGAGGCCTATTTCAACGTCACGCTGCCCGATCCGAGCTGGGATCCAAAGCACACGGCGGGCTTCATGGCCCAGTTCAACTTCCCCGTGATCAGCGCGATCTCGGTCCACGAAGCCTACCCGGGCCATTACATTCAGTTTCTGTGGATGCGCCAGATCGATGATCGGGTACGCAAGCTCATCGGCGCGAATTCCAATGCCGAGGGCTGGGCGCACTATTGCGAGCAGATGATGCTCGATGAAGGCTACGGGCAGAGCGGCCAGGGTTCAGAGGGGGAGCGCGCAGCGAAGCTGCTGCGTCTGGGTCAGCTGCAGGATGCATTGCTGCGCGATGCGCGCTATATCGTGGGCATCAGCATGCACACGGGCCGGATGAACATGGCACAGGCGGAGGATTTCTTCGTCAAGGAGGGCTATCAGTCGCACGAGGTCGGGGAAATGGAGACCAAGCGCGGCACCTCGGATCCGACCTACCTCTACTACACGCTCGGCAAGCTGGAGATCCTCAAGCTGCGCGCGGACATGCAGGCGCGGGAAGGCAGCGCCTTCAATTTGCGTGATTTCCACGATGCGTTCATGCAGCAGGGCTACCCGCCGATCAAGCTGGTGCGCCGGGCGCTGCTGCACGACGATTCGCCTGCGCTCTAGGGTGACCGATGCGCGCGGCCGGCAGAGCGCTGATCACCATGATGCTGGCCGGCGCGGCAGCCGTGTGGCCGGCCTCGAGCGCGCTCGCACAGGAGGATCCGCCCGGGGTCATCGCGCGCTTAAGCGAGACTGAAGGCGCGGTGTCGCTGCGAGCGGCCGGTCTGCCGGACTGGAGCGCGGCGCAGGTGAATCAACCTTTGAGCGGTGGCGAGCAGCTCTGGAGCGATGCGGGCTCGCGCGCTGAAATTGACCTGGGCACGGCGGTGGTGCGCTTCGATGAGAACAGCAGCCTGTCGCTGCTGAGTCTGACCGACCAGCTCGTGCAGCTGCAGCTCAACGCGGGCAACGTCCAGGTGATCGTGCGCGAGCTCGATCCAGCCGCCGGGTTTGAGATCGATGCCCCATTCGCCGCCCTGGGGCTTTTGCGGCCCGGGGAATACCGGCTGAGCGTCGATGGCGCCGGCACCACCAGCATTGCCGTCCACAACGGCCAGGCGCAGGCATCGCCGGGCCAGGGCCCCGAGATGAATCTTCAGACCGGACAGCGCGCTGTGTTCGGCGCCAACGGCTCCTATGCCATCATGCCCATGACGGCACCGGATGAATTCGATCTGTGGTGTCAGCAGCGCGAAGCGGATTGGGCCGATGCCGCGTCGAACGGCCAGTACGTCTCGAGCGATGCCGTGGGCTATCAGGATCTGGATCAGTATGGGAACTGGCAGGCGGAACCGGATTATGGCGAAGTCTGGTTTCCGAGCCAGCTCGCCGTCGACTGGGTGCCCTACGGCGATGGTCGTTGGGCCTGGGTCTCCCCCTGGGGATGGACCTGGATCGACCAGGCACGATGGGGCTTTGCGCCGTTCCATTATGGGCGCTGGGCTTTCATCAATGGGCACTGGGGCTGGGTTCCTCCGGCCCCGCGCCATCATGCAGTCTATGCCCCGGCGCTGGTGGCCTGGGTCGGTGGTCCAGGCGCCGGCGCCGCAGTCTCGCTCGGCGGCGGCACGGCCGTCGGCTGGCTGCCGCTCGCCCCCGGGGAAGTCTATGTGCCGGGTTATGGCGTGAGCGCGCGCTATCTGCAGCAGGTGAATCTCAGCAATACGGCCGGGCTGAGCGCGAGCACCATCAGCAGCGTCGCGCATGATCCGGCACTACAGTATCGCTATGTCAATCGCGCGGTCCCGCGCGCACTGACGGTCGTGCCGCAGACAGCCTTCACGGCCGGCGAATCGGTGCGGCGCAATCGGATTGCGCCGCCGGGCGAGTTTGAGTCAGCCAGGGCGACTGCGCGCGTGCTCGCCATTGCGCCGGCGCGCGAGAGCGTCACGGGGCCGGTCTCGCTCAACCGCATCGGCCGGCCACCCCAGGCGCTGCTGAATCGACGCGTCGTCACACGCCGCGAACCGCCGCCGATAGCGCCAGGTTTCGAGCTGCAGCGCTCGGCGGTCCAGGCCAACGGCGGTTTGCCGTTGAGTGCAGTGCAATGGTCGCGCCTGCGCGCCGCCGAGCCGCGCCGCTACGACGCGACGCCGGAGCCCACTCCGGCCGCATTGCCGGCGAGTACTCCGGCGGCCGCGGGCAGCGCCCGCTCCCAATACCGCGGCATTCCCGAGCGCTCGGCCTCATTCCAGCCGCCCGCCGAGCTCCAGCACAGGGAGCCGTCGGGCGAGACGGCGCGGGCGCCGACCACCGAGCCGCTCCAGGGGTCGCG
>JBELAR010000116.1:0-7029 GCA_049508555.1 Steroidobacteraceae bacterium
ACACCACGGCATTCGAGGACGGCGTGAACTCATTCGCCAATCCGCTGACCGCGCCCCGCGCCGCTTATGCTGTCGGCAGTGGCGTCAACTGGTATATGAACCGCAATTTCAAGGTACAACTCGATTACGAGGTCACGCATTTTGCCGGAGGCGCCGCGCTCGGTAACCGTCCTGACGAGCGGGTGTTGACCTCGCAGTTTGCGCTGATTTTCTGAGTGCCTCAGCCGCGCACGAGATCGCGCGCTGGAGCCGCGGCCTCGCTCGCCGGGAACACGTCGGCGAGCGCGTGGTCAGCGATGCGCAGATGCTCGCGCAGCAGTCCCTTGGCGACTGCGCGCAGGTCGCTCGTCGCTCGCAGGTCGCGGCCTTCGTAGCGCTGCCGCTCGGCCAGTCCAGGCCAGTCCGCCAGTACACGGCCACCGCGCACGGCGCCGCCGAGCACGAAGGCCGCAGTGCCCGTGCCATGGTCGGTCCCGCGAGTACCGTTGACCTGCACAGTGCGGCCAAATTCGGTACAGACCATTATCGCGGTGCGGGACCACTGGGCTCCGAGTCCTTGACGCAAGGCATCGAGCACGTGATCCAGTGCGCCAAGCCGGCCCGCGAGCTGACCCTCGGCCCCGCCTTCACTGGCGTGTGTGTCCCAGCCGCCAGCATCGAGCACGGCGACCCGTGGACCGCTCGGACCTGCAATCATACGACCGGCCGTCTCGGCGATCGTCTTGAGGCGCTCGACGCCGCCGCCCTTGCTCTGCTCCATGGCACCACCGCTTGGAGCTTCGGTGTCGGCGAGCGCGTCCATGCGCGTCGCCTCGTCGAGCCGGGCAGAAAGGGTCGTGTCGTTGGAGTACAGATCGCGCAGCCGCGTCAATAGCTCAGGTTCCACTTCGGGCAACGCCGAGGGTGCCCAGGAGCCGACCGGAACCGGTCCGCGTAGTATCAGCGGCACGTTCTGGCCGAGCGCGAGACCATCGACACCGCGGCCGGCCAGAGCCGCGAGCGCGCGGTTCAGCCACCCGCTCGCGCTGCCGGAGGGCCGATCGCCGCCGTTCTCCAGCACATTCTGACCGTCGAAGTGCGAACGCTCGCGGTAGGCCGAGGCCACGGCATGAACCACCAGCAACTCCTTGGCCCGCCAGCGCGCGTACAAGAGCGGTAGCGCGGGGTGTAATCCAAAAAAGCCATCGAGATCGAGTGCGCCGTGCGCCTCGCCCGGCCGTGCGATCGCAATGGGGCCGCGCGCGCTGAGATAATTCGGATCGCCGTACGGCGGTACCGCCGAGAGGCCATCGAGCGCGCCGCGCAGGATAACGACGATAAAAGGATCCGCTCCGGGCAGCGCCGCAAAGCTGATGCCGGGAAGAGCTGCGGCCAGCGCCGCGCCGAACCCGAGCCTGGCGCCTGCGGACAGGAAATCGCGACGACTGCGCATGTCTTATCTCCTCTGGAATTCCGGGCTCATCAGCAACAGGGCAAGGCCCTGAGATCCGGAAGATGCATTGGCCAAGGCCTTGCGAGTCTGAGGGCTCGCGAGCGCTCCGAGCGCAAGGTCTGCCGTGGCGAGCGCCGAATGCGAATCACCGACTCGATCTGCGAGCGCAACGCTCCACTCGATGCGCTGCATGAGTGCGTCCGCGCCGTCCCAATCAGCCTCTCGGTCAGGCCAGCCGGCCGGAGATCCCGGGCTCCAGTGGCGCTGGCCCAGCAGCTCGAAGGGCGCGAGCAGAGCCTTGGGCTCGCGCGGCGTCACGTCGAGCGCGCGCAGAGAGGAGTAGATGAACTCGTGTGGCTGCTTGAATTTCAACGTATCCGATTGCCAGGCTCCGTCCCAGTTCACGAGTGCGCCATAGACAGTGGGCAGATGGCCCTCGCTTGCGCGGTATGCGCCCGCAAGGCGGTCGACCAATTCAGCCGGCGGCTCATCGGCGACGAAGTGGCGCGCGAGTTTCGTTGCGATGTGTCGCGCGGTGGCCGGATGCGCCGCCAGATCACGCAGCACCGCTTTGCCCTGCGCCATGTCACCTTCCGCATAGCGGCGGCCGAGGACGGTCTTGCTGCCGGGCTCGTGCAATGCGGTCCGGAACACGAATGCACCGGGCTCGCCGTCAGCATAGCGTCCCTGGCCCCCACCGATGGACCAGCCGGTGATCACAGCGGCAAAGGTCGTCACGTCCGCCTGTGTGTAGCCGCCATCGACGCCGAGCGTATGCAGTTCCAGAATCTCGCGCGCCAGATTCTCATTCAGACCGATCCTGCCGGGAGCGGGTCCATCCGCGCGGCGTGCAGCGCGTACGCCCAGCGCGGAGTTCGGACCCATCGAGCGCTGATTATCCAGATACGTGATCATCGCCGGATGCGTCTCGACCGCCAGCAGCAGATCCGCGAAGCGGCCATCGATGCGCGGCCGGATCGCCTCGTTCTCCAGCGCGCCTGCGGTACCGAGGCAAATGGGTTTGTCGATTGATACTGCGAAGTGATTTGACCAGAAGTGCACGAGCCGCTCGCGAAACGAGCTTTGGCTTGCCAGTGCGATGCGCGTGCGCGCCGCGGCTTGTGCCTGATAGTGCGGCAGAAGCTGCTGGCGTATGCCGGCGAAGAGTTGTTTGACGGGGTCATCCGTCGATGCCTCTCGTGTTGCTGCCTTCTTCTCTGCGGCGCGCGCCGCGCGCGCGGCCAGGAAGCTCGCGAGAATATCGTGGCTGGATGAGAGAGCGTCCAATTCGGCCGGCGCACGATAGGGCGTGCGCAGCTGCGCGAGCAGCCAGCCACGTGGATCGGTGCGCGCATCATTCAGTTCGCCGGGCCGAGCTCCGAAGCCGAAGCGGCTTGCGGCGATGGCCGGTTGCTTGGCCGTGTCAATGGTCATGGACGCTCCTCGCGTGCCTCTGCAGTGCAACGCGTCGTGACCGTTTCAGTTGACAACAGGCGCAGCCGGCGGGTTGTGCGTGGCGTCACGTTATTGTCAAGCCTGCAACGTGTAAAGACCGCAACACTTCTATCAGCGTCGTGCAGCAAGTTCGCGATGTGGCGCGTGCGACTGCAATGGTTGCAGCGACGCTGTCGCTCTGCGCCGACAGAAGCGGCGTTTGTTTCCATGTTTGTTTGAATGTTGCAGTGACGACGTCAACCAAGTCGCTGCCGAGCCGCTACTGCACGCGTATAGCGGCACGCGCTTCACAGCAACATGAGCACAGCGCTGTGAGAGTGCGTGACCCGCACGACTGATTGCATTTAACAGGAGAGGAAACACATGGAACGCAAAGGACTTCGATACGCCGTGTGCGGCGCGGTAGCCAGTGCGCTGGCGGCTTGCGGGGGTGGCTCGAGCGACTCATCGATGGCTTCGGGCTCCGGCTCGGGCGTGGCCGCAACTCAGTACGGCAGCGTGCCGATGGTGGTGAGCGACGACTCCTCGCAGGACTGGGCGACGATTGGCGTGAAGGTGCTGAGCATCGCGCTCGTCCCGCAGGGCGGAGGCAGCAACGTGACGGTCTATAGCGCCCCGAGCAGCCCTCCGTATATCAACCTCGAGCAACTCGATCAGCTCGGGGAGCTGCTCGGCAATGCACAGGTGCCCGTGGGCACCTATACCGGGGCGGTGATCACCGTCGGCGGCAATCCGGGGGATGTGATACTGACCGCATCCGGCGATCCGGAGGCGGGCTTCTCGCTGCCGGCTGGCACGGTGGTGGCGAGTGCGGATATATCGATCCAGAACGCCAAGGGCAGCGCGCCCTCGATGAGCGTGCCGATCGATGTGAACTTCCTCTCCCCGCTGGTGGTGAGCACCAGCTCCACGAGCGCACTGGACCTTGAGTTCGACCTGGCCCATCCGGCCTTCATCCTCGGTCATATGCCCCCTGGGGCCAGCGCCACGCAGTGGGCGGTGAACTTCAGCGGCGGCCCGGTGCGCCATCACCCGCTCTCGGATCTGCGCCGCCTGGTGTTGCGCCACGCCTATGGCACGGTCACGGGGATCTCGAGCGACAACACCTCGATCTCGATCACCAAGGACTTCCCAACCCTGCCGGCCGTCTCCCCCGAGACAGCGGTGGCGGGCACGCAGTCCCTCACCCTACTGGCCGATGCAACCAACGGCACGCTGCTCTATGACGTGGACACCAAGAGCGTCACGCGTATCACGAGCTTTGCCGGGGAGTCGAGTCTGGATGGGATGTACGTGCGCATCGCGGCGCGCTACCAGGAGGATGGGACGCTGGTGGCCACGCGCATCTGGGCGAGCAGCAGCTTCAACAGCGTGTGGCTGAGCCCCGAGGGGCACGTGCTGGATGTGAACAGCAGCACGGATGTGATCACGGTGACCAATGAGTCGGGGGTGGGCGTGCCGCTCGTGGTCAATGCGAGCACGCAGTTCTTCTTCCGCCAGCCCTGGAACGCCCTGGCCGATGCCACGCCGATTGCTACGGGTACCGCCTTTCTTGCCGATAAGGACATCGTTCGCGGTTTCAAGGTACACGCCAGCGTGGTGGATCCGCTGGCCGTGCCGATGGTGGCGCAGGAGGTGGATATCGAGACTGCGGCGTATTCCGGTGCCCTTTCCGCATCGACGCCGAGCGGCTTCACGACGACGCATGATTTCCTTCGCGCCATCGATGACTACAGCGTGCCGTTGGATTTCATCTCCTCCTCGAGCGCCAATGGTAACGATCCGATCACGGGCGCGGCGCTCGTGGGCTACAAGTGGTGGAACTTCGCCTACCCGACCCTCGTGGACTCCGGCAGCTCTGCGGTGGCGGACTTCGTGGCCGCAACCGATGGCACGGCGAGCTTCGGCGGCACGGCCGCATCGATCGTGCCCTGGGCCGTGAGCTACAGCGTGTGGGCCGATCCGGCCAACTCCATAGGCTGGAGCGCGGCGGCCAGCATCCTGGAGCCCACGCCCTTACCCGTCGGCACCGTGGTGACGGCTCCGGCGGTCTCTGGCAGTGGCTTGGTATTCAGCATCTCGGCCCTCAACGGCGCGCAGCCGGTGAGCATTGAGGTGAGCGATACGAGCGGCTCCGCGACCCTGGTCTATCAGGTGGATTACACCGGCGGGATCGTCACGGTCAGTCCGATCGACATCACGAGCGCCATGGGTCTCGCGAACTTCACTGCCGGTCTTGCCACCGGCACCAAGGTACGAGTCTCCGGAGTGCCGCAGTCCAACGGTACGGTCAAGAGCTACGTCGTGACCTACTACACTGGAACGACGCCCACCGACTGAGACTCCGGCCACTGTCCAGCGCCACAACGGCCATTGCGACGGCAGTGATAGACGCATCGGGGACCCCAGATGGGGTCCCCGATGCGTTCTGGGCGCTGATTAACGCTGATAGGGGTAGAAGCGGAAGGAGGCCATGATCACGGTCATGTTCGTGCTCGGGTCGCCACCGATACCCGTGAAAGTCTCGCGCCGGGTGTAACTGCCCTGCAGACCGAGCTGCAGATTGCCCATGGCGCCCTGGTAGTACTTCCACCAGGTACCGATCGCGCCCTGCTCGATGCTCTTGGTATCCGCCGCGCACTTGGCCGCGGATCCGGTGGCGAGCAGACAGCCGCTGTTGTTGTACAGCGGGCTGCCATAGCCATAACCGACCGTGCCGGCAGCGTTGGTGTAGGCGGCGGCGCTCGCTTGCTCGATGCCCCCATACGCGTAGAACGTCCAGGCGGAGTTGGGTTTGAACACCAGACCACCCAGTGCATCGGTTTCATTGATAGCGGCCAGAGTGTCATCGGGTCTGACGGCCACATCGGGCAATTGCGCACTGCCGTAGCGGCCAATACCGCTGCCGGTCAGAACGCTCGCCTGGAAGTCCAGCATGCTGGGCACCAGGGGCAGCAGGATGCTGCCGCCGACGCCGCCACTGTAGGTCGTGTTGTTCTGACCCAGCGCGCTGTTGCGATCGCGGTAACCTCGGCCCAGGCCGTAAAGTTCGTAATGGCCGTAGCCGGGGTCAGCGGCCACCTTGAGCACGACGTCCGGCACGAAATCCAGGGCCAATGCCGTGGCCGAGATGAGCTGCTGCGTGCCCGCTACGGTCGTCACAGCGCTGCCGGGAGTGTTGCAGCCCACGGCGCTGGTGGCGCTGGCAGCGGGACAGACCTGCGCCTGAGGACTCTCGATTGAAAGGCCCACGGCGATTTGATCGTTCCAGCTCTTCACGAAGCGCACCTGTGGATTGCGCGTCCAGTTGAACCCCGCCACGTACTGGGAATCGATCGTGAGCGGCGGCATCTCGCTGCGCGGATCCATTTCATGCCGTGTCAAGGTGACCAGACTCCAGGACTGGCCGGCAAGGAAATAGAAGCCCTGATCCGTATCGCGGAAGAGCCCGTACAAGACGCGTATGCGCGGGGTATAGCTGTTGCTTTCGTTGGAGTTGGCGTTCTCCGCATCGCCGAGGAAGTCCAGTTCGAAGTAGCCCTCCGCACTCATGCCGCCGCTGCGTGGCCCCTGAGCCAGAATCGAAAGCCGGCTCTGCCGTGCGGTCTCACGAAATTCGGAGACGTTGTAGTTCGTCGTTTGATAAGGGAAGGGGATCTTGGTGTTGAAATCCGATCCGATGTCCGTGCCTTCGTAGCGAGTGCGATACAAGCTCTCGAGGGCGGTGAAGCCGCCGAATGTCAGCGTGACCGGCCCGGCCTGCCAGCTCGGCGTGGCGGGTGCATCGCCATCGGCGGCGCTCGCGGTGCTCAAGCTGGCGGCGATCATGATCGCGGCCACACCGGCCGCGACCGTATTTCGAAGGAGCCCGACCTTGCCCTGGTGAATAGTTTTCTTCTGGTGACTCATGAACATAGTTCCTCTGTGTTGCGGACTCTTAGGACCGATTCGGCTGGGCGTGCTTGGTGTGGGCGCACCTGACCAGACCGCAGCGAACCCATCCGGCTGGGGTAGCCCTCACGGCGCGCCAAAGTGTGTTGCGCGTGTATTACGCTTTGAGGAAGGAATGTTGACGTATTTATGACGGCGGCCCGGACCGCTTGTTGCATGTAGACAACATTGCGGTGGTGGCGCCGGGGCGC
>JBELAR010000117.1:0-7027 GCA_049508555.1 Steroidobacteraceae bacterium
GACAGTCACCGTGTAGTGCTGCTGGGCATTGGGTGGACGCTGTTCCGCCGGCAGGTTCATGCGCGGCATTATAAGCGCTGGCGCACGCTGCGGCGATCAATCGCCCATGACCTCATACCAGATCGCACTCACGGCCGCGCGCTCGGACACGAATTCGCTCGCCGCAATCACAGCGCCGCGTCCCTCGAGTGCGCGATGATGCAAGCGCCCCCGGTAGGCGCGATAGGCCGCCGTGAGCACATCGACCTGCGCTTGCGGCACCAGATCCGCCGAGGCTACCGATTCGAGCTGGCGGATGGTGTCGGCATAGTAGGCCACCGGCGGAAACTCGCGTGCCCACTTCAGGGCCCAGTACTGCGCCAGGAACTCGATATCCGATATGCCGCCGCTATCGTTTTTGAGATCGACCTCGCCGGCGGCGGCGCGCGAGAGCTCGCGGCGCTGGCGGCTGCGCATCTGCCGAACATCCTCGCGCAGCGTGTCGCGCCGCACGTGCAGCGCCAGCACCTGCGCGCGCAGTGTCTCGAAGCGCTCCATGAGCGCGGGCGCACCGGCCAGGGCGCGCGCGTGCAGCAGCGCCTGATGCTCCCAGGTCCACGCTTCGTGGCGCTGATACTCGGCGAACGCATCGATGCTCGTCATGAGCATGCCGGCCTTGCCGCTCGGCCGCAGGCGCATATCGACTTCATACAGACGCCCGGCGGCCGAGTGCATCGTCAGCAGGTGCACCATACGCTGGGCGTAGCGCATGAAGAACACCTGATTCTCGACACCGCGGCCACCCTCGGTTTCCTGCTGCGGGCCGCTCGAATCGTGCAGGAATACCAGATCCAGATCCGAGGCATAGCCGAGTTCCATGCCGCCGAGCTTGCCGTATCCGACCACGCACAGGCGCACGGCGCGGCGTGCGCTGCCGCTGCCGCACATCGGCACGCCGAGCGCGGGCGTGAGTTGCTGCCAGGTGAGGCTGAGCGCGCGCTCGATGATGAGCTCAGCGACATCGGTCAACCGATCACTGACCTGCATGACCGGCAGGCGCGAGAACAGGTCTGCCACGCCCAAGCGAAAAACCGCGGCGCGCTGAAAATGCCGCAGACACTCCACCAGTTGCTCCTCGTCGCCCTCATCGACCCCGTCCATGCGCTGCGCCAGATCCGCCGCGAGCGCGGCGCGATCCTGCGGCTGCTCGAGCAGCCGCTCATCGAGCAGCTCATCGAGCAGCAGCGGGTGCGCGGCGATCTGCTCGATCAGGAAGTCCCCGTCGGTCGCGAGCTGCACGAGGCGCCGGCGCGCGCGCGCACTGTGCAGCAGCAGCGCCAGATAGGCCGAGCGCGAGCCGATGGCTTCCAGCACCCGCAGCACCCGGCGCAGCGCGGGTAGCGGGGCCGCGCTCCCACCGATCTCAGTGACGAGGTGCTGCAACAGTGCATGGAGCCGGCGGCTGCCGGCTTCATCCAGACGCCTTGTGCTCGCCTGGCGAGTGAAGTCGAGCAGCAGTTGCGCGCCCGCCGCTCCATCCCGCTCCCAGAGCGAGCGCAGACGGGCGCAGAGCGCCTCCAGATCCTCATCTCCGGGCAGCAGCAGGGAGCGGCTGCCGGCCCCGGACGCGCTGCCGCCGAACACGAGCGCGCGGAAATGCGCCGCGACCCGGCCGCGGTGCGCGGCGATCTGCTCTGCCAGCTCGCTCCAGCCTCCGCATCCCATGCTCCAGGCCAGGCGTTCGCGCTCGAACTCATCGCCCGGCAGCCGGTGCAGCCGCTGATCGGCGCGCATCTGCAATCGATTCTCGAGCCGCCGCAGGAATACATAGGCCGCATCGAGCTCGGCCACCGCCGCGGCCGGCAGCAGCTTCGCGCCGGCCAGCAATGGCAGCGCCCGGCGCAACGAGCTGCCCTGCAGCCTTCGATCCTGCCCGCCGCGTATGAGCTGAAAGGACTGCACGATGAACTCGATCTCGCGAATGCCGCCATCCCCGAGCTTGATGTCGTCGGCGAGCTCCCGGCGCCGCACCTCGCGCTCGATCAGCCCTTTCATGTCCGCGAGGGACTCGAGCACCCCGAAATCCAGATAGCGGCGATAGACGAAGGGGCGGATCAGGCTGCGAAACAGCGGCGCATAGGCGCCGGCGTTGCTGATCGGGCGCGCCTTCACCCAGGCGTAGCGCTCCCAGTCACGGCCATGGATCTGCAGATAGTCCTCGAGCGCGGCCGCATTCGTCACCACCGGACCGCTGGCGCCAAAGGGCCGCAGGCGCAGGTCCATCCGAAAGACGAAACCCTCCTCGGTCGGTTGCTCGAGCAGACGCACGAGCAATTGCGCGAGGCGCGTGAAGTATTCCTGGTTATCGATCCGCTGCGGACCGTCGGTCTGTCCGTCCTCGGCATAGAGCAGGATCAGGTCGATGTCCGAGGAAAAATTCAGCTCGCCGCCGCCGAGCTTGCCCATCGCAACGATGATGATCTGCTGCTCCGCGCCCGCGGCGCTGCGCGGCGGGCCGTACTTTCGCGCCAGGAATTCGGCGGCGAACTGCTGTGCCAGGCGCAGGGCACTCTCCGCGGCGCGCGATAGCTCCATGAGGGTCTCATCGAGACTGGCCCATTGCGCGAGGTCGCGCCAGGCAATGCGGGCGAATTCGGCGCGGCGCCAGCGGCGCAGCGCGGCCATGAACAGCGCGTCCTGGCCACCGTGCCCGTCGGCGGCCCATTGCGGCAGGCCCGGCAAGGGCAGCGGCTCGCCGGCCAGGTGCTGCGCCGAACGCGCCAGCAGGGCCGGCCAGAGCTGCGGGTCGCGGCACAGGGCATCGAGCACGAAGTCGCTCTGGCCCAGCACTGCGGCGGCAGTGCGAGTCAGATCGTTCGGCGGCCCGTTGATGGCCGCGGCGACCTCACCCGCGCGCTCAGCGAGCATCGACAACGCGCGCGCCTGCGCTGCCTCGGCCGTCAGACAGGCTCCGGGGCTGCGAGCGCGTGGACCGCGACCCGCACCTCGAGGGTGTGCGAGCCGCCACCGAGAATCACGCCCCGCAGCGGTGAGACGTCGCCGAAGTCGCGGCCCCAGGCGAGCGCAACATGCTCCTGCTGCACGCGCATGTTGTTGGTCGGATCGAACTCGACCCAGCCAAAGGGCGGCGCGAACACTGCGACCCAGGCGTGCGAGGCATCCGCACCCAGCAGGGGCTGCGCGGCCGTCTCCGAGCCGCTCGGCGCTGCGCCCGTGTGCAGATAGCCGCTCACGTAGCGTGCCGCGAGTCCGGCGCTGCGCAGACAGGCGATCATCAAATGCGCATAGTCCTGACACACCCCGCGCCGCTTCTGCAGCACTTCGAGCAACGGCGTGGCGATCTCGGTCTCCCCGGGCGCATAGGTGAATTCCTGGTTCACCTTCAACATCAGGCCGCCGGCCACCTGCAGCACTGTGGCGCCAGGCTCCAGGCATTCGCGTGCGAAGTCGCTGAACAGGCGCTTGATGCGCACGAAGGGCGATTCGTTGCGAAAGCGCATCGCCTCGAGCCACGACTCCTCGCGCGCGTGCGCCTGGTAGCACAGCTCCTCGCGCACGCTCTCCCAGCTCTGGCCCTCGTCCTCGGGCACTTCCGGCAGCACCTCCAGGCTGACCTCCATGTCGGCGATCACGTCCAGTTCATCATGCGGCCGGTCCAGCTCGACCTGCGTCACGCAGTTGCCAAAGGCATCGACGTGCTCGCTGCGCACCGACGGCTGCGGCGCGATCTGTATGCAGTGCTCGAGGCAGCGCTGGCGCGAGGAATTGCGCGGCGTCAGATGCAATTGCTGGTGCGAGTGCGCCACTCTGCGGCCGTAGCGGTAGAGCGTCTCGTGCCGCACGGCGTAGCGGACCGCTGTCAAGAGGCCACCGTGTGCAGATCCAGATCCACCAGCGAGAAATGCCGCAGCGCGAGCCGCTCGGACAGCCTGCCCGCCGCCTCGGCCAGCTCCGAGAGTGCCGCGGCCATGGCGTGCCGCCTCTCGCCGCCGCGCTCGCCTTCAGCCTCGACCGCTTCACTGGCCAGGCTGATCAGGTGCGCGACCGGCAGCTCGAGCTGTGTATCGGCCACACCGCCTAGGGACTCGGCCAGGTCGCTGAGCGTGCGCCGAATGGCGAGCCACTGGAAACACAGCGCCCGCGGGCTCGCTGCCTCGAACACGAGCAATTGCAGCGCTGGAGCCAGCTGCGGCGTCGCCGCGTAGCGCGTGCGGTAACTGATGCTGACACCGCCGACGTCGAGCAGCCACTCGAGCTCTGCCTGGTGTGGCGGCGTCTCGCAGCCGAGCCTGTCGGCCAGCAGCCCGGCCAGGAACTGCATGCGCTCGAGTCGCCGCCCCATCATCAGCAGCCGCCAGCCGTCGTCCTGCATCATGTCATCGAGTTCAAAGCCGCTGAGCGCGCTCAGCGCCACCAGCAACCGGTCCAGTGCCTCGAGCGGATCGCTGCGCGCGGCGCCGGCTTCGCTGAACTGATGCTGCATGACGCTGATGGCGCGCCAGTGTTCAGCCGAGAGCAGACTGCGCGACTGGGTGGCGCACCAGCCGAGGCGGCCCAGATCGGCCGCCAGGCCGAACTCCTGCGAGTCGTCAAACAGGCTCTCGGCCGGGTCGCCTTCTTTGGGCAATACGCCATAACGGATGCACTGCTCGCGCGCGTTGCGCCACACGGCCGCGCTGGTGCGCATCGTCAGCGTCGCGCGCAGCAGCCGTGCCTTGCCTTCGCAGCGCTCCGAGTAGCGCCCGAGCCAGTACAGATTCTCGACCAGCTGCGAGGGCAATTCATCGTGACGGGTGCGCCGAGGCGGCAGCGGCGTCTCGCCGGCGGCAACCGCGGCGCCGCCGGCCGGGCGCGGCGTCTGCTCGGCGAGTACCCAGACATCCTTGCTGCCGCCGCCGCGCTGACTGGAGACGATATCGATCACGCCTTCGGCGGCGATGCGCGCCATGCCGCCGGGCATGACCTGGTAGCCGTGCGGCGTGGCGATGGCATAGACGCGCATCGTGAGCGTGCGCGGCGCGAGGCGCACCGTCGCGCCTGCGCGCCAGGTGGGCGCCTGCGATAGGCTGATGCGCTCCTGGGCGACGTAGGCGTAGGGACGGCTGCGCAGCCGCCGGATCAGCAGCGCGCGCTCCTCGGGGGAGAGGTCGCGACCGAAGCGCGGCTCGAAGCGCTGGTTCGGAAAGGTCGGCTTGACGACCAGCCGGTCCAGATGCGTGATCGCATAGTCCAGCGCCGGACGCTCGCCGCACCACCAGGTCGCCACCGACGGCAATCGCAGTGGCTCGTCCAGCAAAAAATCGGACGCTCCGGGCAGAAAACCCAACCACGCGGCCGATTCCAGCAGACCGCTGCCCAGTGCGTTGGCCATCAGCACACGACCGGCGCGCACGACGCTGAGCATGCCGGGCACTCCGAGTGCCGAATCGGCCCGCAGTTCCACCGGATCGCAAAAATCGTCATCCAGCCGGCGCAGGATGCCATGCACGCGCCGGAGCCCCAGCAGCGTTTTCAGATAGAGCGTATCGGAGCGCACCGTGAGGTCCTGGCCCTGCACCAGCGGCAGACCCAGGTGCCGCGCGAGAAAGGCGTGCTCGAAGTAGGTTTCGTTGAAAGGTCCGGGCGTGAGCACCACGATCAATGGCGCCTCCTCATCCTCCGCCGAGCCCATGAGCCCTGCGCGCAGCGCCTGAAAGAAGGCGGCCAGCGGCCGCACGGTAAGCTCATTGACCAGCTCAGGCAGCACGCGCGCAATGATGGCGCGATTCTCGAGCGCATAGCCGGGGCCCGAAGGCGTCTGCGTGCGATCGCCCAGGACCCACCAGCGCCCGTCAGGGGCGCGCGCAAGATCGGCCGCGTAGAGGTGCAGCCAGCGGTCGCCGAGCGGCTTGGTACCGTGGACGGACCAGAGAAAATTCGGATGACCGAATGCGAGTTCCGCCGGCACGACGCCCTCGGCGATCGTGCGCTGGGCGCCGTACAGATCGGCGAGCAGGGCGTTGAGCAATTGCGCGCGTTGCTGTACACCGGCCTCGATCGTGCGCCATTCCTCGGCGGGGATCAGCAGCGGCAGTGGATCGAGCTGCCAGGGACGGTCGCGGCCCTGCGGATCGGCATAAACGTTGTAAGTCACCCCGTTCTCGACGATCAACCGGCGCGTCATCTCGACGGTACGGTGCGCGCCCTCGGCCCCGCCGCGGGCCAGGTGCTCGATCAGCGGGCGCCAGTACGAGCGGATCGTACCGTCACGATCCAACAGTTCGTCGTAACGCTGCGGACTGCCCGCATACAGCAGCTGCTTCGGATTGGACATCGTGCGCACGGGGTTTTGCGGGGCTACCTCAGCTGGAGCGACGCAGATCCAGTGTGAAGGGGAATTCGGGATTCGGACTGTGCGCGCTGAGCAGCGGCGCCGGCGGCAGACTCGTGATCAGTGCCCCGCCGGTCATCGAGGCGCTGCCCGGCGTGTGACCGAGGCGGAAGAAACGCGCCAGCCGACGGCTTTCGGCTTCAAAGGAGTTCACTGGAAAGGTCTGGTAGCTGCGCCCCCCGGGATGCGCCACGTGATACTGGCAGCCGCCGAGCGAGCGCTGCATCCAGGTGTCCACCAGGTCGAAGGTCAGCGGCGCGTTCACGCCAATCAAGGGGTGCAGCGCTGCGGTGGGCTGCCAGGCGCGATAGCGCACGCCCGCGACGAATTCGCCCACGAGGCCGGTAGGCCGCAACGGCACGGCGTGTCCATTGCACGTGAGCGCATAACGTTCGGGGGGCAGACCGCCGACGCGCACCTGCAGCCGCTCCACCGATGAATCGACATAGCGTACGGCGCCGCCGGGCGCGCTCTGCTCTCCCATCACATGCCAAGGTTCGAGCGCCTGACGCAGCTCCATGTCGATGCCCATGATCGAATAGTCGCCGTACTTGGGAAAGCGGAATTCAAAATGCGGCGCAAACCACGCGGGATCGAGCGCGTAGCCGGCTGCCTGCTGCTCGCGCAGCACATCGCGGAAGTCCTGTTCGACGAAAT
>JBELAR010000118.1:0-6998 GCA_049508555.1 Steroidobacteraceae bacterium
TGGCAACGTCGAGAACCTGTGGGCGCGGCGCGGCGCGGCCGCCGGTCCGCTGCTGTGCTTCGCCGGCCACACCGACGTCGTGCCGACCGGGCCGCTGGAAGAGTGGCGCTCGGATCCCTTCAAGCCCACGGTGCGCGACGGTCTGCTCTTTGGCCGCGGCGCGGCCGACATGAAAAGCGGGCTCGCGGCCATGGTCACCGCCGTCGAGGTGTTCGTCGCGGCGCACCCGGAGCATCGTGGGGCCATTGCTTTTCTGTTGACCAGCGATGAGGAAGGTCCGTCGGTCGACGGCACCAAGCGTGTCGTGGAGACCCTGCGTGAGCGCGGCGAGCGGATCGACTGGTGCATCGTCGGGGAGCCCTCCAGCGAGCAGCGCCTCGGCGATACGATCAAAATCGGCCGGCGCGGCTCGCTTTCGGGACGACTGACGGTGCATGGCGTGCAGGGTCATATCGCCTACCCGCAACTGGCCGAAAACCCCGTGCACAGCTTTGCTCCGGCCCTGGCCGAGCTGGCCAGCCGGGTCTGGGACCAGGGCAACGAGCACTTTCAGCCCACGAGCTTCCAGATCTCGAATCTGACCGCGGGCACCGGCGCGCCCAATGTCATCCCCGGGGAGCTCAAGGCACGCTTCAACCTGCGCTATTCCCCGGTGCAGACGCTCGATGCGCTCAAGGCCTGCGTCGAGCAGATCCTCACACGCCACAGGGTCCGTTACACGCTCGAATGGTACGTATCCGGTGAGCCGTTCTATACCCCACCCGGCACGCTATCGAATGCCGTGAGCGAGGCGGTGTGCGAGGTGACGGGGACCTCGCCCGTGCTCTCGACCGGGGGCGGCACCTCGGATGGGCGCTTCATCGCGCCCATGGGAGCGCAGGTCGTGGAGCTCGGGGTCGTCAATGCGAGCATTCACAAGATCAATGAATCCGTGCGCGTCGAGGACATCGATACGCTGCACGATATCTACCTCGCAGCACTGCGCATTTTGCTCACCTGAGTAGTCTGCTCACCTGAGCGGCGCGCGGCGCTCTAGCCGGCTGGGCTGATCAGCGCTCGCGGGCAGGGAAATTGGCATAGGCTGCCAGCGCCGCGAGCGCCGCGGCCGCGAGCAACACCCAGCCGGGCATGGACAGCCCAAGCAGGCGCCAGGTGATGCGTGCGCACTCGCCCGACCCGCTCAGGACTTTGCGGATCACGTCGGTGAGCGGAAATACCTCGAGCAGATAATTGAGCGTCGCACCGCAGCTTGGCACCGCGCCTTCAGGCAGATGCTGAATCCACAGCTGCCGGGCTGCGATGCCCATGGTGGCAATCGCGGCGAGCAGGATCAGGGCGCCGTAGAGGCGCGCCCCGATGCGCCTGGGGTTCTGGAGGGCCGCGAGCAGGAACAGCACGCCGCATGCCGCAATACCGACGCGCTGGAAGATGCACAGCGGGCAGGGTTCGAGACCGAGTACCGACTGCGCGTACCAGGCGTAGCCCAACAGCGCCGCGCAGGCCGATAGGCCCAGCCCGTTCAGCGCCCGTCGGCGCATCAGCGCCCGCGCGCGGCGCGCTCGGCGAGCTCGCGCTCGACGTGATCGAGCGAGGTATGGCGCACATCCTTGCCGTGTACCGTGTAGATCACGTACTCGCAGATGTTCTTGGAATGATCACCGATCCGCTCGAGCGAGCGCACCACCCACATGACGTCGAGCGCGCGCCGGATCGTGCGCGGATCCTCCATCATGAACGTGATGCATTGGCGCTGAATCGCCTCGTACTCCTCGTCCACGACGCGATCCTGCCGGCAGGTCTTCAGGGCGGTGTCGGCGTCCAGCCGCGCGAACGCATCGAGCGTATCGTGAACCATGATCTGCACCGTACGCCCGAGATGGCGCACTTCGCGATAGCGATTGGCGGGCCGTTCCAGCGTCGCCAGCCGGGTGGCGATGTGGCCGATCTTCTCGCATTCATCGCCGATGCGCTCGAGGTCCGTGATCGCTTTGATCGTCGCGACGATCATGCGCAGATCCCCGGCCGCCGGGGCGCGGGTCGCGAGTATGCGGCTGCACTCCTCGTCGATCGACACCTCCATGCCATTGACCTTGTAGCCATCGAGCGCCACGGCGCGTCCGAGTGCGCTGTCGCCATCCACCAGCGCGATGAGGCTGCGGCCGAGTTGCTCCTCGACGAACCCGCCCATCGCCAGCACTTTGCTGCGTACGCGTTCGAGCTCTTCGTTGAAGCGTCTGGAGGTATGGTGGGACAGGTCAGCGGCTTGCATCTATCCACCTCTCGATGGAGCATCGAGGCGCACGCGCGCGCCACGCTGCTGTGAATATAGCGCAAGGGTTGGCCGGTGCGTGCGAACTACTTCGCGGGCGCGGAAAATATTCAACTGCCGGTGGCGACAGCATAGGGCGCGCGCTCCAGGCGCTCGGGCGGGAAATGGCAGGTGAAACTGCTGCCGCGGCCTTCCTCGCTCTCGATCGTGAGCTGCGCGCCGTGCCGCTGCAGCACGTGTTTGACGATCGCCAGCCCCAGGCCCGAGCCGCCGGTCGAGCGGCTGCGGCCGGCATCGACGCGGTAGAAGCGCTCGGTGAGTCGCGGTATATGATCCGGGGCGATGCCGATGCCGGTGTCGATGACCGAGAAGTGCCCGCCCGCCGCGTCCGTCCACCAGCGCATTTGCAACGAGCCCTCGGGCGGGGTGTATTTGGCCGCGTTGTCGACCAGATTGGCGAAGGCGGAGTGGATCTGAGCGTCCTCGCCCAGCAGTTTGACATTCGAATCGACGTGCACCTGGACCTGTGAAGGATGCACCGCGCGGGCCAGCACGTCCTGGCGCAGCTGCGACATGAGTCCGATCACGTCGACCGGCTGGCTCGTGGCGGCACGGTCGGAGGACTCCAGGCGTGAGAGTTCCAGCAGATCCTGCACGATGCCGCTCATACGCAGAGCCTGGCGCCGCATCTCGTGCAACGGTCCGGCCAGGGTTGGATCGACGAGCGTCTCCTGCGTCAGAGTCTCCAGATAGCCCGATATGACGGTCAGTGGGGAGCGCAGCTCGTGCGATGCGTTGGCGACGAAGTCCTTGCGCATCGACTCGAGCCGCGCCTGACTCGTCACGTCGCGTACCAGCGCCAGCAGCTGGCCCGCCCCATACGGCACGATCTGCAGCGACAGGTACTGCTCCACGCCGAGCGTTGAGCGCAGGATGACGGGCACCGCATATTCACCGCCACGCAGATAACGCACGAATTCGGGCGAGCGCACCAGGTTCTCGAGGCGCAGACCGATGTCACCCTTGCCTCGCAGGCCGAGCAGCCTGGCCGCGGTGCGGTTGAACCAGAGGATCTCGGCCTGGGGATTGAGCACGACCACGCCGTCGGGCATGGCGGCGGTGGATCGGCGCAGCTCGCGCAGCAGTCGCAGCAGGCGCTGCTTGTGATATTGCTTGCGCCGATAGAGCCGCAGGATCATCACGACGAGGTCGCCCCAGGGGCCGCCCAGATCGGGCGCGAGTTCAGGATCATCGCGGCGCAGCCAGCGCAGCACGCGCAGCAGCCCCGTGAGCTGCAGCAGCAGATAGATCGCAAGCGCCATGGCGAGGCCGGTCCAGGGCGCGCCCGCGAGCATTCCGAGGCCGAGCCCGAGCGCAAGCACCAAGAGCACGCGAACGCTTAAGGATAACCAGCCGGAAGAGTTCATCTGCGCTCGTGCACCGAAGCTCGAAGCCTATCTGGAGTATTCCACCGGAATGACCCAACGTCCTGCCCTGCACGGGCACTCGGCAACCATAGCCGGCATCGCAGCCTTAAGGCTGGGCGCTCAGGCTTCGGGTCGGGCCGAGAAGCGGTAGCCCGCGCCGCGTACGGTCTGCACCAGCTGATCGTAGGCAAAATCCTCGAGCGCCTTGCGCAAACGCCGAACGTGCACGTCGATCGTGCGCTCTTCAACGTAGACATTCCCGCCCCAAACCCGATCGAGCAGCTGCTCGCGACTGTAGACGCGTTCCGGGTGGGTCATGAAAAACTCGAGCAGACGATATTCGGTCGGGCCGAGCGGTACCGTCCGATCCCCGACCATGACGCGATGTCCGGCGCGATCGAGACTGAGCTCCCCGAACTGCACGCGCTCGGTTTCATCGTGTGCTCCGCTGCGACGCAGCACGGCGTTGACCCGCGCGATCAGCTCGCGCGGCGAAAACGGCTTGGTCATGTAATCATCGGCGCCGCCGTCGAGCCCGGCAACCTTATCGCCCTCCTCCGCGCGGGCCGTGAGCATGATCACCGGCAGATCACGGGTATCGCGCTCCCGCTTGAGCGAGCGCGTCAATTCCAGACCGCTGGTGTCGGGCAACATCCAGTCAATCAGTATCAAGTCGGGCCGGCGGTCGGCGAGAGCCGCACGAGCGCTGCGAGAATCCTCCGCCTCGCGCACCTCGAAGCCGGCTCGCTTGAGACCGAAGGCAATCATCTCGCGGATCGGCCGTTCGTCCTCGACGATTAAAATCTGCTTGGAAGTCATATCGTTGCATCCATGCGAGGGCACCTTAGGGTGCGTATGTTGCAGTGACATGACACACAGCGCGGATTTGTCCGTTTCATGAAGGCAGCGTCGCCACGCTATCGCGTAAATACACCGGCCGTGCAGCCTCGGGCGATATCGCCTGCCCCAGGCCGGCCTGTGCTGCCAGCTGCGCGACCTCCAGTGCCCGGGGGCGCATCTGCCCCCAGATCGGGTTCAAAGTGCTCCCGGCCAGCCCGCAAAGCGCGGGATAGGCCTCGAATCCCGATCCAGCCGCGCATACGGCCGCGCCGAGCCAGTCTGCAGGCAACCGCACAGCGGCGGGGGCGCTGACGGCCTCGACGGCCGTGCCGACCGTCTCATCGGCGTACTGGAAGCAGCCCCAATAGATCTCAGCCATACGCGCATCCTGGCATATCAGGGCGCGAGCCGGCGCGCCGTCGCACTTCAAAGCCCGCAGCGCGAGCGCCCTGAGGTCGGAGACAGGCAGTAACGGCAGCCCGGAGGCTAATCCCAGACCCTGCGCGACAGCGAGCGCAAGCCGCACGCCGGTGAAGGCCCCCGGCCCGCAGCCGAAGGCTATCGCGTCGAGAGCTTTCAGCTCGAGGCCCGACTGCGCCAAGAGCTGCTCCACGAGCCCCAGGATCAGCTCGCCCGAGCCGCGCGGGCGCTCGCATTCGCGCGCGAGGCAGTCACCCTCAACCCATACGGCGGCGGAGCACAGCTCGGTCGCCGTATCGATGGCCAGCAGTTTCACGCCGGCAACGACTGCACGGCGCCGCCGGCCGCAGCAGCGCTGAGTTCGCGCAGCAGCGCCAGCACCGGGGCCTGCTCGCGCACCTCGCGCAGCGGCGGCAGACTCGAGCGAAACACACGTCCGTAGCCGCGCTCGCTCAGACGCGGATCGCAGACCACCACAACGCCGCGGTCGTCCTCACTGCGGATCAAGCGCCCCACGCCCTGTTTGAGAGCGAGCACGGCTTCGGGCAGCTGATATTCCTTGAAGGGGCTGGCGCCCTCGGACTGCAGATGCTCGATACGCGCGCGGACGATCGGATCCTCGGGCGAGGCGAAGGGCAAGCGGTCGATCAATACCAGCCGCAGTGCCGGCCCCTGCACGTCGACGCCTTCCCAGAAGCTCGCACTACCGAGCAATACGGCTCGACCGCTCGCTCGAAAGCGGCGTAGCAATTGCTCGCGCGGCGCTCGACCCTGCACCAGCAGCGGCCAGTGCGCGGGCAGTCTGTGCTCGAGCAACTGTGCCGCCGCTCGCAGGGCGCGATGGCTCGTGAAGAGCAGAAAGGCACCCCCGCCGGCGGCCTCGAGCAAAGGCAGAGCCGTGGCGATCACCGCGGGCGTGAATTCGGCGCTGGAGGGGGAGGGCAATCCGCGCGGCAGATACAGCAGCGCCTGGCGTTCATAGTCGAAAGGACTCTCGAAGCGCAGCGTCGGGGCGTCCTGCAGCCCAAGCCGGCGCGCGAAATGGCCGAAGTCCTCACCCACGGCGAGCGTGGCAGAGGTAAAGATCCAGGCACTCGGGTGCGCCGCGAGCAGGGCAGTGAAGCGGGTCGAGATCTCGTACGGCAGCAGGCGCAGCAGAAAGCCGCGAGCGTGTGTCGAGGCTGTACGGGCGCCGGCGGGTGCCTCGGACCCGCCTGACTCATCGAGTAATTGCTGCATCGCAGCAGCGAGCAGCCGCGCACGCACGCCGCACTGCTCAAGCCCAGGGGACGGCGCGCCGGCACCCCAGGTGCCGCCGCATTCACCCAGCGCCTCGTGCAGCTCCTGCAACGCGCTGGCGCCGCGGGCGCCGAGCTCGCGCCACGCCACGACCTGCTCCTCGCCGCCGAGCGCCTTGAGGCAGTCCGCGAGTGCGTGCTCGAGCCGCAGCAGCGGTGCCCCCGCTTCGCGCGCCTCCAGGCCCTGGGCCTTGAGCTCGGCGCGCAGGTCGGCGCCCAGCAACTCGACCTGGCGGCTGCTCAGACTGACGCCGAAGAACTCGCTTGCCAGATCGGGCAGCTGATGAGCCTCGTCGAGGATCACGGCATCGACGCTCGGCAGCAGATCACCGAAGCCGTCCTCCTTGAGCGCCATGTCGGCCAGCAGCAGATGATGATTGACCACCACGATATCCGCTGCCAGCGCGGCGCGGCGCGCCTCGAAGACGTGGCAATTCGCATAATGCGCACAGCGTGTGCCGGCGCAGTTCTCGCGTGTGGAGCTGATCTGCAACCGCAGCGGATGCGAATCGGACAGCTCCGGCAACTCGGCCAGATCCCCGCTGCGAGTGCGCAGCGACCATTCGACGACGCGCTCTTGCATGGGATCAGCGAGCGCGGGCAGATCAGGCTGCCTCGGTCCCTGCTGCTCGAGCCGCGCACGGCACAGATAGTTGGAGCGGCCCTTGAGCAACGCCACGCTGGCCGGTCTGCCCAGCGCCCCGCAAAGCAAGGGTAGATCGCGGTGATAGAGCTGGTCCTGCA
>JBELAR010000119.1:0-6866 GCA_049508555.1 Steroidobacteraceae bacterium
TCGCGGAGCAGGTCCAGCACGCCTGCGGACCGGGCAAGACCTACCAGCACTTGCTGCGCGCCGGGGTGCACAATCCACGCATGTTTCCCTCGGCGGTGCAATGGCGCGCGTGGCTGCGGCTGTGAACGCCAGCGCGGGCAAGGGCGGCTTGAGCCTCGCGCCCATACGGCGCGTCCAATTGCTCGCCGTCGCCGCGGCGTTGTGGCTGTCGTTGCAGCTCGTGCTGGTGATCTGGTGGGCGACTTTCATCGAGCGCCAGGCGCGGCATATCGCCGAGCTCGAGGCGCTGCACGGCGATGGTGCCGGGCTCGCCGCGGCGGAATGGTCGCGCACCCGGCTCATGCTGATGGGGGAGTCGAGCACTTCGCTGGCGCTGTTGCTGGCCGTGTCGTTGCTGCTGGCGTGGCTCTACTGGCGCGAGCATCGGCGGGCGCGCAGCATGCAGGCGTTTTTCGCCTCCGTGACCCATGAGCTGCGCACCCCGCTGACGAGCATTCGGCTGCAGGCCGAGGCGATCGCCGAAGGCGATCAGCGCGCCGAACTCGCGCGCCGCCTGCTCGAGGATTCAAACCGGCTCGAGTCACAAATCGACAAGACCCTGGAGCTCGCGCGGATCGAGGGCGGTGGCCCGCTCAGAGAGCAGGCGATCCCGCTGCACGCCTGGCTGGCGCGCTCGCTCGAGGGCATCGCGCGCGCCCACGGCGCGCTGCTCGACCTGCGGGCGCACGTGGCTGCAGAGCTGCCGCCGGTTCAGGCCGATGTCGGTGCGCTGGAGCTGATACTGCGCAATCTCGTGGAGAATTCAGTGCGCCACGCGCGTGTCGATCCGGTAAGCGTGCGGCTCACGGCCTCGCTGCGCGGCGCGCGGCTCGTGCTTGAATACCAGGACAACGGCCGCGGCGTGGCGGCCGGTGCCGGACGCCTGGGCCGGCTCTTCGGGCGCGGGCCGGCCTCCAGCGGCGCCGGCGTCGGCCTGTATCTCGTGCGCCGGCTCATGCAGCGCATGGGCGGGCGGTCGCGGTTCGATACCGCGCCGGGCCAGGGTTTTCGCGCCGAACTGTGCTTCCTGGTCAGTACCTGAAGGTGCGTAGCGCATGAGTGCAACGACGCGCCTGCTGGTGGTCGAGGACGAACGCAACGTTGCCGAGACGTTGATCGAGCGCCTCGGGGCCGCGGGCTTCGCGGTCACGCGCGCCGATTCGATGGCGAGCGCGCGCCGTGCGATCGGCGAGGGCGTCTTCCAGCTCGCACTGCTCGACGTCGGTCTGCCCGACGGCAGCGGTTTCGAGCTCGCGCGCCTGTTGCGTGAGCGCGCGCCGGCGACCGCGATCGTATTCCTGACCGCGCACGCCAACGCCGAGGATCGGATCCGGGGTCTGGAACTGGGCGCCGATGATTACGTGGCCAAGCCGTTTCATTTTCGCGAGCTGCTGCTGCGCCTGCAGAACTGCCTCAAGCGCGCTCAGGATCTGGCGCAGGTTCCCGGGGAGATGCGCGGGGAGGTGCGTATCGGTCGCGCTCGGGTGGATTTTGAGCGCTTCCTGGCTACCGTCGATGGCCACAGCCAGGCCTTGACGCACAAGGAGTGCGCCGTGCTGCGCTTGCTCGCCGAGCGGGCCGGCAAGGCCGTCAGTCGCGACGAGATACTCGATCGCGCGTGGTCGGCTGATGAGTTTCCGACCTCACGTACCGTCGATAACTTCATCGTGCGCCTGCGCAAGCTGATCGAAGTGGATGCCGGCGACCCGCGTGTCATCCGCAGCATCCGCGGGGTCGGTTATTTGCTCACGGAGATTCATCGTGACTGAAACGCTGCTGCTGCAGGCACTCTCGCGCCGCAACGCGGGACGCCCTCCGGTGTGGTTCATGCGCCAGGCCGGCCGCTACCATCGGCACTACCAGGCGCTTCGTGCCCGGCACGAGTTCATCGAGCTGTGCAAGCAGCCGCGGCTCGCGGCCGAAGTGACGCTCGGGCCGATCGAGGAATTCGGCTTCGATGCCGCGATCCTGTTTTCCGACCTGCTGTTCCCGCTCGAGGCCATGGGCATGGGTCTGCGCTATGAGCCCGGACCGCAGCTGGACTGGCATCTGCGCAGCGCCGCCGATCTGTCGCGGCTGCGGGGCGGCGCCGAGCGCGCCGCGCACATGATGTTTCAGGCCGAGGCGATCGAGCTGGTGCGTGCGCGTCTGCCGGCCGAGTACTGCCTGATCGGCTTCGTGGGCGGTCCGTTCACGCTCTATGCCTATGCGGTTGCCGGCTCGCACGAGGGCTTCGTGCACGGCGGGCTGGATGGCCTGGACAATGGCTTGTACGCCGGCTTCAACCAAAAGCTGTGCGGGCTCCTGGCGGCCAACATGGCGCTGCAGGCGCGAGCCGGTGCGGACTGCGTGGCCATCTTTGACACGGCAGCCGGCGCGCTCTCACCGCCACAGTACGCACGCTACGGCGCCGAGCCGCTCGCAGCCGTGATGCGCGAGTTTCGCGCGAGCTGTCCCGACACGCCGGTGATTTACTATTCCCGCGACACCGGCCCGGCGCACTGGGAGGCACTGCACGGCGTTGATATTCAGTGTCTGGGCATCGATTGGCGGCAGGACCTGCTCGAGGCGCTGCGCTCGCAGGCTGGCCGCTGGAGCGTGCAGGGGAACATCGACCCGCAGTGGCTGCTGCTGGCGCCGCGCGAGCTCGAGCTACGGCTGCGTGAGTGCTTCGAGCGGCTGCTCTCGCTGCCCGCGGCGCTACGCGCCGGCTGGGTCTGTGGCCTCGGACATGGCGTGCTGCAGGGCACGCCGGAAGAGAACGTGCGGCTGGCCCTGAGGGTCCAACGGGAGATGTTCGGGTGAATACCGCGCTTCCCGACCCGCTGGTTGCCAAATACGACGTGGCCGGGCCGCGCTATTCGAGCTACCCGACGGTGCCGTACTGGGAGGGCAATCCGAGCCAGAGCGAATGGCTCGAACACCTCGCGCGCGCGCTCCGGGCCGGCCACGAGCATGGGGCCGCGCTCTATGTGCACATACCGTTCTGCCGCGCGCTGTGTACCTATTGCGGCTGCAACACGCGCATCACGCGCAGCCACAGCATCGTGCTGCCTTATGTGCACAGCGTGCTGGCGGAACTCGATCTGTATCTGCAGGGCCTCGAGCGCGCACAAATCGATCTCGGCGAGTTGCATCTCGGCGGCGGCACCCCGACCTTTCTGGAGCCCGCTGAACTCGAGACCTTGCTCAGTGGGCTCTTTGCCCGCGTCCAGCCGCGCGCCGAGGCGGTGCGCTCGATCGAAGCCGATCCGCGCGTGACCACGCCCGAGCAGCTCTCGGTGCTCGCGCACTACGGCTTTCGGCACCTCAGTCTTGGCGTCCAGGACTTCGATCCGCGGGTGCAGGACATCGTCAACCGCGTGCAGAGCGAGGCGCAGGTGCGCGAGGTGACGCTGGCGGCGCGAGCCCGGGGCTTCGAGAGCGTGAATTTCGATCTGATCTACGGCTTACCGCTGCAGAGCCCCACCAGCGTCGAGACGACCATGGACGCGGTATGCCGTTTGCGGCCTGACCGCATCGCGTTCTATGGCTACGCGCACGTGCCCTGGATCCGTTCCGGCCAGCGCCGCTTCACGGAGGCGGAAGTGCCGCAGGGACCGGAGCGACGTCTGCTCTACGAACTGGGCCGGGAGCGGCTCGAGCGCCAGGGCTATCGCGAGATCGGCCTGGATCACTACGCGCTCGAGTCCGACGGACTGTGGAGGGCGCAGCAGTCCGGCGCGCTGCACCGCAATTTCATGGGCTATACCAGCGCCTGCGCACAGCCGCTGATCGGCCTGGGTGTCTCCTCGATCGGTGACGCCGCTGACGCCTTCGTGCAGAACGAGAAGGACCTGCAGCACTACCAGCAGCGCGTGCAGCGCGGCGAGCTGCCGATCCAAAGAGGTCATCTGCTCGATGAGGAGGATCGGATTTTGCGCCGGCACATCCTGCGCCTCATGACGCGGCTCGAGACACGCTGGGAGGCGCCGGAGGACTACACCGAGTATCTGGCCACGGCCATGCAGCGCCTGGCGGAGCCCGCGGCCGACCGCCTGGTGGAGCTCGGAGCGCTGAGCTGCCGCGTCACAGAACAGGGGCGTGCGTTTCTGCGCAACATCTGCATGGCATTCGATGCCCGCCTCTGGCGCCGCCTGCCCGACAAGGTGCTGTTCAGCCGCAGGGCCTGAAGCCGCAGCTTCGAGCGCGCGCCGCTCACGGCGTTCAGAAGGGTTTGACCACCGCCAGCAGGATGATCGGCAACACCAGCAGCAGCGCGATCTCGTTGAACAGGCGCAGTGCCAGAGGGCTCGGCAGCGCTTCATTGCGCGTCATGCGAGCGAGCAGGATGCGGCAGGCCACGTGATAGCCGATGAGAGCGAGCACGAACAGCAGCTTGAACATCAGCCAGCGTCCGCTGTCGTGAAACCCAAACCAGAGCCACAGACCGAGCAGGACCGCGATGACGGCCATGAGGGTCATGAAGCCGAACAACCGCCGGCCCATGACGATCAATCGTCGTACGTCCTCGCCATGGGCTCGGCCCTCCGCATAATGAACGAAGATGCGCGGCAGGTAGAATATGCCCGCCAGCCACGCAATCACGAAGGTCAGATGCAGCGCCTTGATCCAGAGCATGAGCGGCTCGACGTTTGGCGCCAGGCGCGCCACAGAGCGCACCATAGCGCGTCGGTGCCCGAAAGCACCATGGGCGGGCGATGAACGGGGCCGCCGCCGCAGCGCCGCCCCCGGCGCTCTGGATCCGTGCGCTCTCGCGCCTGCCCTTCGCGCTGCTGTATGCCCTGACCGCGTCGATCTCGCTGCTGCTGCGCCACGTGCTGCGCCATCGGGTGCGCATCGCGCGTGCGAATCTACGGCGCTGCTTTCCGTCCAAATCGGCGGCCGAGATCGAGTCGCTGCTCAACGCCTACTATCGGCACCTCGGACAGGTGGCGGCCGAGTTCCTCAAAATGGCGAGCATGCCGGCGCAGGAGATGCGCCGCCGCACCCCCTTCACCAACGCCGCGTTGCTGTCCGCCGAGACTGACGCCGGCCGCTCCGTGCTCCTGCTCGGCTCGCACCTGGCCAACTGGGAGTGGTCGCTGCAGGCCGTGACACTGGTGCTGTCGGTGCCGATCGATGCGGCGTACAAGCCGCTGCACGCCGCGGGCGCGGATCGCGAGCTATTGAAACTGCGCGCCCGTTACGGCGCGCGCATGGTCGCCGCGAAGAAAATGCTGCGCGTGGTCGCAAGGCAGCGCCAGGCGGTGCATGCGATCGCGCTCATGGCCGATCAGATGCCGGCCTCGAGCGGCGGGCGCCAGTGGCTGACTTTTCTGGGCTGTGACACGGCCTTCTATCCCGGGCCCGGGGAGATCGGCCGAATGACCGGCTATGCGGCGTTCTTCGTCGCCATGCGTCGCATCGAGCGCGGCTACTATGAATTGACCCTGCACCCCATCGCCGCGGCCGGCGAGCGCCTGGCGCCGGAGGTCTTCACGGCGCGCTACGCGCAATTGCTCGAGGCGCAGATCCGCGCGCAGCCCGCATTCTGGCTGTGGTCCCACCGGCGCTGGAAATCCGCCCGACCAGCCGAGCCGCTCGCGCCGGGGCCGACGGCCTCGCATTAGTGCGGCTTGGAGCGCTTGAGGGTCAGCGTCCTGGCCGCGGTGCGCGTGTTGCCGAGCACGGGTTTGATCTTGCCCTGACGGGCGCCGTGGATCAGGTGAACCGGCGGCTGCGCCGTCGAGGAATGCAGCGCCTTCACCGGCTGCTTGGAATGCGTCCCGGTGCCGTGAAACAGGTTTGCCAACCCGGCCTGCGCGAGCGTGCCGAAGCCGCTCGCCAGCATCGCAGAGAGCAACAGGACGCACAGGCTCGGGCGCCGTGAAACGCGCATTGATCTCATTCCCGTGACCACGCTCGTTGACACTATAGTCCCGGGAGCGCGCCGCGCGCACGCCCGCTCGTGCGGCCTGCGTCGCGGATTGGCGCACTGGATCAGATCATGCCGCCGTTGATCGAGATGACCTGCCCCGTGATATAGGCTGCGGCATCGCCGGCGAGGAAAGCCACCAGATCCGCCACCTCCTGCGCGCTGCCCGCGCGCTGCATCGGCACCAGCCTGGCGGTGGCGGCGGCGTCGAAATGCGCTGCGCTCATGGCCGTATCGATGATGCCCGGCGCCACCGCGTTGACCGTGATGCCGCGGCTGGCTACCTCCAAGGCGAGCGCCCGCGTCGCGGAATTGAGCGCACCCTTGGCGGCCGCATAGTTGACCTGGCCGCGGTTGCCCGTCAGGGCGGTGATCGAGGAAATATTGACGATACGGCCCCAACGCGTGCGGATCATGGGCAGGAGCAGCGGTTGAGTGATGTTGAAAAACCCTTGCACCGTGACGTCGATGACGCGCTGCCATTGCCGAGCGCTCATGCCGGGCAGCACGGCATCATCGTGAATGCCCGCGTTGTTGACGAGGATCTGAATCGCGCCCGCGGCGAGTACGCCTTCGATCGCGGCCTGCACGGCGAGCTGATCCGTGAGGTCGAACAACAGGACCTCGGCGCGCGCGCCCGTGGCGTTGAGTTCCTGCGCGAGCGAGCGCACCTTGTCCGCGCCGTGGAACGCATGCAGGTAGAGCTCGTGCCCGGATTGCGCCAGACACCGGCAGATGGCCGCGCCGATGCCGCCGCTCGCGCCGGTCACGAGCGCGCGGCGTGCGGTTGAATTCACGCGCGCCCTCCACGGGCCTTCACGGGTGCGGAGCCGGGATCGAGCAGCAGGCTCGCGCGCCCCTGGGCGAGCAGGCCTCGCGCAGCGTGCAGCGTGAAGTCATAGAGTGCAGC
>JBELAR010000012.1:0-28213 GCA_049508555.1 Steroidobacteraceae bacterium
GAATCCCATCATGCCGAACTTCATGGCGGGCCTGAGTTTGGACGATATAGAAGCCATCGCGACGTACTACTCGAAGCAGACCCCGCCACTGCACACCCTGCCCCGGCGCGTCACTTTCCTGTCACCGAACTAGCTGCGCCAGGAAGTTCGCGACCGCAAAACAGTAGGCGTCGCGATTGGATTGGCGCTCAAATGCGCCGGCCTCATCGGCGGCCGACAGGTACTGCACCGCCGCCCCGCCCGCGCGGAGCCGCGCGGCGAGCTGCTCGGACTCGTACGCCGGTGCCTCGGGGTCGCCCTGGCCCTGTACCAGCAGCAGCGGTAGCCGAAAGGACGTCTTGGTTGCGAGCGGCCCCATGTGCGGCAGGAACGCGCCGATGCCACCGCGCAGCCGATCAGCGTATTGCCCCAGTGCTCCGAGCGCCAGATAGCCGCCGTAGCCCTCGCCCATGACGAACACGTGAGTGCGATCGAGCTCGTGCTGCAGGCCGATCCATACGAGCAACGAACCCACATCGCGCACGGCATCCTCGCGCACAGACCCCTGGCCGAGCGCCTCGAAACCCCGGCCGGAGCCCGCCGAGCCGCGCACATTCGGCGCCAGCACGACGAAGCCCATCTCGTTGACCAGGTATTGCAGGCAGGCATCGTAGCCGGGCCGGAACTGCGAGCCGCCGCCACTGCGCAGCAGAATCAACACCGGCCGCGCAGCCGTATCGCCGGCTGGCGCGAGCGCGGAGCGGTAGCCGAAGGCGCTCAAGCTGCGCGCCTCGCCATCGATGCGGTCCCAGGTCTGAAAGTGCAGCAGTGCCGGCTGGACCAGGCGCGAGGGATCGAGCAGTCCGAGCTCGCTCTGCGTCCAGCGCGTCACCAATTGCGTATCGGGCTCGAGTACATACACATCGCGCGGCGCGTTGGCGGACTCCAGCGTGAGGGCCAGACGCTTACCGGAGGAGTCGAACTTGAGGCTGCTGATGATTCCAGGGGCCAGCGTGGCGACGCGAATGTCGAGCTTGCGCTGTTGATCGACGAGCAGCAGCCGGTTCATGCCGCCCTCAGTGATCGTATAGGCCACGTAGTGCCCGTCCGGACTCTGATCGAACAGCTCCACGTCGCGGTCGGTTTCGCTCGAGAGCACCCGTGAGCTGCCGAGCACCGGGTCGAAGTAGCGCAGCTGGCGGAACTGTGCGCTGCCCGCAGTCTCCGCGCCCTCTGCAAGAGCGAGCAGCAGGATGCCGCGGCCGTCGGGGGCAAAGCGCGCATTGCGCGCCCGCACCGGAGTCGACGCCGCCGCCTTGCCCGCGCTCGCTCGCGGCACCTCGAGCGGCGTCAGCTCGCCGCTGCCCAGATCGGCGATGTAGAGCTGCGCTTCCGCCTCGAATAGATCGCCGACCTCGGTCTCCGGGCTCAAGGCCTCGCGTCCGAGCAGCAGCCGGTGGTCATCGATCGACCAGTCGAAGACCTGCCATCGCAAGCCCGGGCCGCCGGCCACGAGCGCCGGCGCTGCCGGTGCCGCGGCCGTATCGAGCAGGTAGATCTCGCGCTCGCGCCCTGGGGCGTGATCGCTGCTGAAGGCCAGACGCCTGCCATCATGCGCCCAGAGCGCAGCCCCATCCCGGCGGCTGCCATCCGTGAGCGGCAGGAGCGCATGCGCGCGCGGGCGCTCGAGCAGCAGCGCGCTATGGCGCCCGCTGTCGCGCGGGCTCAGCATCACGAATGCATCCTCTTGGGCGGGCTGCGCGGCCGCGCTGATCACACCGGAGGGCTCGAAACTGAGCTGCTCGCGCATACTCAAGGCCGATCGCAGCCTATGAATCTGCGTCGTCTCGCCAAAGCGCGTGGCCACCAGCATGCTGCCATCGGCGAGCCAATCGACGAAGCTCGCCGAACGGGATTGCAGGTAGCGCGGCAGGCTGGCCGCAACCGCGGCGTCGGGGTTCGAGAGGTTCTGTCGCGTGAGTCCGCCGCCGAGGCTCTGCTGCGCGGGGGCTGCGCCGGATGCGAGCAGGGCGAGCACGGCCGGCAGCAGCGCCGCAGCCCGGAGGTAAGGCTTGGCGGCGCGGGCCGGTTTGAATTGCAGCATGGGGTTGGTATCGTGGCTCTTGGGCAGCGCGCAGTGAACCATGGCCAGAGCAGGCACTCCAGATCAATTCCCGGCCTACCGCATCCGCCAGAATGCTGGCCGCGTCGAAGCGGGCTGGGAGAATCTCTCGATCGATGAGCTCTCGCCTGGAGAGGTCGTCGTCAGAGTCTCGCATTCGAGCATCAACTACAAGGACGCGCTTGCCGCCACCGGGGCGGGCCGCATCCTGCGGCGCTGGCCGCTGGTCGGTGGCATCGATTTGGCCGGGGAAGTCGAGCGCTCTAGCGATCCGCGCTTCGAGCCCGGCGCCGCGGTGCTGGTGACGGGCTGCGGCCTGTCCGAAACGCGCGACGGCGGTTATGCGTTGTATGCGCGAGTGCCCGCCGATGCGGTCGTGCCGATGCCCCCGACGCTCGATGCGGCCGGGGCCATGGGCCTCGGTACGGCCGGCTTCGCCGCCGCCCTGGGCTACATGCGCATGGAGCGCAACGGCCAGAGCCCCGCGCTCGGGCCTATCGCCGTGACCGGTGCCACCGGCGGTGTCGGCTCCATTGCGATCGACATGTTCGCCTCCAGGGGCTTCGAGGTCGTTGCGATCAGCTCCAAGCACGAGTCCGAAGCCTACCTGCGTGCCCTCGGCGCGACGCAGGTCGTATTTCGCGACCAGCTGCGCTTCGCGGCGCAGCCGCTGGAGTCCGCGCGCTGGGGCGGCGCGGTCGACAGCGTGGGGGGTGAGCTGCTCTCCTGGCTGCTGCGGACCACACATGAGCGCGGCAACGTGGCGAGCATCGGCCTCGCCGCGGGCAGCGAGCTGCACACCAGCGTGATGCCCTTCATCCTGCGCGGTGTGAGTCTATTGGGCGTGAGCGGCGCGGGCAGTACACCACAGGCGCGCGCCGATGTCTGGGCGCGGCTGGCCACGGACCTCAAGCCCCGCCACCTCGATCGCATCGTCACCCGCAGCATCGACATGAAGGCGCTGCCCGGGGCCTTCGATGACTATCTGCATGGCCGGATTACCGGACGCACTGTCGTGCGCATGGAATGAGTGAGGCGGCGCAGCGGCTCATCGATGATGCTCGAGAGCTCGGCGTCACGCTCGAGCCGGCGCAGGCCGCAAAACTGCTCGGCCTGCTCGATGAACTCTCGGGCTGGAATCGCCGCTATAACCTGACCGCCATCACCGAGCGCGAGGCCATGATCCGTGGCCATCTGCTCGACAGCCTCTCGGCGCGGGCGGATCTACAGGGCACACTCATCGCCGATGTCGGCACCGGTGCCGGATTCCCGGGCTTGCCGCTGGCGCTGATCGAGCCGCAACGCCAGTTCACGCTGATCGACTCGGTCGCCAAGAAGATCCGCTTCGTGACCCACGCCGCTCGCACGCTCGGGCTGCAGAACGTCACGGCGCTGCAGGCGCGGGTGGAAACCCTGACACCCGCCATACCCTTCGATACGGTCATGGCGCGCGCCTACGCAGCGCTGCCCGATCTGCTCGAGAGTGTGCGCGGCATGTGCGGAGCGGCGACGCGCGTGCTCGCGCTCAAGGGGCGCTATCCGGCCGATGAGCTCGCCGAGTTGCCGCGCGGCTGGCGCCTGGAGCACTGCCATGCGCGGCAGATCCCGGGGCTCGAGGCCGAGCGTCATATCCTCAGTTTTGTGCTGCAGCCGGAATGACCTCGGCCGGACGGTTGCCGAGGAGCGATGCGGGCAGCTTGAATGCGCTCGCGAGGGACACCAGCAGCGCCGCGGCATAGGGGATCGACTGGATCTCAAGGGCGACGAGCCAGACGGTCAGATCGGTGCTCGCCATATCGTTCGGTATCGTGCGGATGCCGATCGCGGACGCCCACAGCGCGAGCATCAGCAGCGTCTCCTCGCGCGCGCCGGCCAGCGCCGTGCCCACGCGATGCGGTGCGCTTTGCTTCGGGGTGCGAAAGAACGGCTCGTTGGCCGTGAAGAGGCCCTTGAGCACGGCGAGGCCGATGGTGTGCGCGAGCCCGAGCCCCGATATCGCCGCGGCCAGCGTCTGTCTCGAGTTCATGCCAACGCGGTGCGTATAGAGATGCACCAGCTTGACGAGCTTGAACATGAACAGCGAGAGCGGCAGCACCGAGAACACCATCAAGGGCGGATCGACCTTCTGCGGCGCGACGATCATCGCGATCGACCAGCCGATGGCAGCGATATTGAACAAAAGATTGAAGCCGTCCGCGAGCCAGGGCAGCCACCCGGCGACGAAGTGATAGCGCTGGCCGGAGGTCAGCGCACTGCTCGAGGGGCGCAGGATCGCGGCCGCGTGATGCCGCAGGATCTGCATGGCGCCGTAGGCCCAGCGAAACCGCTGGCGCTTGTAGTCGATGAACGTATCGGGCATGAGCCCGCAACCGTAGCTCCTGGATATGTAGAGCGCCTCGTAGCCGGCCTCGAACACGCGCAGGCCGAGCTCCGCATCCTCGGTGATGCACCATTCGGCCCAGCCACCGACCGCCGAGAGCACGTAGCGGCGCACCAGCGTCATCGTGCCATGCTGGATGATCGCATTGCGCTCATTGCGCGTGATCATGCCGATATAGAAGAACCCGCGGTATTCCGCATAGCACATGGCCTTGAAGGCATTGTCGTGCTCGTCGCGGTAGTCCTGCGGCGCCTGCACGATGGCCGTGCGCGGATCATCGAAGCTCGGCACCAGGTCCGACAGCCAGTTGGGCTTGACGATGTAGTCGCTGTCGATGACGGCGATGATTTCCGCCTCCGGCGCGGTCTTGGCCAGCGCGTAATTGAGTGCACCGGCCTTGAAGCCTGCGAGCGGGGCGACGTGAAAGAAACGGAAGCGGCTGCCGAGCTGCAGGCAGTGCGCCTCGACCGGACGCCAGGTCGCCTCATCGCGCGTGTTGTTGTCGACCACGATGACTTCAAAGTTCGGATAGTCGAGCCGCGAGAGCGCATCGAGCGTCTCGATGAGCATGTCCGGCGGCTCGTTGTAGGCCGGCACGTGCACGGAGACCTTGCGGCTCGAGGGTATCAGCGGCGGTTTGGGCACCAGCAGCCGGGCGTGGGCGCCGGCCCAGTGCGCCTCGGCCCACTCGTGCGCCTCGGCGAACAGCACTGCGATGACCCCGAGCATGCCGAGGATCAGCAGCGAGCCGACCAGCAGGCTGGTGGGTGTCAGATACTGCTGCGTGTAGTCGTAGATCACCCAGACCGTGGCGGTCGCCGCGGAGTACACCACGATGGCGAGCAGGGTGCGGCCGAGCGTGCGCAGCGATCCGCTGTGCATGTAGAACACGCCGAGCATCAGGAGCGCCAGCGCCACCGAGATCGCCGCGAGCATGTGCCACTCGGGAATGCGCACGATCGGCGCGGTGAACTCGAACTTCGGGTGCCGCTCGACGTCGTAGATGCCCCAATAGGAGCCGACTGCTCCCTCCTCGCGCGCCTTCCAGGGCTGATCGAAGGCCTCCATGATGTAGTAACGCACGCCCTCCTTTTCGGCCCGCGCCAGGAATCGGCGCAGGAACAGCGCCTCGTTGGAGACCGATGCGACCGCACCGGCGCGGTTGCGCCCCTCCGAGGGCCAGCCGATCTCGCCGATGATCACGGGTTTCTTCGGAAACGCGGATTGCACGGCCTTGAGTTCGCGGAAACAGAAATCCACAGCGGATTCCACGTCGACCCCTTCCCAGTACGGGAACAGGTGCACCGCGATGAAATCGACGTGGCGGGCGATCTCGGGATTGCGCAGCCACGTGGCCCATGTGTCGGCGTAGCCGACCGGCTGGCGGATTGCGCCACGGGCGCGATCGAGCACCCGCGAGAGCTCAGGCACGGTCAGATCCCCTCGCAGCAAGACCTCGTTGCCCACCAGCACGCGCACCACGTTTCTGTGCTGCCGTGCCAGCGCGATACCGGTGTTCAGCTCCAGCTCGTTCTCGGCGGTATCCCGGTAGAGCGAAATGCCCAAGGCGACGCTGATGTCGTACTTGGCCGCGAGTTCCGGGATCTTGCCTTGCGAGCCCAGCACCGAGTAGGTCCGCACCGCGTAGGTCTTGCCCTCGAGCAGACGCAGGTCCGAATCGATCTGCTCGACCGGCGGTACGTCCTTGCTGCCAAAGGGATTCTGGTCGGCGGCGAAAGGCGAGAAGGCCACGCCCTGAATGTGTGCCGGCCAAGGCGGCTCGCTCTCCGGACGATTCAGGTACCCCCACAGGCCGAAAGTCATGACCGCGAAGACGACGGCCACGATGATTCCGGAGATCAATCTCATCGGCGCAGTTTACCTGTAGTCCGGGTGCGCCAAGGGCTAGACTGAATGGCCTATGAAGCGTGTGATGGCCGTGGCCAATCAGAAGGGGGGCGTGGGCAAGACCACGACCGCAGTGAACCTGGCGGCGTCTTTTGCCGCGATGAGGCGCCGCGTATTGCTCGTCGACCTCGATCCGCAGGGCAACGCCACGGCCGGTTGCGGCATCGACAAGAACGCCATTACCCGCGGCAGCTGCGAGGTCCTGCTGGGGGAGTGCACCGCCGCCGAGGCGGTGTGCGTGGCCGCGGCGGCGGGCCCGATCCAGAGTCCCGGCGCCTTGTCGGTGTTGCCGACCAATCAGGATCTGACCTCGGCGGAGGTGCGCCTGCTGATGGCGGGCGACCGGCGCGAGCAGCGCCTGCGTGAGGCGCTCGAGCCGATCCGTGGCCTTTACGACCTGATTCTGATCGACTGTCCGCCAGCGCTCAACATGCTGACCGTCAACGCATTGGTGGCCGCCGACAGCGTTTTGATTCCCATGCAGTGCGAGTATTACGCGCTCGAGGGACTCTCGGCGCTCGTGGCGACCATCGAGCAGATCAGTGTCGCGGCCAACCCCGGGCTCGAAATCGAGGGCGTCCTGCGGACCATGTACGACTCGCGCAATAACCTCGCGAGCGAGGTGAGCGCCCAACTGATCCTGAACTTCGGTCCGAAGGTGTTTCGTACCGTCGTGCCACGCAACGTGCGTCTGGCCGAGGCGCCGAGTTTTGGTAAGAGCGCACTCGCCCATGATCCGGACTCGCGCGGCGCATTGTCCTACCTGGCTCTGGCCGGCGAGATGCTGCGGCGTGAAGAAGAATCGCGGGATGCAGCTATGATGCGCGCATGAGCCAGAAGAAGCCCACACTCGGCCGCGGCCTGGCCGATCTGCTGGGCCAGGCCAGACTCGCCACGCAGGGCTCCCCCGGTCCGCCGGACGCTGCCACGTCCGGCGCTGCCGCCGGACCGGTGCGCGCGCGCCCTCTGGATGAGGAACTCGCGCGCGTGCCGCTCGATCTGTTACAGCGCGGCCGTTACCAGCCGCGCCTCGACATGCGGCCTGAAAGTCTCACCGAGCTGGCGGAATCCATCCGCGCACAAGGCGTCGTGCAGCCGATCGTCGTGCGGCCCATCGGCGAAGCCGACGAGCGCGGCGTACAGCGCTACGAGATCATCGCGGGCGAGCGGCGCTGGCGCGCAGCGCAGCAGGCCGGCCTGCGGGATATTCCGGCAGTCATCCGCCGGGTGCCGGATGAGGCGGCCATCGCCATGGCGCTGATCGAGAACATCCAGCGCGAGGACCTCAACCCACTCGAGGAAGCGCGCGCACTCGAGCGCCTGATTTCCGAGTTCGGCCTCACGCATCAGCAGGCCGCCGATGCGGTCGGACGCTCGCGCGCGGCGGTCAGCAACCTGCTGCGGCTGCTCGAGCTGCCCGAGGAGGTGTGCGAGCGCCTCGCGAGGCGTGAGATCGAGATGGGGCATGCGCGCGCATTGCTCGGGCTGCCGCAGCGCCGGCAGCAGATCGAGGTCGCGACCCTCGTGGCCAGCAGGGGCCTCTCCGTGCGCGATACCGAGAGCCTGGTGCGGCGCATGGCCGAACCGCCGGAATCCAGGACCCAGGCCCCTCCGGCCGCAATAGATCCGAACATTCAGCGACTTGAAGAAGATCTGGCAGAGAAGCTGGGCGCGCGGGTGAATATCGAGCATGCCCGCGCGGGCAACGGCCGGTTGGTGATTCGCTACAACAGCCTCGAGGAGCTCGACGGCATCCTGAGCCACTTCCAGCGGCCTTGAAAACACCACTCTGATAGGCCGGCGCCGCAGCGCCCGCGAGTGCTCAGCGCTCGACTGGGATCGGTTGAAGCGCACCAGTTTCGCCTCTATAATCGCCGGCCGTTGCTGACCGGCCTTTGTTGACGACTTCAAGATTCGTGTTTGCCCGACCAGCGAGGGCGAGGCCACTCCCAGCGTGCGGCCAAGCATGACGGCGAGTGGTTTTTTGTTGCCCGCAGGATTTGCCGTGTCAACGAGCAGTGATGCCGACATCCGCCCGCTGGCCGCACGCATCCTGCTCACGCAGAGCGGCATGGGCGGGGCAGTGGCGCTGGCGTGCTGGATCGTATGGGGCGCTCGCGCGGGGAGTTCGGCGCTGGCGGGTGCGGCGATCGGCGTGGTCGCCAATCTGTACATGACTTGGACGGCCCTGAAGCCCGCGCTGACGGCGCGCGGTGCGCTCACGCGGTTGTATGTCGCGCAAGCGATCAAAGTCGGGCTGACGGTGGCGCTGTTCTTCGCCGCTTCGCGTTTCGCGCAGGTGTCTTGGCCGGCACTGCTTGCCGCCTACGCGGCGACGCTCGCGGCGTTCTGGTGGGTGCCGTTCACAGCGGCGTCGCGCACACGCTCGCGCCAAGGCGCGCCGAGCTGAGGGTGCGCGGATTGGGCCAGGGATTGGGAGTGGGGGCGCAGGCCCCCAAGGAACCGTAACGCCACATGGCTGTTGACAGCGGCGAGTCGCCGACCGAGTACATCGCGCATCACCTCACCCACCTGAAAGTGGGCTCGGGGTTCTGGACCTGGCACGTCGACACGCTATTCATGTCGGCGCTGCTTGCGATTGCGGTCAGCTTCATCCTCTGGTTTGCGGCGCGTCGCGCCAGCAGCGGTGCGGCTCCCACCGGACTCGTGGCGTTCGTCGAATTCATCTACGACTGGGTCGACCAGCAGGTTGCCGGCATCTACCCGGGCGACCGGCGCTTCATGACCGCGCTGGCGCTGACGCTGTTCAGCTGGGTGGTGGCGATGAACACCATGGACCTGCTGCCGGTGGACCTGCCGGGACACTTCGCCAGCGTGTTCGGCGCCAAGTTCTGGCGCGTACTGCCGACCAGCGATCTCAATGGCACCATCGCCGAGGCGGTCGTGGTGTTTGCAATGATCATCATCTTCTCGGTGCGCGCCAAGGGCATCGGCGGCTACCTGTACGAATGGGCCGCCGCGCCGTTCGGCATCTGGCTGTTCCCGTTCAACATCGTGCTTAATTTCATCGAATTGCTTTCGAAGCCGATATCGCTCGGCATGCGGCTGTACGGCAACATGTATGCTGGCGAGCTGCTGTTCATCCTGATCGCGCTGCTGGGATTCGCCGTCACCGGATTGACCTTCTGGAGCGGCATCGCGTTCCTGGCGCAGGTGTTATTCGGCGCCGGCTGGGCGATCTTCCACATCTTGATTGTGCTGCTACAGGCCTACATTTTCATGGTGCTGCCGATCGTCTACATAGCCATGGCGGAAGAGCACCACTAGCGCATTTGTTCGAATTTGACCAGGAGACTAAAAGACTATGGACGCAATTGCTCTCATCCAGGCCCATACCGCGATAGGTGTCGGACTGATGATCGGACTGGGCGCCGCCGGCGCCTGTATCGGCATCGGTATCATGGGCTCGAAGTTTCTCGAGTCCTCCGCGCGCCAGCCCGAGCTGACACCCATGCTGCAGAAGAGCATGTTCCTGCTGGTCGGCCTGATCGACGCGGCGTTCCTGATCGGCGTCGGCCTGGCACTGTTCTTCGCCACCGCCAATCCCCTGCTTCCCAAGAATGGCTAACAGGGGTGGCTGAAGCCCCCGTCGCTGCGGCCGCCTGCGCGGCCGTCGCCGCTGCTGCCTGGAGCTAGCTACGCATGGATATCAACGCCACCTTCATCGGCCAGATCGTCGTGTTCCTGATCATGCTTTGGTTCATCGCCAAGGTGGTGGTGCCGATGATCGCGAAACCGATCGATGAGCGTAACGCGAAGATTGCGGACGGCCTGGCCGCGGCCGACGCCGCCGAGAAGCAGCTGCGCGAGGCCGGCGCCAGCGCCGAGCAGATCGTGCGCGAGGCGCGGGAGCGGGCGCGCTCCATCGAGGACCAGGCGGCGCGCCGAGCGAATGAAATGATCGCCCAGGCCAAGCAGAGCGCCGAGAGCGAGGGTGCGCGCATCGTACAGGCCGCGACCCTGGAGGCCGGGAACGAGGCGGCACGCATGCGCGAGACATTACAGCGCGAGTTCGGCGCCCTCGTGGTGGCCGGGGCTGCGCGCCTGCTCGAGCGCGAGATCGATCCGGCCGCGCACGCGCAATTGCTCGATGAGCTCTCGCGCGACATCACCCGGCACTGAGCCGCCGTAGGCTTCACGCAGCATGATTGAACAAGCCACCGCCGCGCGTCCGTATGCGCGCGCCGCCTTCGAGGCGGCCGGCGAGGCCGGAGCATTCGAGCAGTGGAGCCGGTTCCTGGACGCGGCCAGCGCCGCGGTGGCCGACGGCCGTGTCGCCGCCCTGATCGACAATCCGCGGGTGAGCGCCGCGGCGCTCATCGAATTTCTGCTCGAGATCGCCGCCCAGGATGGACAGGTCGAGCCCGAACGCGCCTTGCTGCAGATGCTGGCGGAGAACGGCCGCATCGCGTTATTGCCGGAGCTTGCACAGCAGTACGCACAAATGCGCGCCGAGGCGGAGCACCAGGCCGACGTACAGGTCGTGGCCGCGCGCGAGCTGCTGCCGCAGCAGGCGCTCGCGCTGCAGAACGCGCTGCAGGCGCGCCTGGGACGAGCGGTGCGACTGCACGCGACGGTCGATGCGCGACTGCTCGGCGGCGCGCTGGTTCGCTACGGCGACATGGTGATTGACGGCTCGCTGCGTGGGCGCATCGAGCGAATGGCCGCCGCGATGAGCGGCGCCTGAAGCGCACAGTTTTTCAGAGGATTGGCCATGTCCATCAAATCATCCGAAATCAGTGAACTCATCAAGGAGCGCATCGAGCGCTTTGCGGCCGCCGCGGAGGCTCGCAACGTCGGGACCGTGGTATCGGTCACGGACGGTATCTGCCGCATCCACGGTCTGGCTGACGTGCGCTACGGCGAGATGATCGAGTTTCCCGGCAGCCTGTACGGCCTGGCATTGAACCTCGAGCAGGATTCGGTGGGCGCCGTCGTGCTCGGCGATTACAAGACGATCCGGGAAGGCGACACGGTCAAGACCACCGGGCGCATTCTGGAAGTGCCGATCGGGCCCGAACTGCTGGGCCGCGTGGTCGACGCCTTGGGCCGGCCCATCGACGGCAAGGGGCCCATCAACACCACGGCCGCGGCGCCGATCGAACGCGTCGCGCCGGGCGTCATCTACCGCCAATCCGTGAGTCAGCCGGTGCAGACCGGCTACAAGGCCATCGACGCCATGGTGCCGGTCGGCCGTGGCCAGCGCGAACTCATCATCGGGGATCGACAGACCGGCAAGACGGCGCTCGCGATCGACACGATCATCAACCAGAAAACCTCCGGGGTGAAGTGCATCTACGTCGCGATCGGGCAGAAGCAATCCTCGATCGCCAATGTCGTGCGCAAGCTCGAGGAGCACGGGGCGATGGCGCACACGATCGTCGTCGCCGCATCCGCCTCGATTCCGCCGGCATTGCAGTACCTTTCGGCCTATTCCGGCGTGACCATGGGCGAGTACTTCATGGACAACGGCGAGGATGCGCTGATCATCTATGACGATCTGTCGAAGCAGGCCGTAGCCTATCGGCAGATATCGCTGCTGTTGCGGCGCCCGCCGGGGCGCGAAGCGTACCCGGGCGACGTGTTCTATCTGCACTCGCGCCTGCTCGAGCGCTCCGCGCGGGTCAACGAGCAGTACGTCGAGCAGGCCAGCAAGGGCCGCGTCAAGGGCCGGACCGGCTCGCTCACGGGACTGCCGATCATCGAGACTCAGGCGGGCGACGTCACGGCGTTCGTACCGACCAATGTCATCTCGATCACGGACGGGCAGATATTCCTCGAGACCGATCTGTTCAACTCCGGCATACGTCCGGCCATGAACGCCGGCATTTCCGTGTCGCGCGTCGGCGGCGCCGCGCAGACCGACATGATCAAGCGCCTGGGCGGCAGCATCCGCCTCGCCCTGGCGCAGTACCGCGAGCTCGCGGCTTTCTCGCAGTTCGCCTCCGATCTCGATGAAGCCACGCGCCGGCAGCTCGAGCGCGGGCAGCGCGTGACCGAAGTCATGAAGCAGAAGCAATACGCACCGATGTCGGTGGCGGAAATGGCGCTGTCGATCTACGCGGTCAACAATGGCTACATGGACAAGGTCGAGCGCAGCAAAGTCGTCGAGTTCGAGGCGGCATTGCAGAGTTTCGCGCACGGCAGCCACGCCGCCGCGCTCGAGGCGATGAACGCCAATCCGGTGCTGAAGGCGCACGAGGCGACCCTGAAGAAGATCTGCGAAGACTTCATCGCGACCGGCGTGTACTGACAGTCATGCCCGGCACGAAGGAAATCCGCGCCAAGATCTCGAGCGTCAAGAGTACGCAGAAGATCACCAAGGCGATGGAAATGGTCGCCGCAAGCAAGATGCGCCGGGCGCAGGAGCGCATGCGTCTCGCGCGGCCCTACGCCGCGAAGATGCGCAACGTCATCGGTCACCTGTACGAGGCCAACCCCGACTACCGGCATCCGTACCTGATCGAGCGCGAGGTGAAGGCGATCGGCGTCATCATCATCTCGACCGATCGCGGACTGTGCGGCGCGCTCAATGCCAACGTCTTCAAGAGCGCGCTGGTGCTCATACGTCAGTGGCAGGCGCAGGGAGCGAACGTGAACCTGAGCCTGATCGGCAGCAAAGGCGTGGCCTTCTTCCGTCGGCTCGCGCTGCCGATACTCGGCGCCGTCACTGCGCTCGGCGACCGGCCGCACGTCAAGGACCTCATCGGCAGCGTCAAGGTCATGCTCGATGCGTATCGCGCAGGGAGCATCGATCGGCTGTTCCTGATCAATGCGCGCTTCATCAATACGATGTCGCAGAAGCCGGAGGTTCAGCAATTGCTGCCGGCACCGACCAAGTTCGATGACGCCGCGGAGCTGCAGGAGCATTGGGACTACATCTACGAGCCGGACGCGGCCGCGATACTCGATGGGCTGCTGATGCGCTACATCGAGTCGCAGGTCTATCAGGGTGCGGTCGAGAATGTCGCCTCGGAAATGGCGGCGCGCATGGTCTCGATGAAGAGCGCCTCGGACAATGCCGGCAAGCTCATCGGCTCGCTGCAATTGGTCTACAACAAGGCGCGCCAGGCCGCGATCACCAAGGAGCTGGCCGAGATCGTCGGCGGCGCGGCCGCCGTCTGAGGGCCGCGAGTGGGCTCGGTACTGAAGTGCAACATTGATTGATGGCGCCCTCCGGATTCACGGGCGCTCGAGGACAAGCGAACATGGCAACGGGTAAAATCACGCAGATCATCGGCGCGGTCATCGACGTGCAGTTTCCGCGTCAGGCGATCCCTGGCATCTACGAGGCACTCAAACTCGTGGACCACGACCTGACCCTCGAGGTCCAGCAGCAGCTCGGCGACGGCGTGGTGCGCACGATCGCCATGGGCGTCTCCGAGGGTCTGCAGCGTGGCCTCAACGTCGAAGCCACCGGGGCGCCGATCTCGGTCCCGGTCGGCGAGGGTACGCTCGGCCGCATCATGGATGTACTCGGCGCGCCGCAGGACAACCGCGGCCCGGTGCTCACGCGCGAGCACTGGGCGATTCACCGTCCGGCGCCGAGCTACGACGAGCAGGCCGGCGGCCAGGACCTGCTGGTCACCGGGATCAAGGTGATCGATTTGCTGGTGCCCTTCGCCAAAGGCGGCAAGGTCGGGCTGTTCGGCGGCGCCGGCGTCGGCAAGACCGTCAACATGCTCGAGCTCATCAACAACATCGCCAAGCAGTACGCCGGTCTCTCCGTGTTCGCCGGGGTCGGCGAGCGCACCCGCGAGGGCAACGATTTCTACCATGAAATGGCCGAGTCCGGCGTCATCGATCTGGAGAACCTGCCGAACTCCAAGGTCGCAATGGTGTACGGGCAGATGAACGAGCCGCCCGGCAACCGCCTGCGCGTGGCCCTCACGGGCCTGACCATGGCCGAGTATTTTCGCGATGAGAAGCAGGCCAATGGCCGCGGCCGCGACGTGCTGTTCTTCGTCGACAACATCTATCGCTACACCCTGGCCGGTACCGAAGTCTCGGCGCTACTCGGGCGTATGCCCTCCGCGGTGGGCTACCAGCCGACCCTGGCGGAGGAGATGGGCGTATTGCAGGAGCGCATCACCTCGACCAAGACCGGCTCGATCACCTCTATACAAGCGGTCTACGTGCCCGCCGACGATCTGACCGATCCATCCCCGGCGACGACCTTTGCACATCTGGACGCGACCGTCGTGCTCTCGCGCCAGATCGCGGCGCTCGGTATCTATCCGGCGGTCGATCCGCTCGATTCCACCAGCCGCCAGCTCGATCCGCTGGTGGTCGGCGATGAGCACTACAGCACCGCGCGCGCTGTGCAGGCGGTCCTGCAGCGCTACAAGGAGCTGCAGGACATCATCGCGATCCTCGGCATGGACGAGCTGTCGGAGACCGACAAGCTCACCGTGTATCGGGCGCGCAAGATCCAGCGCTTCCTCTCGCAGCCCTTCAACGTCGCCAAGGTGTTCACGGGTCAGGATGGCAAGATCGTGGCGCTCAAGGACACGATCCGCGGCTTCAAGGGCATCATCGCGGGGGAATTCGACGCGCTGCCCGAGCAGGCCTTCTATATGGTTGGAACCATCGATGAGGTGGTCGAGAAGGCGAAGACGCTGCAGTGATGGATACGATTCAGGTCGACATCGTCAGCGCCGAGGGCCAGATTTTCTCCGGCCCCGCGAGCATGGTGTTTCTGCCCGCCTCGGAGGGCGAGCTCGGTGTTGCGCCGCGCCACGCGCCGTTGCTGTCCTTGCTCAAGGCGGGCGAGGTGCGCGTGCGCACGCCCGAGGGCGAGGAACACTCGTTCTATGTCGGCGGCGGCGCGCTCGAGATTCAACCCAAGCGGGTCACGGTGCTGGCCGACACGGCCGCTCGCGCCAAGGATCTCGATGAGGCCGCCGCGCTCGAGGCGCGCCAGCGGGCCCAGGAAGTGCTGGCAGGCAAGGTCGATCAGATCACGCAGGCGGAGGCGCTCGCGGAACTCGCGCGCGCAATCGCACAGCTCAGACTCATCGAGAAGCTGCGCAAAGGGCTGCGTTGAGGCAAGCGCTGCGCACGAGCGGTGCGCAATAACGAGAACGGCTCCTCAGCTGCGCACCTCCGACGACCTTGAGGCGTGCTCCGAGCTGCTAGAATTCGACAGATGCCCCCCCGCAAGGATTCAAAGGCCTCACCACTCGCGATTGTCATTCTTGCGGCCGGTCGCGGCACGCGCATGCGCTCGACACTGCCCAAGGTCATGCAGCGGCTGGCAGGGGTTCCGCTGCTCGGGCACGTACTCGAGCTCGCCGCGCGGCTCGAGCCCGCCGCCATCCACGTCGTCTATGGCCATGGTGGCGAGGTGCTGCGCCAGCACTTCGCACAGGCTCCCGTGCAATGGACGCTGCAGGCGGAGCAATTGGGCACCGGACACGCGCTCATGCAGGCCATGCCGTCCATTGCCGACAACCAGCGTGTGCTGGTGCTCTATGGTGACGTGCCCTTGCTGCGGGCACAGACGCTGCGCGCGCTGATCGCACTGGCCGGCGCGCGCAGCGTGGCATTGCTGAGCGCGACGCCGGCCGCCACCACGGGCTACGGCCGCCTGGTACGCGATGCGCGCGGGGCGCTGAAACGTATCGTGGAGGAGGGCGATGCCAGCGCCCGCGAACGCGCGATTGCGGAGGTCAATAGCGGCGTATTGCTCGCGCCCGCAGCGCCGCTGCGCAAGTGGCTCGGGCAATTGCAGCCGCGCAATGCACAGGGCGAGTACTACCTCACCGACATCTGCGCGCTGGCCTTGCGTGCCAAAACGGCGGTCCATGCCCTGAAGGCCGAGGACCCGACGGAGATCCTGGGCATCAATGACAAGCAGCAGCTCGCCGAGGCCGAGGCCGAGTACCGGCGCCGGCGAGCGCGCGAATTGATGAGTCAGGGCGTCACATTGGTCGATCCGGCGCGCATCGACGTGCGCGGCGAGGTCACCGTGGGGCGCGACGTGCTGCTGGATGTGAACGTCGTGCTCGAGGGTCCGGTGCACCTGGCCGATGGCGTGCGCGTCGGACCCAATTGTGTACTCGCGAACTCGAGCGTCGGCCCAGCCACCGTACTGCACGCCAACTGCGTCGTGCAGGATGCCACGATCGGCGGCGACTGCCAGATCGGCCCCTTCACGCGCGTGCGGCCGCAGTCGCGCCTCGGCGACGGCGTGCATCTGGGCAATTTCGTCGAGATCAAGAACAGCCTGATCGGGGAAGCCAGTAAGATCAATCATCTGAGCTATATCGGGGACGCGCAGCTCGGCAGCCGCGTCAACGTCGGGGCGGGCACGATCACCTGCAATTACGACGGGGCGAACAAATGGCGCACCGAGATCGGCCACGGCGCCTTCATCGGTTCGGGCAGCATGCTGGTCGCGCCTGTCAAAATCGGCGATGGGGCGACCATCGGCGCGGGCTCGACCGTCACGGCCGATGCGCCGGCGGACAAGCTCACGCTGGCGCGCGCGCGGCAGGTCACGATCGAGCACTGGGAGCGGCCCGCCAAGGGCCCGCGCAAGCGATGATCAGGCATTACCACTTGCACCAAGGAACGACACTGCCATGTGTGGAATAGTCGGCGGCGTCGCTGATCGCAACATCGTGCCGGTTCTGATCGAGGGCCTCAAGCGACTCGAATACCGCGGCTACGATTCGGCCGGCATCGCCGTCCTGAACACCGGCGGTCACATGCAGCGGCTGCGCACGGTCGGCAAGGTACGCGCACTCGAGCAGGCACTGGTGGAGTTGCCGATCGCGGGCCGCATCGGCATCGCGCACACGCGCTGGGCCACGCACGGCGTGCCGAGCGAGCGCAATGCACACCCGCATCTCTCGCGCGACGGTCTCGCGATCGTGCATAACGGCATCATCGAGAACTACGAGGAATTGCGCGAGGATCTCAAGGCGAACGGCTATCAGTTCAGCTCCGAGACCGACACGGAAGTGGTCGCGCACCGGGTACATTTTCATAATGAGAAGCTCGGGGACTTGTTCAAGGCCGTGCGCGCGACCGTCGCCGAGCTGGAAGGCGCCTATGCGCTGGCGGTCGTGAGCGAGCAGGAGCCGGATCGGCTCATCGCCGCGCGCATGGGCTGCCCGGTCGTGCTCGGACTGGGATTGGGCGAGTGCTACGTCGCGTCCGATGCTGCCGCATTGCTGCCGGTGACGCGCCGCTTCATGTTTCTCGATGAGGGCGACGTCGCCGAAATCCGCCGCAGCGGCGTGCGCGTGATCGATCGCGATGGCAACAGCGCCGATCGGCCGGTCAGGGAGAGCGAGCTTACCGCCGACGCCGCCGAGAAGGGGCAGTACCGGCATTTCATGCTCAAGGAGATACACGAGCAGCCGCGGGCTGTCGCCAATACCTTGCAGGAGCGGGTCGCCAACGGGCGTCTGCTTGAAGCGGCCTTCGGTCCGGCCGCCACGGCCGTGTTCGAGCGCGTCGAGGCGGTGCACGTCGTTGCCTGCGGCACCAGCTATCACGCCGCCGTCGTGGCGCGCTATTTCGTCGAGCAGATCTGCCGCATTCCATGCCGTGCCGAGATCGCCAGCGAATATCGCTATCGCAACCCCGTGGTATCGAAGAACGCGCTATTCGTGGTCATCTCGCAATCGGGCGAGACGGCCGATACGCTCGCCGCACTGCGCATGGCGCGCCAGAACGGCTACCTCTCCACGCTCGCGATTTGCAATGCACCCGAGAGCTCGCTGGTGCGCGAGTCCGAGCTGGTGATGCTCACGCGTGCCGGGCCGGAAATCGGTGTCGCCTCCACCAAGGCCTTCACCACCCAGCTCACCGCGCTGGCGATGCTGACGATCGCGCTGGCGCGTCACAACGGCGCCGACCCCGAGCGCGAGCGCACATTGATCACACGCCTGATCGAGCTGCCCGCATTGCTCGAGAAGACGCTCGAGCTCGATCCGCTGGTGCACCGTCTGGCGCTGCGCTTCGCCGATAAGCATCACGCCCTGTTTCTGGGGCGCGGCGCCATGCACGCGATCGCCATGGAGGGTGCGCTCAAGCTCAAAGAAATCTCCTACATACACGCCGAGGCCTATGCGGCCGGAGAGCTCAAGCACGGGCCGCTGGCTCTGGTCGATGCCGACATGCCGGTCGTCGCCGTGGCGCCCAACAACGACCTGCTCGAGAAGTTCAAGTCCAACCTCATGGAGGTGCGGGCACGCGGCGGGGAGCTCTACGTGTTCGCCGATCCGGATTCCGGCGTCGAATCGAGCGATGGCGTACACGTCATTCAGATGCCCAAACACGTCGCCGATTTCCAAGCGCCGATGATCTACACGATCCCGCTGCAATTGCTGGCCTATCACGTCGCGATCCTCAAGGGCACCGACGTCGATCAGCCGCGTAACCTCGCCAAGAGCGTCACGGTCGAATGACCGTACGACAGATCTCGATTCTCTTCCTGGCGCTGGGCGCCGGCGTTCCGGGAGCACGCGCAGCGGCTCCGGCCGGCCCTGAGACCGAGCAGGTCCGATGGCGTGGCGAAACGCAGGCCACGCTGATCGTTCGCGATGACTGGGGTATCGCACATATTCAAGGGCGCAGCGACTCGGACGCGGTGTTCGGCATGGCCTACGCGCAGGCGGAAGATGACTTCAATCGCGTAGAAACCAATTTCATCAACGCGATGGGGCGCCTGGCCGAGGTGGAGGGCGAACCGGCCGTCGCGCAGGATCTGCGGATGAAGCTTTTTGTTCAACCGGCTGATCTGCAACGCGACTATCGGGCCAGCCCACCGTGGTTGCAGAAGCTCATGGTCGCCTGGGCCGACGGCTTGAACTGTTTTCTGCGCTCGCACCCCGATATCCGGCCACGCCTGATCCATCACTTCGAGCCGTGGATGGCGCTCAGTTTCTCCGAGGGCAGCATTGGAGGGGACATTGAACAGGTCGATCTGGCTGCGCTGCAGAAGTTCTACCTGGGGCATTCGCCTGCCACGGCCAGTGCGCAGCCCTTCCGGACGGCTCGTCAAATGGGGGGCTCAAACGGCATGGCCATCGCACCGGCCAACACGCTCGATCATCACGCCCTGCTATTGATCAATCCTCATACCTCATTTTTCTTTCGCTCCGAATTGCAGGTGCACAGCGATGAGGGTCTCAACGCTTACGGCGCCGTGACGTGGGGACAGTTCTTCCTCTACCAGGGATTCAACGACCGGCTGGGTTGGATGCACACCTCCAGCGGCGTGAATAATGTCGATTTCTTCCTGGAAACGGTCGAGCGGCATCGTGGGCGGCTGGAATACCGCTACGGTGAGCAGTGGCGACCGGTTCGGCTCACCCCAATCGAGGTGCCATTCCGCGCCGCAGATGGATCCATGGCGGTACGTCATGTCACCGCTTTTTATACGCAGCACGGCCCGATCGTGCGGCAGATCGGTGATAAATGGGTATCGATTGCGTTGATGCAGCGCCCGGTCGAGGCGTTGTCGCAATCCTTCGAGCTGACCAAGGCGCGCGACTGGACGTCCTTCATGAAGGCCATGCAATGGCAGGCGAATTCCAGCAACAACACCGTCTACGCGGACGCCGACGGCAATATTGCTTATCTGCATCCGCAGTTTGTTCCGCGTCGCGACGACCGCTTCGACTATACCCAGCCGGTGGATGGGTCAAACCCGCAAACCGATTGGAAGGGGCTGCACCGTCTCGAGGAGTTGCCCCAGCTACTCAATCCAGCGAACGGCTGGATAATGAATACCAATGATTGGCCTTATTCCGCCGCCGGCGAATACAGCCCCAAACGCGAGAACTTTCCGCGCTACATGGATATGTGGGGCGAAAATCCACGCGGCGTGCATGCAACGCTGTTGTTGAAGGACCGCCACGACTTTACGCTCGACTCCCTGACGCGTGCGGCGTTCGATTCCTACCTCCCGGCCTTTGCCGAACTGATACCGGCGCTGTTGGCAGACTTCGACGCACTGAGCGCTGACGATCCCATGCGCGCACAGATGGCAGATCAGATCGATGAGCTGCGGCATTGGGATTACCGCTGGGACGCGCACTCCGTGGCCACGACCTTGGCGGTGCTTTGGGGCGATGAACTTTTTGTTCGCGCCGGATTGGATCCGGGGGCTGAGAAGCTCGAGGTCTACGACGGCCTTGCACATCAGCTGCCCGCGAAAGAGCGGCTTGAAGCGCTACAGGCGGTGTCCGCGCGCCTCACGCAGGACTTTGGCCGCTGGCGCATTCCGTGGGACGAGATGAATCGCTCGCAGCGCCTGAATGGCGACATCGTGCAGAGGTTTACCGATGCTGGTCCCAGTATTCCCGTGCCGTTCACCTCCGCGCGCTGGGGCTCGATCGCCTCGTTCGGTGCGCAGCGTTATGCGGGAACCCGGCGTTATTACGGAACGAAGGGCAATAGCTTTGTCGCGGTGGTCGAATTCGGCCCGAGAATCTCAGCCCGTGCCGTCTCGATGGGTGGCGAGAGCGGTGATCCGAACTCGCCACATTTCTACGATCAAGCTGGCCGCTATGCCGACGGCGCACTGCGAGAGGTCTATTTCTACCCGGAGCAGCTCCTGCACCACACCGAGCAAACCTATCACCCCAGGTGATGACAGAACGGTGATCGTGCGGCTGATTTTCAAGACCTTTGCCACCTCGATACCCGCCCCCTGCGGCAAGGCTTGTAATGCTCTGAGTCACGGCGACACCGACCTCTTGCTGCATTGCGGATTGCCGCCGAGCACGGGCTGATCAGCTCGCATGGGCGCCCCCCAACCTGCCGTCAGCGGCTACTGACGGCGGCTGCTGACGGCGGCGGCTGACCGCGAAAGCGCCGGAATTGCCTCTGCCAAGCCCCGGGCGGCCCGCGCACAGTGGCCGCGAGATTTCGGAGGGCGGCATGAAGGTCAATGCCAAAACAGCACGCCGATTGCGAGCGCAGCTAGCTTCCATATGGCTCCTGCTGTGCCTCACCACGTTCGCTGTAGCGGAGGAGCAGCCCAGCGCGCGTACCCGCAACGCGCAGGCGGCGAATCACCCCGTTCGCGGCCCCGTCGTTCAGGGCCCCGCCGTTCAGGGCCCCCTCGTTCAGGGCAAGGATACGCCGGCCACGGCACGCTGGCGGCTTCCCGAGGATGAGACCCCTATCGCGCATTGGGCGAGCGCCGGCCCGGCATCGATCGCTCTGAAGACCGGCCTATCGGATGCCCCCGCTACCAGCCGTGCAGCGACGCCGAGCTCGCCGCTGGCTCCTGGTTTCAGCGTACCGTGGGACGATTCACCGGCATGGATGCACAGCGCCCCGACGCTCGTGCAGGCCGCGAAGAACTTTCGGCGCCAGGGGCTGCCCATTTTGCATTTGTGGCAGTCAACCCATTACCAGCTGGCGCTGGGGTTCAGTCCCCACGGCCGAGCCGGGCTTTACTTCACGCAACGCATCCCCGAGTGAAGCGCCAGACCCGGCGTCGCCGAGCTCGCTCGCCGGGCGTCGAGTGTTGACGTAGAATCCCTGGCACTAAAATATCCTGGGGGAGAAATCCATGCGGCGGAGCGTCTTTTTGTTCCTGGCCCTGGCAGTGGCCGGGTCCGTGTCGGCGCAGACGGTTGGCAAGACCCTCGACATCTACTACATCGACACCGAGGGCGGCCAGTCGACCCTATTCATCTCCCCGAGCGGCCAGACCGTGCTCGTCGATACCGGCAATACCGGCACGCGCGATCCGGGACGCATCATGGAGGCGATCAAGGCAGCCGGCGTCAAGCAGATCGACTATCTGCTGATCACGCACTATCACGGCGATCACATCGGCGGCTACCTCGAACTGGCCAAGCAAATACCGATCCTGCATTACATCGATCACGGTACGACGGTGCAGCCCGAGCAGAACATTCCACCCAAGCAGGCGTATGACGCCGATATCAAGACCCACCCGCATACGATTGCAAAGCCCGGCGACAAGCTGCCGATCACCGGCATCGACTGGACGATCGTATCCTCGGCCACCAAGACGCTCACGACCAACATGACGGATGCGCCGGGCGCGGGCCTGCCGAATCCATACTGTGCCGACTTCAAACCCAAAGAGATCACCGTGGATCTGGAGAACGACCAGTCCGTCGGCAGCGTGATCCGCTATGGCAAGTTCCGCACCGTCGATCTGGGGGATCTGCTGTGGAATCGGGAAGGCCAGCTTGCCTGTCCGGTTAATCGAATCGGCACGGTCGATCTCATGCTGACCACGCATCATGGCCTGGCCTGGTCTGGCACCAAGGCGCTTATCTACGCGCTGCGGCCCCGAGTCATGGTGATGAACAACGGTACGCGCAAGGGCGCGCAACTCGAGACCTTCCAGACGCTCGAGTCCGCGCCCGGCCTCGAGGACCTCTGGCAGCTGCACTGGTCCGCGAATGTCCTGCTCGAACACAACGTCGCCGGTAATTTCATCGCCAACATCGAGTCCCCCGCGACGGTTGCCTCACTGATCACGAATCCGCCAGGCGAGCCCGCGCTGGGCACGCGTCCGTCCGTCATCGGCGACCCGGAGCACTCTCCAGCCTACTGGATCAAGGTTTCCGCGCAGGCGGATGGGACCTTTACCATCACCAATGCGCGCAACGGCTTCTCGAAGACCTATGCGCATCGCGGTTGACGGGCCGGTACGAGACCCGCGGCTGAAGCGACGGCTCCTGTCGATGCAGACTCGTCGGCTTGCGCTGGCTCTGCTCTGCCCACTGTTCGTTTCGCTGAGCGCGCTCGCGCAGCAGAATGTGGCGGCAGGCGGAACCGAATCCTTCACGGTACGTTGTGCCGTCTGTCATGGCGGGGACGGCAACGGCACCGAGCGGGCGCCGAGCCTGATCGGCTTCGTCGCCGGCCATCCCGATGAGCAGATCGCCGCTCTGATACGCAGCGGCATCAGAGCCATGCCCCCGCATACCATCGCGGATCCGGAGATGAGCGGTCTCCTGGCGTTTCTGCACACCTTGCAGCCGCCGCCGGCGGCGCGAGCGCCGCAGCAGCGCACGATCACACTCGACAACGGCACGAGCCTGCAGGGCGATGTGCTCAACGAGACGAACTTCAATCTTCAGCTCGCCACCGCCGACGGGATGATTCATCTGCTCACCCGCGATGGAACAGCATATCGCGAGCCGCCGTTATCGCCGCAGGCGGACTGGCCGCGCTACGACGGCAGCTTCACCAGCAACCGCAACAGTCCGCTGAATCAGATCAACACCTCGAACGTGCGCCGCCTCGCACTGAAGTGGATCTTCCCGGTCACCTGGGCGCCGCGCCTGGAGGCCACTCCGATCGTCGCGGACGGCGTCATGTATGTGACGGCCGCGAATGCGGTGTTCGCGCTGGACGCCGCGAGCGGCCGTCAGTTGTGGAACTATCGGCGAGCACAGACACCGGGGCTGCTCGGCGAGGCCGCCGGAGGCGCCAATCGCGGCGTCGGCATCGCCGGGGACCGCGTCATGATGCTGACGGACAATGCGCATCTGCTGGCGCTGGACAAGCACAGTGGCAAATTGCTCTGGGACGTCGAGATGACCGACTGGCCCAAATCGCAGTACAGCGCCACGGGCGCGCCGCTGGTCATCGGCAATCACGCCATCGTGGGGGTTGCGGGCGGCGAGGAAGGCGCGCGCGGATTCATCGCCTCCTATGATACGCAGACGGGCCAGCGCGACTGGCAGTTCTGGACCATACCGAAACCCGGCGAGAAATTGTCGGAAACCTGGATCGGCAGCGCCTTGGAACATGGCTGTGGTGCCACCTGGATGAGCGGGTCCTACGACGCGCAGCTTGATCTGCTGTACTGGGCCGTCGGCAATCCGTGCCCGGATTTCAACGGTACCGACCGCCAGGGCAGCAATCTCTATACCGACAGCGTATTGGCTTTGCGGCCGAAAACCGGTGAACTCAAGTGGTATTTTCAGTTCACGCCGCACGACACCCACGATTGGGACGCGGATGAACCGATGATGCTGGTGGATGAGTCCTTTGGCGGCCGGCCGCGCAAACTGCTGATGCAGGCCGATCGCAACGGCTTCTTTTTCGTACTGGATCGCACGAACGGGGAATTCTTGCAGGCCACGCCCTTCGTCAGCAAGCTGACCTGGGCGAGCGGCTTCACCAAAGAGGGTAAGCCGATCAGGCTGCCCGATTCCGAGCCGACACTCGAGGGGCAGCTGAGCTGCCCTTCCTCGGGCACGAACTGGATGTCGCAGTCGTACAACCCGCAATTGAAGTTGTTCTACTTCGCCGCGACCGATCGCTGCACGATCGCGAAGCTGGCGCCGGCGCCCTTCGAAATGGGCAAGCGCTGGTTCAACGGTAGCGGGAGCGCGGTGCCGGGGGGCACCCACTCCATTCGCGCCCTGGACATTCAGACCGGTAGGACCGTTTGGGACTATGTCGAGATCGGCGAGGGCCGCGGCCCAAGCGCCAGCGGCACTCTGTCCACCAACGGTGGCCTGGTCTTCTTCGGCGGTGATGGCGGCGTATTCACCGCGCTCGATGCCAGGAATGGCAAGCCCCTGTGGCATTTCACGGGTAACGAGAACTATCGTGCCTCACCGATGACGTACATGGTTGGGGGCAAGCAGTACGTCTGCATTGCCAGCGCCGCCGGGTTTTTGAGCTTCGCGTTGCCCGACTAGGAAGCGAGCCGCGCTTCCAGGTCGTAGGTGCTGGCGCCCGTGATTACCACGTCGGCGAACTCGCCGGCCTGGAGCGCGGCAGCGCCGCGCAGCCGCACGACGCCATCGATCTCGGGGGCGTCGCCGGGGCCGCGCGCAATCGCCACTCCGCGCTCGACCGCGTCGATCAGCACGCGGCAACGCTGGCCGATTCGCTCCGCCAGGCGTGCGGCGCTGATGGCGCCTGCCTTTTCCATGAAGCGCTCGTAGCGCTCCTGCTTGAGCGCTTCGGGTACCGCCGCGCCGAGCGCGTTGGCGGCCGCGCCCTCGACCGCGGAATACTTGAAGCAGCCGACCCGATCGAGCTGCGCGGATTCGAGCCAGCCGAGCAGTTGCTCGAATTCCGTCGAGGTCTCGCCCGGGAAGCCGACGATGAAAGTGCTGCGCAGTGTCAGATCAGACCGCTGCGCTCGCCAGGATTCGATGCGTCGCAAGGTGTCCTCGGCGTGCGCCGGACGGCGCATGCGCTTGAGCACCGTGGGGCTGCCATGCTGGAAGGGAATGTCCAGGTACGGCAGCACGGCGCTTTGGCTCATCAGCGGGATGATCGCATCCACGTGGGGATAGGGGTACACGTAGTGCAATCGCACCCAGATGCCAAGCTGCGAGAGCGCACGGGTGAGATCGAGGAAACGCGATGCGTGGGTCTGCTCGCGCCATTGCACCTCGCGGTAGCCGATGTCGCTGCCGTAGGCGCTGGTGTCCTGCGAGATGACCAGCAGTTCCTTGACCCCGGCGGCCGCGAGCGCTTCGGCCTCGCGCATGACGTCATCGAGCGCGCGGCTGACCAAGCGGCCGCGCAGCGCAGGAATGATGCAAAAACTGCAACGGTTGTTGCAGCCCTCCGATATTTTCAGATACGCATAGTGGCGCGGGGTCAGGCGCACGCCTTGCGGAGGCAGCAGATCGATGAAGCGCGCGTGCGGCGCGGGCAGATGCTCGCCGATGGCCGCGATGACTCGTTCGGTGGCGTGCGGCCCGGTCACGCCCAGGACTTTGGGATGTCGCTCGAGAATGCGCTGTGGATTGGCGCCGAGGCAGCCGGTCACCAGCACATGGCCGTTGTGCTCGAGCGCCTCGCCGATGGCCTGCAGGGACTCATCGATCGCGGCTTCAATGAAGCCACAGGTGTTGACCACGACCAGATCGGCTTGCGCGTAGTCCGCCGCGATCCGATAGCCGCGTGCGCGCAGCTCGGTGATCAGACGCTCGGAGTCGACCAACGCCTTCGGACAGCCTAAGCTCACGAAGCCGATGGCCGGCGCGCGGCCGCGTTGCGCGCGCCCTTCGGTCCTTGCAGCGAGCTGGGTGTTCATTTTAGGGTCCTGAGCCGGCCTTCGCCTGTCGGGGGCTGCCATCCGGCCAGTACAATAGGGCCGCGTAGTGTACATGAGCGAGCCCGATGGATCGACGCATGCCGTTTGACCGCGATTATTACCGGCGTTTCTATTTCAACCCCAGCACCGCAGTGACCTCCCGTGCCGAGATGAGCGCCCGTGCGCGCCTGATCGCGAGCTGCGTCGACTATTTCGGCCTGCCCGTGAGCCGTATCCTCGATGCCGGTTGCGGCGTCGGGATGCTGCGCGCGCCGCTCAAGCGCGCTCTGCGCCGCGCCGATTATGTCGGGCTGGAATACAGTGCATACCTCTGCCAGCGTTATGGCTGGCGGCAGGGCTCGATCGAGACGTTCCGCTGCCGCGAGCGCTTCGACCTGGTCATCTGCTATGACGTCCTGCAATACCTGCCGGTCCCGCCGGCACGACGCGCGATTGCGAATCTGGCAAGGCTGTGTCGCGGCGCATTATATTTCGGCGCACTCACGCTCGAGGATTGGCTCGAGAATTGCGATCAGCAGCGCACCGATCGCATTCCGGGCCTGCGCCCCGGCGCCTGGTATCGTCGCGAGCTTGCGCGCGCCTTCCGGCCGGTCGGCTGCGGCATGTGGCTCAAGCGCGAGCTGCCGCTGACGCTCTGGAACCTGGACGCCGCGGCTTGAGCGAGCCCGCATGTTGAGCGAGCGCGCATGCGCGAGCTGATCGGCTTTGACGGCGCGGTCGAATGCCTGACCGCGAATGGCCCGGTGAACCTCGTCTTGCGCGGTTTTGAATCGCGCGGCAACGGCGAGCGCTCGCGGCATTGGGCCACGGCGCTGTTCAGCGGCGCCACGACACCGGTGGGCGCGTTGAACCTGCCGCCCTCGCTCAACGGCTTGTGGCTCTTCGAACTCGACGGGCCGGGGCCTCGCCGCTATCTGATCCGCGCCCAGGAGCTGGAATTCGAACTGGAGGCCGCCAGCCTGCAGCTGCATCGCGACGCCGGGCGCGAATTCTTTGCCGCCGTACCGCCGCCGATGGTGCCCTGGCGGCTGCGCTTCGGCTGGACGCTGCTGCTCCGGGCGCTGCGCCTGCCCGGTGTCGGCGGACTGCTCTCCCGGCTGCGGGGTACGCGATGACTACACGGATCCCGGTCACGGTGCTCACCGGTTTTCTCGGCGCCGGCAAGACCACGCTCGTGAACCGCATCCTCTCCGAGCAGCACGGCAAGCGCATCGCGGTGATCGAGAACGAATTCGGCGAGATCGGCGTCGATCAGGACCTCGTGATCGCTGCGGACGAGGAGATCTTCGAGACCAGCAACGGCTGCGTCTGCTGCACAGTGCGCGGTGATCTGATCCGCATCCTGACTCAGCTGCGCAAGCGCCGCGAGCGCTTCGACGCGATCCTGATCGAGACCACCGGGCTCGCCGATCCCGGGCCGGTCGCGCAGACTTTCTTCATCGACGAGGAGCTCAAGGAATTCTATGCGCTCGACGCGATCGTGACGCTCGTCGATGCGCGACATTTCGAGCACGAGCTTGAACAGAGCCCGATCGTGCGCGAGCAGATTGCCTTCGCGGACATCGTGCTGCTCAACAAGATCGATCTGGTCGATGCCCCGGCACTCGCGCGCATCGAGCAGCGGCTGCGTGGGATCAGCGGCACGGCGCAGGTGCTGCACACGCGCAACGCCGAAGTACCGCTCGAGCGCGTGCTCGACGTGGGTGCCTTCGATCTCGAACGCGCACTCGCTCGCGATGAGGATTTTCTTAAGCCCGTG